>DATLQX010000255.1:0-4392 GCA_035534995.1 Chloroflexota bacterium | reverse complement strand
GTGACGCTGTAATTGCCCAGACTGGACGGCAGGGAGAGGACTGGTTTCAGCTGATACACTCCTTGAACCAGGCCGGCGGCGTTTATATGCGCGACGAGCGCGGGCAGCCTGGCAATATCAAGGTAGGGCGCGTTCACATAGACCTGGAGCCACGAGGTTCCCAGGATGGCCCGTAAGCCCTTGCCCAGATGATCGACGCTGATCGAGGCAGGCAGCGCGTTCGTGCCCTTGGACTTGGAGATAGAGACATAGACGGACCACTTTGGTCCGACTCGACCTCGACTGCCTTCCGTTCCCTTGCCCTGCGTATAGACCGCCACGTCGGGCAGGAGACTGCCCAAGTCCAGATGGGTCGTCAAGGTCATGCTGTGTGTCACCCCGGTGAGCGGGATGGGTAGGGTGGAGACCGCGATCAGCGAGTTCACGGAGTCGGGCGGCCCAACCACGGCAACACTGGGCGGCACAACCTGGATCCCATCCACCTGGTAGCCCAGGGGAAGGCCGCCGCTTAGGATCGGGGTCACGGCAAGGGTCTGAATGGCTAGACTGACGTTAATCTGGAGGGTCACCTGGACCCGTGTATCTGGGGCCAATATGCCGCTGGCCGAGACCTGCCGCCCCTGAATATCGAAGAGCTGCGGTACGATATTGAAGACTTTTTCAAAAGAAGATGCCTGCGGATTGGGCGCCTGAATGGAACTGAGGGGGACCGATACCGTGGCGTGGTCCACGCGGTTTACCTGATCGGCGGGACCAGAGATAGTCAAGACGGCGGGAGACAACCGTGGAGGGAGATTGGTCAGATTGATCGGGAGGGAGGACTGCGGAACAAAAGTGACCGGGACCGTGGCGGAGACCAGCGGTTCCAGGCTGACGCTGACCGTGGGTGGGCTCACCGTGTATTGGACGCCCGAGCGGCCGCCGCTAATCGTTACGGGGACCGTCGCCTCACGCGCGTCGCGCGAGACGCCGCGAAGATCGATAACGGGAAAGATCACACCCGGACTACTCACCTGATCCTGCAAGCCACGCGCGGTGACCGTGACCGTGATCGTGGGATTCCGCGGAGCTAGCCCGCGCGGGATATTCCGCACTTCCGCTTGCAAGGTAAAGGGCTGGCTGCGCACGATGGGGTTCTCCTGATCGGTGACGTAGTACCAGAGCGCGATCGACATCACCAGGGCGGCCAGCAGCCGCGACAGCACCGCCTGGCGAGATAGTGCTTGGTCACCGGGCCGGCGGCCCAGGGCAATCGTGTGGAGGAGGTAGGCGAAGCCGCGAACCTGTTCGCGGGGTCCGCCGTTCCGGCGTAATTCGGGCAGCAAGGGGATGATGGGACGAGCCATACTATTCTTTCTACCCTACCCCTTGCAATTCATCGGGGTGATAGAACGTAGTCAGAGCGCGCCGCAGGGTATCGCCGCTGAGGCCTCGCATCAGCTTGCCGTTGTTGGCGATGGAAATCTTCCCCGTTTCCTCGGAAACCACCACGGCGATGGCGTCGGTGACCTCGCTAATGCCGATGGCCGCCCGATGCCGGGTACCGATCGGCGCCCCGCTCCCCACGTTATCACTCAAGGGCAGCACGCACTTCGCGGCCACCACCCGATCTCCCTGAATGATCACCGCCCCATCGTGCAGAGCCGAGTTCTTGTAGAAGAGCGCCTCCAGCAGTTCCAGCGACACGGTGCCGTCCAGTCTCGTCCCCGTCTCGGCGTAATCCTGGAGGCCGGTTTTCCGCTCAATGACAATCAGGGCCCCGAAGTTCTGGCGGGCCAACTGCTCACAGGCATCCACGATCTGGCCCACCGTGTAGTCGGCGGCCGGCGGGGTGAGGGAGGCCAGCGGATGATTAATGATCCGGCTGGAGCGCCCAAGTTGCTCCAGCAACTTCCGCAACTCGGGCTGAAAAATAACCGGGATCGCGATCAAAAGGACAGGGACGGAGTGGACGAGGAGCCAGCCAAGCACGGTCAACTGGAGGGTAGAGGCGAGGATCGCTCCCACCACGATCAACAGCACGACCCCACGCAGCACCTGATCGGCACGGGTCTGATAAATCAAGACCAGAAACCAAAAGAAGACCAGGGTGACGATCGCAATATCAAGGGCACTCGCCCAATTCAGGCGAGACAGCGTCCAGCGGAGCGAATCCATGGCCTGCCTAACGCACCCGCCACAACGGGCGCTAAACGGTATGTCCTTGTGGAAAAGTGTAGCACGTTACCACCCGAGGTCCATGGCCAATGCGGGGTAAATTGCCGGTTTCTGGTTGGTTTCCCACTGGAGAACCGCGTGTGTGCCCCGTGTAATACCCGCGATGGGGACACCCCGGTACATTAATGAGAGAAGCCGGAGCCCACGATGGGCGATCCGTGTTCTATCCCCTCGTTTCCTCGCGGGAGGCTTGCTGTATGCCCGAGTTTAAGGTTGTTTCTGATTTCGTTCCCCGCGGCGATCAGCCCGCCGCGATCAGCCAACTTGTGGAAGGCACGCGCGCCGGCGACCGGCACCAAACCCTGCTCGGCGTGACGGGCAGCGGCAAAACCTTCACCATGTGCCATGTCGTGCAGGCATTGCAGCGGCCCACCCTGGTGCTGGCGCCCAACAAAACCCTGGCGGCGCAGTTGTACAGCGAGTTCCGCGACTTCTTTCCCGAGAACGCGGTGGAGTACTTCGTCAGCTACTACGACTACTATCAGCCCGAGGCATACATCGCGCGGTCGGACGTGTACATCGAGAAGGAGTCCACCCTCAACGAGGAGATCGAGAAGCTGCGTCTGTCCGCCACCCGCAGTCTCTTCGAGCGGCGTGACGTCTTGATCGTGGCCTCGGTCTCCTGCATTTATGGCCTGGGCTCACCCGAGGACTACAACAACGTGGTGGTTAAGCTGCGGCGCGGCGAACGTCACCGGCGTGACAAAGTGTTGCGGCACCTGACCGAGATCCTCTACGAACGGAACGACATGGACTTCAACCGGGGGAAGTTCAGGGTCCGCGGGGACGTACTCGAGGTCTACCCCTCATATGAGGATCTGGCCTATCGGATCGAGTTCTTTGGTGACGAGATCGAGCGCATCGTGCAGGTAGATCCGCTGACCGGCGAGGTGCTGACCACCCTGACCCAACTCGATATTTATCCCGCCCGCCACTTCGTGACCTCGCAGGAGAAGCTGATCAAGGCGATCGTCTCCATTGAGGAAGAACTGGGCGAGCGGCTGGCGGAGTTAGAGTCGCAGGGTAAGCTGTTGGAGGCCCAGCGCCTCCAGCAGCGGACGAACTTCGACATGGAAATGCTCCGCGAAACGGGCATCTGCGCCGGAATCGAGAACTATTCGCGGCACCTCTCGGGCCGGGGCGCCGGTGAGAAGCCGTGGACCCTTCTCGACTACTTGCCGGACGACTTCCTCCTCTTTGTCGATGAGTCGCACGTGGCGCTCCCGCAGGTGCGCGGGATGTATGGCGGCGACCGCTCGCGCAAGGAGGTGCTGGTGGACTACGGCTTCCGCCTCCCCAGCGCCCTCGACAATCGCCCACTCACCTTCAATGAGTTCGAGCAGACCGTTCATCAGGCAATCTATGTCTCCGCGACCCCTGGTCCCTACGAATACGAACATAGCAGCCGCGTGGTGGAACAGGTCATTCGCCCCACCGGCTTGCTGGATCCCACCATTGAGGTACGCCCCACCAAGGGACAAATCGATCTCCTGATCGAGCGGATCCGCGAACGGGTGGTGAAGAAGCAGCGCGTCTTGGTCACCACCCTCACCAAACGAATGTCCGAGGATCTGGCCGAGTACCTGCGGGAACTGGGAATCAAAGTGCACTATCTCCATAGCGAGATGGACGTGATGGAGCGGGTGGAGGTGCTGCGCGACCTCCGTCTCGGTACCTACGACGTGGTAGTGGGAATCAACTTGCTGCGTGAAGGTCTGGATCTCCCCGAGGTAAGCTTGATCGCGATCCTTGACGCCGACAAGGAAGGCTACCTGCGGTCGGAAACGTCCTTGATCCAGACCGTGGGGCGGGCCGCCCGCCACGTCGAGGGGCATGTGATCATGTTCGCCGACAACGAGACCAACTCGATGCGGAAGGCCCTTGGTGAAACCAATCGACGCCGTGCTATCCAAATGGCGTATAATGAGGCCCATGGCATCGAGCCAATCAGCATTAGCAAGAGTATCCACGACCTGGGTGATAGAATGCGGGCGGTGGCGGAGACAACCGCCGCGTACATTGCCGCTCCCGAACTGCCCAGGGAAGAGGTGCTCCGGGTGCTGAAGGATCTGGAAACGCAGATGAAGACCGCCGCGCGACAACTGGAGTTCGAGCGGGCGGCTGAGTTGCGGGACCAGGTGATGGAGTTGCGGCGGCGTCTGGAAACGGAAGCCG
>DATLQX010000254.1:0-32937 GCA_035534995.1 Chloroflexota bacterium | reverse complement strand
CCGCCTCAACGCCATGGGGATCGCGGTGCATACTCAACTGGTGCTATGCCCAGGGATCAACGACACCGACGACCTCCACGCGACCACGCGCGATCTTCTCGCTCGTTACCCTATGGTCAGGACGATATCCGCCGTCCCGGTGGGTCTCACCCGCATCCGGACCGAGCGGACCGCCTCCTCACGGAATCCATTACGCCGGTTCCGCCCCGACGAAGCTCTGAGGGTTATTCGCGAGTTGCAGCCGTACCAAAAGGCGAACAAGGAGCGGGCGGGGGAACCGATAGTTTTTCTTTCCGATGAGTTCTACTTGATGGCCAGACGCCAGGTGCCGCCGCGTTCGCACTACACCGATTCCTCGATCCTCGACAACGGGGTGGGGATGGTCAGGATGATGCTGGATGCCTGGCGGGGGATGAAACGACGCTTGCCGGCGGCACTGCCGGCGCCCCGACATCTCACCCTGGTGTGCGGGACGCTCATTCATCCGGTCCTGGCCCGGATCGCCGGTGAATTGAGCGCCATTCCCAATTTGTCGGTGGATCTGGTGCCGATCGAGAATCGGCTATTTGGGAGCGAGGTCACGGTGTCAGGCTTGATCTGTGGCGCCGATCTTCTGGAGCGGTTGCGCGAGGAGCGATTGGGCGACATAGTAGTGCTGCCGCGGGTGATGTTCGACCGCGCCGGCGAGGTAACCCTGGACGATATGACGGTGGCGTGCATTGCCGAGCAACTTGGGCGCCCCATCCACCTGGCCGAGGGGATCGGCGATTTGGAAAGGCTGATCGCATGAGCGAATTGCCGATAGTGGCCCTGGTTGGACGGCCGAACGTGGGCAAGTCCACCCTTTTCAATCGTTTGGTCGGCCGGCCCCAGGCCATCGTGCAAGACGAGCCGGGGACGACGAGAGACCGTAACTACGGTCAAACGATCTGGAACGATAAACCGTTTTTGGTCGTGGATACGGGCGGGCTCGATTTCTCGACCGACGAGGACATGGGGCGGGCGATCCGCCGCCAGGCCGAGACGGCGATCGAGGAGGCTGACGTCATCATTTTTCTGGTGGACGCGCGCCAGGGCCTCACCGCCATGGATCACGACGTGGCCGATCAACTCCGGCGCTCCAGCCGGCCGGTGGTGCTGGCCGCCAACAAGGCGGACAGCGATGCCCGCCGGCTGGAGAGCGCCGAGTTCTACGCTCTGGGGATGGGGGAGCCGATCCCCATCTCGGGGCTCAATGGGATCAACACCGGTGACCTCCTCGATATCGTGGCGGACTTTCTGCCCCAGACCGAGGAGAGTGAGCCGGACCCTGCACCCCGCATCACCCTGGTGGGCCGGCCCAACGTGGGGAAATCCAGTCTTCTCAATGCCATCTTGCAAGAGGATCGGGCGCTGGTGTCCGCGATTCCCGGCACCACCCGCGACACCACGGATACGGAGATCGACTTTGAGGGAAAACGGGTGATCCTGGTCGATACGGCAGGCATTCGCAAGCGCGGTCACGTCGATGTAGGGGTGGAGAAATACAGTGTGATGCGCTCCATGCGGGCGATCAACCGCTCCCATGTGGCCGTGTTGGTGATCGACGCGACCGAGCCGGTGGTGGCGCAAGATGCCCACATCGCGGGTTACGCTTGGGAAGCGGGCAAGGGCCTGCTGATCGTGGTCAATAAGTGGGATCTCGTGGTGCCCAAGGATGATCACACCATTGTCGCCTTCAGCGAGCGCATCCGTCGGGAACTGCATTTTACTCGCGAGGCGCCGCTGCTGTTCACCTCCGCGTTGACCCGTCAGCGGGTTCGGCGCATACTGGAAATGGCGATGACGATCCGGGAGGAACGATTGAAGCGCGTCCCCACGGGACAGCTCAACAGCATCGTTCAGGACGCACTTCGCCGCCATCAGCCGATGAGCAGCAGCGGTAGTTTGTTGAAGTTACGATACGTAACCCAGGCGGAGGTTGACCCACCCACTTTCGTCTTCTTCGTCAACGATCCGGCGTTGGTGCATTTTTCCTATCGTCGTTTCCTGGAGAATCAGCTCCGTGAGCAGTTCGGGTTCGTCGGTACGGCGATTCGCCTCAACTTCCGATCCTCTCGCGAAGCCGCCGATCAGGAAGGCGTGCCTCGCCGAGGAACCTCGGGGAAACGTCACGGGAGCGCCGGACATTCCCACACGAAGACGACGAGCGCGAGACGATAGCGGCCGGCCGCGCCGCGGGTGGCTGTTGTGGATGGGCGGTTAGGCAATGCAAATATGGCACATTGTGGCCTCCGTCATCATTGGCTACCTCTTGGGCGCCATTCCTACCGGCTTGATCGTGGGGAAGGTGGTGAAGGGGGTTGACCTGCGGGATTACGGGAGCGGGAAGACCGGCGCCACGAACGCCCTGCGGACCCTGGGGAAGATACCCGCCGGCCTGGTGGTACTCTTTGACTTCACTAAAGGGATAATAGCCCTGATAATTGTCTATTCCCTCACCGGCTCGGTCGCGGCTCAGTGCCTGGCCGGCCTGGCGGCGGCGGTCGGTCATAATTGGCCGGTCTATGCAGGTTTCCGCGGTGGGCGTGGCGTCCTCGTCTCCTTCGGCGTCTTCTGCATCCTCTGTTGGCCGGCGGCCCTTATTTCCCTGGGGATTGGCGGCGTGATCATGGCGGTCAGCTTGATAGTCTCCCTCGGGGTGCTGGTTGGGACCGTGGTAGGCTTGCTGTTGGCCGTCCTCTTCGTGGCCCTCGGCCATTTTTCGCCCTGGATCCTCCTCTACTGCGTACTGGGCGCGATCTTGATCGTGGCCCGCCATTCGGACAACATCCAGCGTCTCCTCTCCGGCACGGAGAGAAAGATCGGCCAGCCTGCCCAGCCGATCGCCGGATAGATGGTAGATCAGTCCGGGCTCAGCGCCGCCGTGCCGGCGAATATTCTCCCAATCCCCTCGTTAGCCATCATCGGGGCTGGGAATTGGGGAACCACTCTGGCTCTCCTGCAGGCGCGGGCCGGACGGCCCGTGCTGCTCTGCGCTCGTACCCCGGAGCGCGCGGCCCGGTTGGCGGCCGACCGTGAGAATCGGGCCTGGCTGCCGGGAGTCGGATTTCCGCCCCTGCTCTCGGTGGCCGCGGGGTACGCGGAGGCCGCGCGGGCCGAGCTGATCGTGATCGCGGTTCCCAGCGAACACCTCAAAGCCGCGTGCGGCGATCTCCGACTCCGTATCCGGCCGGAGCATCGCCTGGTGAGCGCCACCAAAGGGCTGGAAGTAGGGAGTGGAAAGCGGGTATCCACGATCATCGGCGAGGTGCTGCCCGAGGCAGCCGGCGATCTGTGCGTGTTGTCCGGCCCTAATCTCGCGGGCGAGATCGCGGCTGGGCTTCCGGCCGCGGCGGTGCTTGCCGGCGCCGGACCGAGCCTCGGTGAGAACGCGGCCGCGCTCGCCACTCGACTCTTTCGCCTCTACACCTCCGACGACCTGATCGGAGTGGAACTGGGCGGCGCCCTGAAGAACGTGGTGGCGTTGGCGGCGGGTATCTGCGACGGGTTGAGGATGGGCTTGAACAGCAAGGCGGCTATTGTCACCCGAGGGATGGCCGAGATCGTGCGTCTGGGGGTGGCCTGCGGCGCCCAACCGGCGACCTTCGCCGGTTTGAGCGGCTACGGGGATTTGTTCGCGACCTGCGTCAGTCCCTCCAGCCGGAATCACTCCGTAGGCGAGCAACTCGGGCGGGGACGGTCCCTGGAGGAAATCAGGCGCGAGATGACCATGGTAGCCGAGGGCGTGCCAACGGCCCGCGCCGCTCTGGTGCTCGCCGCGCGCCACGGGGTCGAGTTGCCGATTACCGAGCAAGTCTGTGAGGTCTTGTTCGGCGGTCGCGATCCTCGGAGCGCCATGGATGCCCTGCTCTCCCGCTCGGCCGGTCACGAGGACGCCGGGGCGGCCAGGTAGCCCATGGCCGAGGAGACAAAAGAAGACCTGTTCGCGCCCCATGTCGGCTGGAACTTTTCCGTTATGGGGATGGACATCGCGCTCTTTACGGGCGGGGTAAGCTTTTCTTCCTGGAATACCATACTTCCCCTATTTATCCGCCATCTCACCTCATCCAATCTCGTGCTGGGGCTGATGCCCGCGATACGGAGCGTGGCGGCCAACCTTCCCCCGGTCCTCATTTCACCGCATGTATCCACCCTGGCGCGCTATAAGCCCTTCGTGCTGTGGCTCACCCTGTTGGAACGCCTGCCCTACCTGGTCCTCGCGCTGTGTACATTGTGGCTGGGAGTGGACCATCGGGTCATCCTCCTCCTGGTGTTTTTCCTCATGTCCGCTACCTGGTCGTTTGGCGGCGGGATCACCACCCCGGCCTGGCTCAATCTGATCTCCTTGATGATTCCCACCCGACTCCGGGGCCGCTTTTTTGGTTTTGCCGGGGCGGGCGGCGGTCTACTGGGGATCGCCGCGGCGGCGATTACCGCCCTTATCTTGCATGGCTTTCCCTATCCGACGAACTTTGCTCTCTGCTTTCTCGCCACCTTTGCCTTCCTGGTGCTGTCGTTCGTGTGCCTGGCGATCGGCCACGAGCCCGGCGTGGCCGCCGGTACTCCCAGGGCGCCCTCCCCTCCGCTTGGCCCCTACTTGAGGGCCCTGCCTGATTTCTTGCGCCGAGAGCGAAACTTTACCACCTTTTTGCTGGCCGGAACCCTGGCGAATGTCGGCATTGCCACCTCGCCCTTCATCACCGCCGCCGCCTCGCGCTCACTCCATGTGTCGGACGCGCAAGTAGGCGTCTATGGCGCCGTGTTGATGGCTGCCTCGATGATGGGGAGCATCGGTTGGGGCTGGCTGGGCGACCATCTTGGCTATCGGCCGGTCTTGATCACGGGAACCGCGGCGGGGGTCGTGTGTATGGCGCTGGCCGTACTGGCCGATGCCACGGGAACTCCCACCATTCTGTATGGGGTGTTCCTGCTCCTCGGCACCTACAGCAGCGCCACCCAGCTCGCCTCGGTGGCGGCGGTGGTGGAGTTCGGCGCCCTGGAGGAGCGGCCCACCTTTGTCTCGCTCAGCTATCTGGTGCAAACCCCGGTCGCATTATTGGTCCCGGTCGCGGGAGGGGTGGTTGCCGATCACGCCGGCTACAGCCCGGTGTTCCTTGCCGTGGCGGCCTCGCTCATCGCGGCGGTCGCCCTGTATGTGTTCAAGCTGAAGGATCCGCGGAAGAAGGAGTAGCCCGGCCCGTTTCGGGGCCGGGCTACCTGGAGATGCGCGTGCCGGCACCGGCCGGCGTGAAGAACTTCGGGGTTAGTTAGATGCCGCTTTCTTGAGCACGGGCATACCGGAACTCGCGGTTTCCACGACTTGCCATCCATCCGGAACCTTGTCGAGCACTCCGTCCTTTTGGCTAAGCGAGAAGAAATAAATCTTCTGCTGGCGATTGTTTCCCCGCAGGGTGACCATCCTCTCGTGGAGGAAGTAGGTCTGGCCCTTCTTATTGGTGTGCGCGAACGCCATCGTCTCCTCCTCTGCTACTACCGTGCTCACGGTGCGCCCAGTGTACACCCCCTCTGGGCGTCTGTCTAGACGGCACGCCATTATTGCCCGGAATAGCCCGAAATCAGTGCCCTATCTCGGCGCAATTCGGGGGAAGTTGGGCCGTGGCCCAGTCGCTTTCGGGGAAACAATCCTGAATGTACTGCATCTTATTTGGCAACAGGGTGACGAACTCGCCCAACCAGCTTGTCGTTTTATGCGGCAACTGGGCCTGAGTCATGGGCGTGTAGATCCTGCCGATGTGGAAATAGGAGACGGCAGTGACCATAAACAGACAGATCAGCGTCCCGCTTAGCGCTCCCAGCACCACCCCGGCCAGTTTGTTTACCGTATCGCGCACCATCAGACGGGAGATATTCCGCGCGAGGACGGAGAAAGCCAGGAAGAGCGCGAAGATGATCGCGAACGCGGCGACATATCCGCCCCAATCGCGGGCGTCCTTGGGGAGGCCAAGGTGGCCAAGCAACAGGCCGAAGTCGTGAAAGACCTGACCGGCCACTACCACGCCCACGAGGATGCCGCCAATGGTCACGCACTGGGCCATGAAGCCAACCCAGGCTCCAGTGATGATGTTATAGACCACGATGACCAGAAACAGATAGTCTACCCAATTGAGGTGATGGAGCCACGAGGAATCGATTGAACCGACAGCCAACATGTATAGTCTCCTCACGCGAGGCGCCTGGCGGTCGCCCGCCTTCCCCCAAGGGCTCGATGACCCGATTCCGAGCCGCTCTCCAGCCTGAGCGCGGCCACCCGCTACCCTAGCCGTTGGCGCCAGTATATCACCTCGCCCGCGAGATGCCAGGGGGCTATAAGTCCTGCCCGCGTGGCCTCGTCATGGTCGAGGAAGCCGATTTTACCGGTACTGGCGCGGCACGCGCAGGCTGATCCCACAGAGAACCTCATAGGAGACGGTGCCCGACCAGGTGGCAAGGTCGTCGGCCCAGATGCCCGCGTTCCCCTGGCAGCCCATGACGCACACGGGGTCGCCCTCCCGCGCTCCGGGAACCCCGCTGAGATCGACACTACATTGATCCATGCTCACTCGTCCGATGATCGGCACTCGTTGCCCGCCCACCACCAGAGAACCGACCCCGGAAAGCGCCCTTGGTAAGCCATCGGCGTAGCCGATCGGCACGAGGCCGACCCGAGTGGGCTGGGCCAGGGTGTGCGTATGGCCATAGCCAATGCGCGCACCTTCCGGCAGAGTCTCAACCCGCACCAGCGCCGAATGCACCTCCATCACTGGAGCCAGTGGCAGTTGGGACGCACTCGCGGGGTCGGGCCGATAGCCATAGATGAGCAAGCCGGCCCGGACCATTGAATAGTGGGCCCGAGGGGCGATGATGGTGGCGCCGCTGTTGGCGGCGTGGAGCAGGGGCGGATCGATGCCTCGGCGCCGGAGGGCGCCAATCGTGTCCTCGAACCGATCGAGTTGCGAGTTGGTGGCCCGCGACGGCTCCTCCTCTCCCCTCGCCAGGTGGGTGAAGCACCCCTCCACGATGATCGCGGGGGCGGATCGCAGTATCGATGCCACAAGGGGAATCTGTTCCGGCAAGATGCCGAACCGGCCCATCCCCGTATCAATCTTGAGGTGCACCCTAATCGGATCGTTCGATTCTCGGGCCACCGCCGCCATCGCCTCGCACTGCGTACTCGTGCCCAGGGTCAGGGTAAGGTTGCCCTGGATGGCGGCCGGCGCCTCGGCGGTCGCGGAGTGGCCGAGGACCAGGATCGGCGCTCGAATACCTTCCGCGCGCAGCGCCAGCCCCTCATCCACGCAGGCCACTCCCAGCCACCGGGCGCCCGCCTCCAGCGCGGCGCGTGCCACCGGTGCCGCCCCGTGACCGTATCCTCCGGCCTTGATCACGGCCATCAGGTCCACGCTCGGACCAATCCAGGCTCGCACGGCCCGCACGTTAGCTTGCAGGCGGCCAAGGTCAACGATCGCTCTGGTCAGGCGGCGCGAGGGCACGACGGCCCTCTCGGCGTACGATATTGCGCTCACGAAGCCAGGACTTCCTTGATTGCTTGAGGGATCAGCGGCAGGAGGTCACCGGCCAGCATCCCGCGGTCTCCATAGGTCGCGACCGCCAGGTCCGCCGCCAGTCCGTGCAGATAGACCGCCGCACGGGCAGCTTCGAACGGCGCCGTGCCGCCCGCGAGGAAGGCGGCGATGATCCCCGACAGCACATCGCCGGTCCCCGCCGTCGCCAGCAGCGGGTTTCCGGTGGGGTTGATCGAGAGTGCTCCCTCGGGCGCCGCCACGATGGTAGGGGCGCCCTTGAGCACCAGCACCTGCCCCCATGTTTTGGCCCAGGCTGCCGCCACCTCGAGGCGATTCCGCTCGATATCCGCGGCGGACAGTCCAGTGAGCCGGGCCATCTCGCCGGAATGAGGGGTCAGTATCAGGGGAAGAGCCGCCTGTTCCCACCAGTTCGGCGTTTGGGACAGCGCGTACAGCGCGTCCGCGTCCACCACCGCCGCGCGGGGACCGGCCGGCGGCTCCGACAGCAGCGCCCGGACCAGGGTGATGGTGTCGGGCTCACGGCCCAGGCCAGGGCCAATCAGGAGCGCCTGGTACCGGCCCGCGCTTTCGCGCAGATGCGCGATGGCGGCTTCCGGGGCGTCGGGAATTACCAGCATGGTAGGTTCAACCAACAAGGATGCCAGGGTGGCTCTGGCCGCTTCACGGAGCGCGAGGGTCACGTACCCCGCGCCGGCCCGGAGCGCGGCCAGGGAGCAGAGTACCGGCGCCCCGGTGTAGTGGGGTGAGCCGGCCAGGGCCATCACGGCGCCCGCCGTGTATTTGTGGCTGGTGGGCAATCGCCTGGGCAGCCAGCCCGCGACGTCGGTCGCCTCGGGCATGTGGGTGATTACCGGCACGGCCGGGGAACGGGGCAGCCCGAGATCCACGAGCGAGACCTCACCGGCCAGTTCTCGGGCCGGAGACAGGCGGAGGCCCCGCTTCTCGTAGCCGAAGGTGAGGGTACGATTCGCGGCCAGGGCGTGCGGATCGGCGGCGCCGCTGTCCACGTCGACTCCGGTCGGCACATCCAGGGCCACGATCCGCGGGTGGTTGGAGGCTGACCGAACCTCGCCCAGGATCGCGGCCAGATCCGCCTCGATCGGGCGAGCCTTGCCGGTTCCCAGAAGCCCATCGACGACTACGTCGCAGCCCAGCAGCGCCGCACGGAGCTGTTCAAGCCCAGGATCGGCACCACACTCAAATCGGGGAACCCCAGGAGGATCTACCGCGGACGCCTGGGTGCGTCGATAGCCGGCAATCTGGACCGCCGCCCCGGCGGTCGCCAGCAGGCCGGCGACCACCAGGGCATCGCCGCCATTGTTCCCAGGGCCTGCCAGCACCAGATACCGGAGCCTGGCACCTTCTGGGTGGGCCAGCAGCACGTCGGCGGCTCCGCGGCCCGCCAGTTGCATGAGCGCGGTGGAGGCGAGGCCGCGCCGGGCCGCCTCTTCCTCGGACGCCCTCATTTCGGCCGCGCTGACCAAGGCACGCATCAAACATTCTCCTTCGGCTGGCCCAATCCCAGGGCAACCGCCAGGGCCAGGTCACCGGTGTGGCTAATGCTGACCGAGATGGGACCGAGTCCCAGTCCGGCGGCCACCCGCGCCGCGCGCCCGTGCAAAAAAACTACCGGCTTTCCGCGCCGATCAGGGAGGATCTCCATCTCTCGCCAATAGACGTAGCGAACCCCCGTGCCAAGTACCTTGCTGATCGCCTCCTTGGCGGCGAAACGCCCGGCGAGGCGGTGTGGCTTCCGCCCGCAGTATTGCTGCTCGGCGGGCGTGTACACACGGTCGAGAAAACGCTGACCCCACCGGTCCACCGCCCTGGCGATCCGGGAGATCTCGGCGGCGTCGATCCCGGTGTAGGGAATCCCCGCCGGCGGCTGGTCCGCCATGATTTCGGGAAGAATGGTACACCCCGCCCTTGCTAGTGGTCTGTTAACAGCCAATGTTTCATGTGGCTAGCTTGATCCTCCGACCTCAGGCGGGGAATCGAGACCCCGATCGCGGCGGGCAAAGACATGGTAGCAGCCCAGGCGGGACTGGCCAACGCGGATCCCCACGTTTCCGGTCAGCGGATGGTACCCCACCTCGACTGCTCGCGTCGTTTCACCCGGCATGCCTCGGGTCACACGTCCGCGCCGGCGTAGGCGACCACCTGCTCCGCGGTCATTAAGCTGCCCTCGGCCCAGGCGGCAGCGAGCGTGGCGGGGGGAAGTTCGTCTTGCAAGGCGGCCAGGTTCCGGCCGTAATCGAGCTTGTCATTCCCGTGCAGCCCGGCCCCAACCCTGGCCCGTAGGGTTTCGGCGGCGCCCCACAATCGGGCTGCCTTCCCGGGATCTCCGGCCGCTCGCGCCAGGGCCGCGAGCCCCTCGATGCAGGCAAGAATACCGACTTTGTTGCCCACCTTGTGGTGCATGATCAGACTCTCCTGATAGAGGATGCTCGAGCGATCATATTCTTCCTGGTAGCGCAGCGCCTCCGCCAGATTTACAGTCATGATCGCGACGCCCTGTTCATCCTCGAGCTGCCTATAGATAGCCAAAGCCTCCGCATATCGCAAGGCCGCCGCCACATAGTCACCCTGGTCGCTTGCGACGATGCCCAGATTGTTTATCGCGCGCGCCATGCCGTTCCGATCTCCGAGTCCTCGTACGAGCGCCAGACTCTCCTCATGGAGCGCGGTCGCGCGCGCGAGGTCACCGGTGATGCGGGCAACGAGCGCGAGGATGTTGAGGCAGGAGGCGATGCCACGTTTGTCGTCCAGGCCGCGGTAGATGCCGAGCGCCTCCTCCCCCAGCAAGGCCGCATGCTGGTAGTCGGCTTGCTCATTCGCCAGGACGCTGGCTCCATACAGAGCCTTCGCCCGCGCCGGGAGGGCCTCGGGTACGGTGCTTCCGGGAGCCTCCAGGAGCCGCTGCAAACGCCATCGTCCTTCGCTGAGGTGGCTATGGGTATTCCAGAAACGCCACAATGCTCCCGCCAGACGGAGGCCAATCGCCGCGTCCTCCACGTATGCCCATTCCAGGGCGGCCCGAATATTATCATGCGCCTGCTTCAGACGCTCGAACCAGAAAGCTTGACGTGGGCCGATCAGCTCCGGCTCGGCGGTAAGGGCCATGTCCAGGTAATAGAGGGCGTGACGCCGCCGTGCCGCCTCCGCCTGGCCGCCGGCCTGCAGGCGGTCGAGAGCGTATTCGCGAACCGTCTCGAGCATGCGGAAATGCCATGCCGCCCGCCCATCCTCTCCAGGCGAGTCGCCCGCCCGGTCACGCACCACCAGGCTGTGGTTCACGATCTCCTCCAGAACCGCCGCCAGTTCGGGACGCCGCGTCCCCAGGCCAACCATCCCCTCCCCTGGTGGATTGGCGGTGGTTCCAACTGGCGCGGACGAGCACACGACTTCGGCCGCCTCAAGGGACCACCCGCCGACGAACACGGAGAGGCGTGAGAAGAGTGCTCGTGCTTCAGGGCTCAGTTGCTCGCAGCTCCAGGCTAGAGTGCCGCGGAGAGTTTGCTGGCGCTCGGGTAAATCCGCCGGTCCCGCGATCAGGAGGTCGAGGCGCTGCTCCAGGCGTTGGAGGAGCACCGAGGGCGTCATGACATTGATCCGGGCCGCCGCTAACTCGATGGCAAGCGGTAATCCATCCAAACGCGCGCAGATCTCGGCCACGATGGGGGCAGTCTCGGCGGTAAGCTGAAAATCGGGGAGCGATGCCCGCGCGGATTGAGAGAAGAGGGCTACGGCGGGGTACGGAGACAGACCGTTGGTTGCCGTCGCCATGGGGGGCAACTCGAGCGACGGCACGAGAAAAATGTGTTCGCCGCGGATCCGAAGGGCCGCGCGGCTGGTCACCAGCACCTGTAGCGCGCGGCTGCTCGTCAGCAGCCGCGCGACCGAGGGAGCGGCCGGTAAGAGCTGTTCAAAGTTGTCCAGCAGAAGGAGCATGCGTTTGTCGCGGAGAAAGTCGAGCAGGCGCGCCAATAACGGCTTACCACCCACGTCACCGAGCCCCAGGGCGTGGCCAATGGCCGACTGTACCAGGTGATGGGCACTGACGGTGGACAGATCGACGAAGACCACGCCATCCCCATAACTCTGGCGGAGATCATCCGCCAGATGCAGGGCCAGCCGGGTCTTGCCAATGCCCCCTGGACCGGAAAGGGTAACCAGGCGGACATCAGGGCGGCTCAACAGATCCCGCACCGCGGCAGCGTCATGCTCACGCCCGATCAGAGGGGTCAGAGGGAGAGGGATGCCGGAACGCGAGACGTCCGCGACGGCGCGTCCTCGGGACGGAGCGGTACGGGCACGAGGGGCTGGGGTGACCAGCGCGGTGAACAACGCCGCCGTCTCGGTGGACAGCTCAAGCGCGACGACCAGACGTCGCAAGGTGCCCTTTTGGGGCAGACACATCCCCCGTTCAAGATCCTGGATCCCGCGGATGCTGAGCCCGGACAGATTGGCAAGGGCCTCCTGGGTCAGCCCGGCGGCCCGCCGATATTCCCGCAGCTTGAGGCCAAAGGGTGGGGCACCTCCGGTTATTGGCACGCCTGTTCCAGCCACCGTGTTTCACCAATTCGCGGCAACAGCCCAAAGGTACGCATACGCGGGCTGGTGGTGATCATACCAGGTTGCCGAGCCCGCTACACGCCGGTTGCAGCGTACCACGTAGCGGTGAAAATGTATCCCGTTTACGATATACGTGGGTAATCCTGCTGATCCGCGTGGCGGATTACGTTTTTCCGGCGCATACTGGAGGCGGTCAGCGGTCGGGGAAGGTTCGTCATCGGATAACCGAGGAGCAGGTACATGTTGCCGCGGGTCGAGTTGCAGGGAGGAAGCCACGATCTCTTCGCTTCACGGAGCGGTGGAGTGGTGGAATGGGATGATCGTCCGTCCCGCGAAACTCTGTCGGAGTTCAGCCGTTCCGTAAAGGATGACTATATCACCCTGAAACCGCATTCCCAGGCGATATCGGAGAGTGATGGTCCGAGCGTAGGCCGCGACGAAGGAGCTCAGCGGATGATCGCGGATCTCCGCGAGGAAGCGCGACGGCTGCGGGCGGAAAGAGACGCGCTCCTGCGGTTGGCGACCAAGGATAGCCTCACTGGAGTCTGGAATCGGAGAACCATCTTCGAGTTGCTGTCGAAAGCGCTCGCCAGGGCGCGGCGCGATAGACGTCCCGTCGCGGTTCTCATGGCGGACCTCGACGAATTCAAGAGTATTAACGACCGCCTCGGGCATCTGGTTGGCGACGCGGTGCTGCGGGAGGCGGCCCGACGGCTGTGTTCATGCGTGCGCCGTTCGGACGAGGTGGGCCGCTATGGCGGCGAGGAGTTTCTAATCGTGCTGCCGGGCTGCGGCGGTCAGGCGGCGCTCGCGCGGGCCGAGCAGTTTCGGGCGGCGGTAGGGGGAACGCCTATCCATTTCGCTGGCGGCGCCGTAAACGTAACGTGCAGCTTTGGCTTGCATAGCGTGATGAACGGCGGCTATGACCGTGACGAGTTTATGCGCAAGGCGGATGCCGCCCTGTATCGGGCCAAGCGCTTGGGTCGAGATCGGGTGGAGATCGCCGAGATGAACTAGCTGGTGGGTTTGCGGTGCACTGACACCGCGTACTCGCCGCCGGGCAGCCACGGTTCTTCGTCCCAGGTAGCCCAGCGTTCGGCAAGAGTATAGCCGGCTTCGGCCGCCAGACTGTCGTAGCGATCCAGGTCAAGGCGATTCGGGAGGAGTTGGAAGCCGGCGATCAACATCCCATTGGGTAATAGGTGTCGGCCCAGGTTGGCCAACACCGCCGCTTCGGTTCCTGGGGTGACGAAGATCATCACGTTCCCGGCCAACACTACCGCGTCGAAGGCACGGCCCAGGTTGACCGTGGCCAGATCGCCGACCTGCCACTCAAGATCCGGCGCCTTTTGCCGGGCGACCGCCAGCATGCGGGGGTCGAGATCCACGCCAACGGTTTCCAGTCCCCGGCGGGCCAATTCGCGGGCCAGGCGCCCAGTGCCGCAGCCGGCATCCAGGACCGAGCGCGGGCCGTGCCGCTCCACGAAATCCGCCTCGCCATGGACGTTCTGACCGGCGGCGGCGCGGGTCTCGTATGCCGCATCGTAGCTGTCCGCGTCGGTACCGCCTACAATCCAGGGCATGTATTTCTCCAATCCGCATTGTCCGCTCATTAACTGTCCCTCCTGCCGCAACTCGGCAATCGGAATGTACTCACGATACCACGTGCTCCATTGCTTCTGCTTATCGCCGCCACACTATTGACAGCACATGTCCATTCACCTATCATGAAGGAATATGGTTGGCTGGCCAAGTAAAGGAGGCATATGAGGCCCGTTCAGGAAACCGTCGGTTTTGTCCTGGCACAGGTCGGGCGCCTGCACCGGAATCGGGTCGGGGGTGCGCTCGCCGCGCTGGATCTTCATGTCGGACAGGAAATGACCCTGCTTCGCCTATGGGCCGAGGAAGGACAGTCGCTCTCCGAGCTCGCGGGGTGCGCCGACCTGGACTTGTCAACCATGAGTAAGGCGATCACGCGCATGGAACGCGCCGGGCTGGTGGAGCGCCGTTCCGATCCCGCGGACGAGCGTGTATGGCGCGTGTTCTTGACTGACCGCGGCCGCGCCCTACAGGGCCCAGTCGTCCATGCATGGGACGAGGTCGAGCGGCATGCCATGGCCGGCCTGACCATGGAGGAACGGATCCTGCTTCGCCGTCTGCTTCTTCAGGTGCAACGTAACCTTACCCGCCGGTGATCGCACGGAAGATTTTTTTATCAAAAAACTTGGCTAGCCAACAATATAGAGGGGCGCCCAATGTCATCCACATCTACATCGTCCCCGTCGATTGCGACCGCATCGGACCGCCAGACCGAGCGTATCATGACCCGTCGTCTCTTATGGGCTGGGTTGCTGGCGGCCGCACTTGCCGCCGTCGGCATCCTGCTTATCCGTACCCTCGCTGTCGCCGCGGGAGCCGTGCCGGCAAGCTATCAGCCGCTGCAACCCGGACCCGTCATCGCGGCGCCGGTGGTCGCCGCGTTGCTAGCCACCGGTGTCCTGGAGGTCTTCGGGCGGTGGGTACGCCGGCCCATTCGCACCTTTCGGATCGTGGCCGGCCTTGGCCTGCTTGTCTCGTTTAGCGGGCCGCTCCAGGCCGGCGCCGGCAACATGCAGGGCGGCATCGCCAGCGGAGCTACCGTGACCATCATGCTGCTCATGCACATCATGGCCGCGATCATCATCGTTGGCCTCCTCACCACGCTCGGGCGTGCGCCGGGGACGAGGACATGATCACCCCGGATTCCTCGCCCATGGCCTCGTTGCTACCGAACCGAACGACTACATTTGATTCCTGGAGGAGTACCCGTGAACGTATTCACCGAAGCTGAACTGACGTACCTGCGTACTGAACGCCTGCTCGCCCGCATTGCCACGGTCGGACTAGACGGCATCCCCCACGTCACCCCTGTTGGCTGGAGTCTCAACACCGAAGACCAGACCATCGAAGTGGGCGGCATTGACCTGGCGAGCACCAAGAAGTTCCGCGACATTGCCCGCTCACACCGCGCCGCCATCGTCATGGACGACGTGCTCCCACCATGGCAACCACGTGGGATCGAGATCCGAGGGCGCGCCGAGGCGATTACGGATCCCGCGCCCCTGATACGTATCCATCCCGAACGCATTATCGCCTGGGGCCTCGATGGGCGCCGCAACGCTCGCGACGTTCCAAGCGAGTGATTAGGAGAAGAGAGTCACCGCGGGCGTACCCGCGGCGATTCTCTTCACTTTCAGAGAGGCGAGGTTCGATCAGATCCCCGCGTACCGTGTGTACCATCCCTCTAGCACCACATCGCCAAAGCCGTTGGGATGGCCCAGCTTC
Source organism: Chloroflexota bacterium (assembly GCA_035534995.1). GTDB lineage: Bacteria > Chloroflexota > UBA5177 > JANWHV01 > JANWHV01 > JANWHV01. The sequence goes on along the minus strand of DATLQX010000254.1, from coordinate 17,473 downwards.
TTGGGCCAGGGCGTGGCAAACTTTGCCGCCAACTGATTGCAGCGCTCGATGTTGGCCACCGCCTCGGTGCGCAGGTGGGCGCGCCGCTCGTCGAGATCCTTAATTTTCACGCTGTCCTTCCAGATGGCCCGTCCGGCCAGGAAGCCGGAGGCGCCGTTCTGGCAGGCTATCTCGACCTGCTTGGCGAATTGGTCAATCCCCACCCCGGCGCTCAGGATGACCCAGGGCTGGCTGGTAGCGGCGTCCAGCTTCTGGCACCACTCGCCCAGGTTGTCCTCCTCGAAGGGATAGGCAAGGTCGACTGGAAACTCGGCCTTGTAGACGTCGAAACCGAGCGGACACAGTTCCTCCGCCGACCGCACCACCGCGTCCGGCTTACTTTTGGCGAAGCTTTCCTTATCCTGGCCAGCCAGCGGGTAGGCTACCGCTTCCACCAGCAAGGGGATGTCGTACTTGCGGCAGTCCTCCAGCACGGCGGCGACCACGTCGCGCTGCTTACGGGCGGCCTCCATCTCGTCCGGGTGATAATACACCAGCAGCTTGACGGCGCTGGCCCCCATGCGCTTAATCCGGACCACCCCCCAGTCAGGGATCAACTCGGCCAGACGTCCACTGCCGTCCAGGGTGTAGCCGGTCTTCTCGATCGAGACGATCAGCCCGCAACCGCCGGGTAGCGCCCCCGACGCGATACATTCGGCGGCTCCGTATTCCGGGTCGATTAGCAGGGCGCTGGCATGCGGGGACAATGCCCCGACCACATCGATCTTGGTCTGACGCATCTCCCCGTACGGTACGTTGCCTCCCGGATTGAGCATGGACTTGAGCGCCCCTCGCTGGTCCATGGCGGCCATGGTGAAGATGCCCTGCTGGTTCGAGATTTGTTGCAGTCCGCGCAAGACGCCGATTGATATGGCCATGGTGCCTCCTTTTCCTCCCTGTTCCTAGTGAAGCAGGAACATACATCAATGATGGGATGTCGAGCCTGAACATTGCCTTCAGGCTCGACATCCCATCATTGATGGTTATTTCTTGGGCGCCGCTTTGACGGCGTGGCCGCCGAATTCATTGCGGAGCGCCGCCAACATGCGATCGGTAAAACTATTCGCCTGACGGGAGCGGAAACGCTCGAACAGCGAGAGAGTGATCACGGGGGCGGGAACGTCCCCATCCATGGCCGCCAGCACGGTCCAGCGGCCCTCGCCGGAATCCTCCACGTAGGGCTCCAGCCCATCAAGGCCGGGATCTTTCTTCAGGGCATCGGCCGCCAGTTCCAGAAGCCAGGAACGAACCACCGAACCGTGGCCCCAGAGTTCGGCGATTCCCGGAAGGTCGAGATTCGGGAATACTTTGGCACTCTTCATGATGTCGAAGCCCTCGGCATAGGCTTGCATCATCCCATATTCGATCCCATTATGGACCATCTTGACGAAATGACCCGAGCCGGCGGGACCGCAGTGCTTGAACCCGTCCTCGGGCGCCAGGGTGATCAGGGCCGGGGAGACGTGGGCAATGGCCTCGTCGGAGCCGCCCGCCATCAGGCAGTAGCCGACTTGCAAGCCCCACACCCCGCCGCTGGTCCCGGCATCCACGAAACGGAGCCCCTTGGGCTCCAGTTCGGCGGCCCGGCGCATGCTGTCGTGCCAGTTGGAATTGCCCCCGTCGATGATGGTGTCGCCCGCTGACAACAGCCCTGCCAGTTCCTTGATCGTATCCTCGGTCGGGCCGCCCGCCGGGACCATCACCCACACGGCGCGCGGGACTTGCAGCTTACTCACCAGATCCTGGAGCGAGTCGGCTCCGGTCGCGCCATGGTCGACCGCTGTTTGTACCGCTTCCGAGCTACGATCGTACGCCACCACCTGATGGCCGCCCTGGACCAGCCGAGTCACCATGTTGCCGCCCATGCGGCCAAGGCCAATCATCGCGATTTGCACATGACCTCCCTCAGGTCGCCGGCGCGACCAAAACACACAGGCACGCGCCGGCCGCGGTGCTCCCACGGCCGGCGCGTGCCGTTCACGGTCCTAGCCCGCGTGGGCCAGGACTTCCTGGCACTTGCCGCTGATCGTGGTCATCAAATCGGTGAACGACTTGGAGAACGACGCAACCCCGTCGTCCTGCAACTTCCGGGTTACCTCAACCATGTCGATTCCCGCTGCCTTTAGACGGCGCAGCATGTCGCGTGCCCCTTCGACATCCTCTTGCAAGGAATCACGCACTCGCCCATGGTCCAGGAAGTCGGTGATCGTCCCCGGCGGCATGGTATCCACGGTGTCGGGTCCGATCAGTTCCTCCACGTAGAGGACATCGCGGTAGGCCGGGTTTTTGGTGCTGGTGCTGGCCCACAGAGGTCGTTGTCGCCGGGCGCCCTTGGCCGCCAGTGCCTCCCAGCGGGGGCCGTTGAAGAGGTGCTCGTAGACGTCCGCGTAGGCCAGCTTGGCGTTGGCGATCGCCGCCTTTCCGCGGAGCGCCTGATACTCGGCGGCCCGCGCCGAATCGTCCTTGGCCTTTTGATCCAGCAGCGCGTCGACGGCGGTGTCCACCCGGCTGACGAAGAACGAGGCCACGGACGAGATATTGTGCAATGGCTTCCCAGCCTGAGCCCGGTCCTCCAGCCCCTCAATGTAGGCGCCGGCGATCGCCTGGTAGCTTTCCAGCGAGAACAGGAGGGTGACATTGACGTTAACCCCCTCGCTGATCAGCTTCCGGATCGCCGGGACACCTTCGGCAGTGCCGGGGATCTTGATCATCAGGTTTGGGGCGTTGAGAAAGGCGAAGTAGCGGAGACCCTCGGAGATCGATTTGGCGGTCTCGTGCGCTAACTCGGGAAGCACCTCCAGGCTGGCGAAGCCGTCGCCGCCGTTGGTCCGGTCGTAGACTGGGCGCAGGATCCGCACCGCGTTCCCCAGATCCTCCAGGACCAGCGCGTCGTAGATCTCCTCTACCGTCTTTCCCGCCCGGCCCAGGGCCTGAAGTGCCGCGTCATACTCCGCCCCGCCGCTGATCGCTTTCTGGAAGATGGTCGGATTCGAGGTGAGGCCAACGATGCCCTGATCGACCAGCCGTTGCAGTTCGCCGGTTTGCAGCATCCCGCGGGTAATATTGTCGATCCATGGGCTTTGCCCGTGCTCGAACATCTGTTGCAGTGTATTGGCTGCCATAATCTTCCTCCTACTTCTTGATCAGAGCCCTGGCCCGGCTCGTCACGTTTTCGGCGGTGAAGCCGAACTCCTTGAACAGCACGTCCGCCGGGGCGGAGGCGCCGAAATGATCGAGGCCCACCACCGTGCCATCCAGTCCGGTGAAGCGGAACCACGGCTCGCTCGCCGCCGCCTCGCAGGCCAGTCTGGCCCGGACGGACGGCGGAAGCACCTCATCTTGATATGCCTGGGGCTGGCGCAGGAACAGTTCCTGGCAGGGTATGCTCACCACGCGGGTGGCGATCCCCTCGGCCTGCAGGGTGGTCCGCGCCGCCACCAGCCACTGCACCTCGGAGCCCGAGCCCATCAGGATCAGGTCGGGGCTCGCCTTCCCTTGCTCACGGGCCAGGATATAGGCGCCCCTGGCGGTATCGGAGACGGGTTGTCCCTCGTCATGGTTCAGAATGGGCAGCTTTTGCCGGGTAAAGCACAGGGCACTGGGCCCTTCGCGATGGCTGATCGCCACCCGCCACGACTCGGCGCTTTCGTTGGCGTCCGCCGGGCGGAACACGAGGAGATTGGGGATGGCCCGCATGGCGGCCAGTACTTCGATCTGCTGGTGGGTGGGTCCATCCTCGCCCAGGCCGATCCCGTCGTGCGTGTAGACGAAGAGCGAGGGAGTCTCCATCAGGGCCGCCATGCGGACCGGGTTCATCATATAGCTGAAGAACATCAGGAAGGTGCCGCCAAAGGGCCAGAGGCCCCCATGGACGGACATCCCGTTGACGGCGGCGCCCATGGCATGCTCGCGGACCCCGAAGTAGATGTTCCTTCCCTGGTAGTTGCCGGGACCGAACACGCCCATCCCTTTGAGATCGGTTTCGGTCGAGCCCGAGAGGTCGGCGGAGCCGCCAATCAAGGTAGGCAGGTGGGGCGCGATGGCGTTCAGCACTTTCCCGCTGGCCTGGCGAGTCGCCTGGGCATCATTGGGTCCAAAGGTGGGGATGTCGGCATCCCAGCCCTCGGGGAGTTTCCCCGCCTGGGCCGCTTCCCAACGCGCGGCAAGATCGGGGTGGGCCTGCCGATACGACGCATAGAGGGCGTTCCAGGCATCCTCCTGGGCCTTTCCCTTGGTCACCTCCTCACGGAAATGGGCCAGGGCCGCGTCCGGTACCCAGAACGTCTCGTCACTGGGCCATCCCAGCGTGTGCTTGGTCTCGATCACCTCGGCTGGAGAGAAGGCGCTCCCGTGGGCCTTGCTACTGTCTTGCTTGGGGCTGCCGAAGCCGATATGGGTCTTGACTCGGATCAGGGTTGGTTTCTCTTGCTGGCTCTGGGCCTCGCGGATCGCCCCGTCGATTGCCTCCAGGTCATTGCCGTCCTCCACGTAGAGGACATGCCAGCCGTGACCCTCGAAGCGGAGGCTCACATCCTCCTGATCGAAGCTCAGACTGGTTGGGCCATCGAGTGAGACGCTGTTGTCGTCATAGAAGGCGATCAGCTTGTGCAGGCGCATATGCGCGGCCATGGAAGCGGCCTCGGAGGAAATACCCTCCATCATGTCGCCATCAGAGCACATCACGTAAGTGTGATGGTTGACGATCTCGTAACCGGGGTGATTGAAGGCGGCGGCAAGATGGGCCTCGGCGATCGCCATTCCCACGGCGTTGGCGAATCCCTGGCCGAGCGGTCCAGTCGTCACCTCCACTCCTGGAGTGCCGGGATACTCCGGGTGGCCGGGCGTCTTGCTGCCAAACTGGCGGAAGCGCTTTAACTCCTCCATCGGGAGGTCGTAGCCGGTGAGATAGAGGAGGCTATAGAGCAGCATCGAGGCATGGCCGGCGGAGAGGACGAAACGGTCGCGATCGACCCACAGGGGATTGGTGGGTGAATGCTTGCGGAAGCGGGTCCAGAGGACGTAGGCCATGGGGGCGGCGCCCAGGGGCATCCCAGGGTGGCCTGAGTTCGCGTGCGTCACGCCATCAATGGAGAGGGTGCGGATCGCGTTCACGCATAGCTGATCCAGAGCGGTGTCTAGCTCGGTGGTTTGGCTGGCTGTCGCACTCAAGGTGATCTTTCCCATCGCTCAGTCGAATCGGGTTCTCCTACACGGGGTGTGCCATACGTCCATGATAAGGCACCCGGCCCTACCGGTGTTCATTGTGATTTAGGCGCTTTCACCCTGTTGCTGAATCAGTTTGGCGATCAGACCCGTCCAGCCCGTTTGGTGGCTCGCGCCCAGACCGGCTCCACTGTCGCCATGGAAGTATTCATGGAACAGGATGTAGTCGCGCCAGTGAGGATCCGTTTGCAACAGCGGATGGTCCCCGTTAAAGGGGCGATTCCCCTGATCGTCGCGCTCGAACAGGCGCATCAGCCGGCGCGACAGGTCGTCGGCGATCGCGCGCAGGGTGATCTTTTGTCCCGATCCGGTCGGGCACTCCACGAGAAAGTCATCGCTGTAATAATGGTGGAAGCGCTGGAGCGCTTCGATCATCAGGTAATTCACGGGAAACCAGATCGGTCCGCGCCAGTTGGAGTTGCCGCCAAAGGTGCCGGTGGTGGACTCGCCCGGCTCGTAGTTCACCGAGTAGACCTGCCCATCGACATTGAAGTGATACGGGTGGTTCTCATGGTACTTGCTCAGGCCCCGGATCCCGTACTCGCTCAGGAACTCATTGGGATCGAGGGCCCGGGCGAGGATGCGTTTCAGCCGATGGCCGCGGACCAACGCCAGTTGCCGTCGTTCGCCGGCTCCCGGCTCGTGCCAGCGAGAGATCAGGGCCGCCAGGTCGGGACGGATGTCGAGAAACCAATCCAGGCGCTGGGCGAACTCGGGGCAGGCATCAAGGACCGCCTGATCGATAGTGTTGACGGCGAACAGGGGGATCAATCCTACCAGCGATCGTACCTTGAGCGGGGCCGCGCGGCCATCGGGCGCCCGCAGAACATCATAAAAGAACTCATCCTGATCGTCCCAGAGCGAGAAGCCTTCGTCCCCAATGTCGTTCATGGCGGCGGCGATGTAGAGGAAATGGTCGAAGAACTTGGTGGCGATGTCCTGATAGACCGAATCGTCGCGGGCAAGCTCGATCGCGATCTCGAGCAAATCGAGGCAGAACATGGCCATCCAGCTCGTGCCGTCGCTCTGCTCGATATGCCCGCCGGTCGGCAGCGGTGCGCTCCGGTCAAAGACGCCGATGTTGTCCAAGCCGAGGAAGCCGCCCTGGAAGACGTTTTTCCCTTCCGAGTCCTTCCGGTTGACCCACCAGGTAAAGTTGAGGAGCATCTTGTGGAAAACCCGCTCCAGAAAGGCCCGATCGCCCTTCCCGCGCTGCTTCTGCTCGATCTTATAGACGCGCCAGGCGGCCCAGGCCAGGACGGGTGGATTGACGTCTCCGAAGGCCCACTCGTAGGCGGGCACCTGGCCGTTGGGGTGCTGATACCACTCCCGGAGCAGAAGATCGAGCTGGGATTTGGCGAATTCGCTATCCACCAGGGCCAGGGTAATGCAATGGAAAGCCAGATCCCAGGATGCATACCAGGGGTATTCCCAGGTGTCGGGCATGGAGATCACATCATGATTCCGCAGATGAAACCAGTTATTATTCCGGCCCTCCTTTCTTTCCGGCGGCGGCGGCGGCATGGTGGGGTCGCCGTCCAGCCATGGTTTCACGTTGTAGTGGTAGAACTGTTTGCTCCACAACATGCCGGCCAGGGCTTGCCGCTGGATCATCCGTTGGTCGTCGTCCAGGCTCGCCGGCTGGATCTCGCGATAGTAGCCGTCGGCCTCGATTTGCCGTTGAGCGAAGATCTGGTCGAAATCGGCGAACGGGTCGCTCGTCGATGAACCCAGGCGAAGCCGGATGGTTGCCGCCTGTCCGGCCGGAATGGATTGGCGGTAGACCGCGCAGGCCTTGGTTCCCTCACGCGCCGGATTTACCGCCCCTTCCTCGTGCTCGATCAGATAGCGATGAAAGGCGTCCTTGACATAACCACTCGGATTCGGGGCGTTGAAGAGCCGCTGGGTATTGGTCTCGTTCTCGGTGAACAGCAATTCGGCCGCCCCTTCACAGGCAAGGGAGAAGCCTGGCAGGTCCGAATGTTCCACCCTGATCGCTGAATAGGGAAGGTCCTGATCGTCCGAGAGCCGAGGCCTGTGGCAGTTGGGGATCCAACTCCAGGTGTTGCGGAACCAGAGGGTCGGCGCGAGCACCAGATCGGCGGCATCCGGCCCGCGGTTGTGGGCGGTGATACGGACCAGGATGTCGTCCGGTGCCGCCTTGGCATATTCCACGAAGACATCGAAATAGCGATGCTGGTCGAAGATTCCCGTATCCAGCAATTCGTATTCGGGGTCCATCCTGGTGCGTCCGCGATTGACCGCTACCAGTTCATCATAGGGAAAGGGCGCGTGCGGATATTTGTACAGCATCCGCATGTAGCTATGGGTGGGAGTATTATCCAGATAGAAATACGCCTCTTTCACGTCCTCGCCATGGTTGCCCTCATGGCCGTTCAGCCCGAACAATCGCTCCTTAAGAATGGGATCCTGGCCATTCCAGAGCGCCAGCGACAGGCAGAGTTGCTGCTGGCGGTCTGAGATCCCGGCCAGTCCGTCCTCGTTCCAGCGATAGGCGTGAGAGCGCGCGTAGTCATGGGGAAGGTAGTCCCAGGCATCACCGTCCGGACTGTAGTCTTCCCGTACCGTCCCCCAGGCTCGTTCGCTGACATACGGACCCCAGCGTTTCCACTCCTCGCCGGCGCCGTGCAGCCGCTCGCGCTCGGCGCCGCCCGTGCCACGTGTGGGCTTCCTGGCCATCGGGTTCCCCTTTCCGCTCCGCTTCCGGCTCCGCGGCTACTCCATCCCTTGAAGATATTCTCGGATCATCAGGGCGGCGGTGGCACCTTCCCCGGCGGCGCTGGCCGCTTGCTTTGTGCTCCCGTGCCGCACGTCGCCGGCGGCGAAGACACCAGGCATGGTGGTCTCCAGCATGGGAGTGGTGGTGATGAATCCGAAGGGATCGCGGGCGATCTCGGGCGGCAGGATACCACTATTTGGGGTCAAGCCGATAAAGACAAATACCCCGGCGGGCGTGATCGTCTCCTCCTTGCCCGTCTTCCGGTCGCGGAGAGTGAGGCCGGCCAGTTTCCGGTCGCCTTGAAGAGCGGTGACTTCGGTGTTGTACCGTACATCGATCGCCGGGTTCTCCTCCACCTTCTCGATCACCACTTTACTGGCGGCCATCGCCTCGCCACGGACCAGAATCGTTACTTTGTCCACGAAGCGGGTGAGAAAGAGGCTTTCCTCGCCGGCGCTGTTGCCCCCGCCGATCACCGCGACCTCCTTGCCGCGGTAGAAGGGGCCGTCACAGGTGGCGCAATAATGAATCCCGGCGCCGATGAGCTCATCCTCACCGGGGATTCCCAAGCGCCGATAGGTGGATCCGGTGGCGATCAACACCGCGCGGGCCCCATATTCCGCCCCGTCGGCGGTGCATACGTACCGTGATTCGCCTTCGGCCCGCAGTCCAACTACGTCTTGAGCCTGCAAGGTTTCCACGCCGAAGCGATGGGCCTGGAGGGTGAGACGATCGGCGAAGTCGGCCCCGCCGATCCCATCGGGGAAACCGGGAAAATTGTCCAGCCGCTCGGTGACGCCCGCTTGCCCTCCCAGGCCAGCGCGTTCGATTACCAGCACCTCCAGTCCCTCGCGGGCCGCGTACAGGGCCGTGGTGAGGCCGGTCGGGCCACCTCCGACCACAATCAGATCGTAGTAGGGGAGCTTGGCCTTAGTCGCCAAGCCAAGTTTCGCCGCCAACTGGGCGTTGGAGGGTTCGATCAGGACCGTCCCATCGGCGAAGACAATGGTGGGAATGATATGCTTGCCGGCGTTGGCCCGTTCCACCACCATCAGGCCCTCGGGATCCTGGTCCACATCCACCCAGTCATAATGCACCCGCTGCTCACCGAGAAACTTCTTGGCCCGCTTGCAGTCGCCGCACCACGGGGCGCCATAGACGGTTAAAGGGTTTTCCGCCACCACATTTTCCTCCTCTGGACTTTTACCGTACGCGCGGGAGATACGACAAACTTGCGCCTTGGGGATCTCTTTTCCCCAGCGGCAATGCGCGCTCTCCAGCTTAGTAGTGATCCGGCGCCGCACATTCGTTACATGCTCCAGCCACGGTCGGAGTGTGGCGGCGTCTCTTTCATCGCCATGCCGCGCGTTTAGGGTAGAGGGCCGTCATCGTTCCAGCGGCTGATTACTGCCTGCGCTCGCTCGTAGGCGAGAATCGAGATAGCCCCGGTAGCCAGCGCGAACAGCGCCCCGTCCTGGGGTGGAAGGTCGAGCCAGCGGGCGCCGAGAACACGCAAGAGATGGCCATGGGCGAAGAGGGCCACGTCGCCGCCGGCGGCCCGTGCCTCGGCGATCACCCGTTCGGCTCGTTCGCCCACCATCTGGGCGTTCTCGCCACTCGGGGTGCCGTCGCGCCAGAGGTTCCAGTCCGGGCGTTCCTTATGGATGTCGGCGGTGGTCCGCCCGTCATAGTCCCCATAGTCCCACTCCCTTAAGTCGGGACGGGTCTCCGCCTGGGAAGCAAAACCGGCGATGGCGCAGGTTTCAACGGCCCGCTGGAGCGGGCTGGTGAGCACCAGGTTGAAGTGAAAGCCGGCCAATCTCTGCCCGGCCATCCCGGCCATCCGCCGGCCTTCGTCGGTGAGGGGCACGTCCGTGCGCCCGGTGTGCTTGCCGCTCACGCTCCACGCGGTGGCCCCATGGCGGACCAGGATCAATCGGGTGGCGACCGTATCGCTCATGGATTATGCCACTTTCGCCCGTCGCGTCCGAGCAGATCGACGGCCGCGTGCGGCCCCCACGAGCCGGCGGCGTAGGTGGGGACGTCCGCATCGGGGTCCGACCAGCGCCGTAGGAGCGGATTGACGAAGCCCCAGGAGACCTCCACCTCGTCCGCGCGGGTAAAGAGCGTACTCTCGCCGAGGGCACAATCGAGAATCAATCGTTCGTAGGCATCCGGCGAAGCCATGGAGAACGATGCCTCATAGCGGAACTCCATGTTGACCGAACGCAATTGCATCTCCGGCCCCGGTTGCTTGGCGCCGAAGCGGAGACTGATTCCTTCGTCCGGCTGGAGGCGGAGCACCAAGAGATCCGGCTCAAGCGCCTTGGTGCCCGAGATAGCGAACGGGAGGTGAGGGACGGGCTTGAACTGGACGGCTACCTCTGAGACGCGGGTGGGCAGGCGCTTCCCATGGCGCAAATAGAAAGGAGTTCCGGCCCAGCGCCAATTATCGATCCCCACGCGGAGGGCGACAAAGGTTTCGGTCTGCGACTGCGGATCGACCTTCGGCTCGCGCCGGTAGCCGGGTACCTTCTCCTCACCGATCGATCCCGCCCGGTATTGGCCGCGCACCGCGTCCTCGGCCAGTTGGCTGCCAAAGGGCCGAAGGGCCCTCAGCACCTTGACCTTTTCGTCGCGCACGCCCTCGGCCTCGAACGTCACCGGGGGCTCCATGGCGACCAGGGCCAGGACTTGCAGCATATGATTCTGCACCATGTCACGCAGAGCGCCTGCTTCCTCGTAATAGCTGGCCCGGCCCTCGATACCGATGCTCTCCGCCACGGTGATCTGCACGTTATCAATGTGCTGCGAACTCCAGACTGGTTCCCACAGACGGTTCGCGAAGCGGAAGGCCAGGATGTTTTGCACCGTTTCCTTGCCCAGGTAATGATCGATGCGGAACACTTGATCCTCGGTGAACTCCCCGAGCACCTCCTGGTTCAGCTTGCGGGCACTGGCCAGATCGTGGCCGAAGGGCTTCTCGATCACCACGCGGGACCAGCCGTGGGCGGATGGTTTGGCCAGGCCCGCCGCCCCAAGCTCGCGGATGATCGCCGGGAAGGCGGTGGGCGGGGTCGCGATATAGAAGAGGTGGTTACCGGCCGTGCCGCGATCCCGGTCAAAGGTTTCGAGCCGGGTCCGCAAGGCCGCGAACGAGGCCGCGTCCTCGTAGTTTCCTTGCTGATAGTAGATGCGTGGGGCGAGTGCCTCCCAAACCTCCTTGCGGATTGGCCGGGTGCGGGAAAATTGATCGATGCCGCCGTGAATGCTTTTCCTGAATTCCTCGTCGCTCTGAGGGTGGCGGCCAAAGCCGAGGATCACCGTGCGATCAGAGAGCAGGCCGCCCATCGCCAGGTTATAGAGGGCGGGCAAAAGCTTCCGGTTGGTCAGGTCCCCCGATGCACCAAAAATGACGATCACGCAAGGTGGGGCGGTGCGTTCGGTCTGGGTAGGCGCGGCGTCGGTCTGGGTGGTGGGAGATGCCATGGCGTTCCCTTTCCGGTCAGCGTGGTGGTCGCCGGGTCGCGCAAGCAATCGCGGCGCCATTCACCATAGAAGGTACTACAGTAGTGTCCAGTCCGGAACCCTTTCACGGGTAGATGTACAAACGCGGGAAGGGAGTGTACAGTACCATACACGACAGGAACCTCACGAATAGGTCAATGTGCCGAGGGAGTGATCATGAGCTTGAACCCCGCGCCGCCATTTGTCCTGGTGGTGGAAGATGACCAGGGGTGCAGTGAGTTAATCACTGAAGTGGTGACCGATCTCGGCTATCAGGTGGTGGTGCGGGAAAACGCCGAGGAGGCGCAAACGCTGCTCCGCGAGCAGCGTCCGCTCTTGGTGGTGCTGGATATTATGCTGCCCGACGCCGATGGTTTCACTGTTTTGCGGGCCATGCGTGAGAATCCCGGCACCGAGACGACCCCCGTCATGCTCTGCACGGCGGCGCTTTTCGAGGTCAGTGAGTTACATAACCCCGTGATCGACCCTCATACGGAGATCATGCCCAAGCCGTTTCATATCGACGCCTTTGTGTCGGTGATGGAACGCTTAATTGCGGGAAGGTAATCATGCATACCCTGTACCGGGAGATTCAGGAACAACCGGGTATTCTTGCGGCGCTGCTGGAGCGCGAGGCGGGGGCCGCGCGCAATCTGGCTGAACAACTGCGCCGCTTCCAGCCGCGCTTCGCCATGATCGTGGCCCGCGGTACCTCGGACAACGCGGCGATCTATGGGAAGTATCTCCTCGAATCGTTCGCCGGCCTCCCGGTGGCCCTGGCGGCTCCCTCGCTCTATACGCTCTATGGCAGACCGCCGCGGTTGGAGCAGGCCCTGGTGATCGGGATCTCGCAGTCCGGCCAGTCGCCCGATCTGGTCGAGGTAATGCAAGAGGCCCATCGCCAGGGCGCGCTCACCGTGGCGGTGGTGAATGAACGGCAATCTCCGCTAGCCGCGGGCGCCGATCACGTACTGTGGTGTGGGGCGGGGAAAGAGGTAGCCGTGGCGGCCACCAAAAGCTTTACCGCGCAGCAGCTACTTCTGGCCCTGCTCACCGCCGAATGGTCCGGCGCTCTGGAACTCAGCCAATCACTTTCGGCGGTGCCGGATGCCGCGGCCGGAGCTTTGAAGCTTGATGCCGGCATGCGCGACCTTGCCCATCGATGGCGTGACCTGGGAAGCTGCCTGGTACTCGCGCGTGGCTATGCCTACGCGACGGCCATGGAGGTGGCGCTGAAGATCAAGGAGACCAGCTACGTCATGGCTGACGCCTATTCGGGTGCTGACTTCCTCCATGGACCGATAGCGGTGGTTGATCCAGGTTTCCCCGCTCTGCTCTTGGGCGCCTCGGGCCCGGCCATGGAGGGGATGCATGAATTGGCGATCATGCTCCGCGAGCGCGCGGCGGATACGGCGGCGGTCACCAACGATCCCACTCTGGCCGCCTCGGTCGGCACCGCATTCGCCCTGGACGAGGTCGCGAGCGAGGCGTTGGCGCCGATCAGTCTCGCGGTGGCGGGCCAACTGCTGGCCTACCATCTCGCGGTAGCGAAGGGATATGATCCCGATCAGCCGCGCGGCCTGCGGAAGGTGACCAGTACGCGCTGAGCGCGGGTGGCGCGAGCAAAATCGGACGGATCCGTCCGATTTTGCTCTTCCTCTGGGGCGTGCCAGGGCCTCGATCAGCCGGCGCTGACGAACTGGGTGAAGACCCAGCCAAAGTTCTGGCTCCCCAGGACTTGCACCTGGGCCCAGTTTCCCTGTACGCCAATCACCTTGAGTTTATCGCGCGAGGTCAGCCGGCCGATTACCAGCCCTTGTGGCTCGCTTCGTAGTTGCAGATCATTGACCGTGGGGCGCACCACCAGGCCAGGATGGAGATTTGGCGCCACTTGCGATGCATTGGCAAGGGTGACGCTGTCGGCTTGCGCGCAACCGCCGCCATCGGCGAAAACCTGGGTGAGATAGATGGTGTAATTCCCCGGATCTCCCAGGAGCGAGATGCCGATCCCCACCGCATGGTGATTTGGATTGGTGATGTTGTCCCAGTGCGGGCCACCGCCGTCCGCTTCACGCGAGAAGAACGCTTCCCCATGTTGAATGGCTTCGCTCACCGTGGCCCCACTGCTGGTGACCACGTTTTGTCCGGCATAGACGGCTGGTATCCCAGCCGCTTGCACGCGAGCAAGAATGGTGCCCGCGGGATCGCCATCGGACCACGAGCCGATGGAGGCCATGTAGGCGGAATGCAGTTCGGCGATGGCGCTGAGAGTGGCACTTCGCCTGAGCGGTCCCAAGCCGGCGTACTGTTGGCGGTCACGGGTCAGCGCACTGTAGGCGATGCCAAGGTAGGAACGGCCCGCGACCACGGCCCGATCGATGGAGAGATCACGGGCCGGGCAATCGGCGCCGGCGGCGCGGCCGGCGGAACTGGCATGAGCCAGGAAGGGTCGGGGAGAGAAGGCCAGAAGAGAGAGTGCGAGAAGGACTCCGCGGACGAGATTTCGTGCCGTTGTAGTCCCAGCCATGCCGGCTCCCTATCGCTTGCAACCGTACCAACGGGGTACGCCACCGGCATCTAGCAGCTATGCACCAGACACCGGGGTTAGGATAGCGAGTTCGGGCAGGTTTGGCAATGACCCGCGATCCCTAGCCTGATTGGTTGTCAAGGGGGATGTGCGGATTCGGCCGCGAAAAAAGAAGACTACCGCCTGGATGAAGGTCCAAACGGTAGTCTCCCAGAGCGCATGTGGTGGGATGGTCAGGTGGTCAGGCTTTCCACCGCCCGCGTGACCTCGGAGTAGGGTGGTTCGTTCGCCGGACTGTTTCCCACCCAGCGATAGACGATGTTGCCTTCCGCGTCCAGCACGAATACCGCCCGACTGGCCACCTCCTTGACCACCCCACCGAGCAGCGGCCACACCACGTCAAAGGCCCGGATCGCCTCGCGCTCCATGTCGGACAACAGGGGAAAGCTCAGGTTGTTCTTCTCGCCAAATGCCTGAAGGGCGTAGGGCAGGTCAACGCTGATCCCGTAGACCTTGGCGTTGAGCGTATTGAACCGGGCCATGCTGTCGCGAAGGGTGCACATCTCAGTCGTGCACACGCTGGTAAAGGCGGCGGGGAAAAACGCGAGGACGAGCGGTTGACCCAGGAGATCCTGGACTCGGACGTGCTTGAGATCGGTGGTGATGAGATGGGCGTCGAGTTGGGCGGCGGTCGCGGGCGTAGCCATGAATGCTCCTCACTGGATTTTCCTTATGTGGCTGTGCAGCTTTGATGATACCAGGCGGTAGCCAAACCGGAGCCCGATCCGCGCCTTCCATGGGGAGACGCCATCGTGGGCCACGCTGCCCGATTCTGGCCGCGCTCAGGTGCCATTCACCCCAAAAGCACTAGTAAATGCAGGAAATTGTAACTCGGATGAGAAATTTAGACGCATGAGTGGAGGAATAGCGCTTGATGACCTTGCGGACGGGCCGGTTTCGCTGCTAATATGCAGTGCATCACCGATTTGCATTGCCGCCGGAACGATGGAGCATGATGGCTCGCCTCGATCTCAGTCGCAGCGAAGTCTCGGTACTGTCCGCTATCCAGGCGGAGAGACAGGTGACTCGTGCCGCGGTCGCGTCGGCGGTGGGACTGAGTACGGCCATGACGGCGCGCGTGGTCACCCGCCTGCAGGCGGCCGGGCTGATTCGTGAGGCCGGTAGGGGTGTGGTGAACGGTCCGGGCCGTCAGGCTCTTCTCCTGGAAATAGATCCGAGCGCGGCCTACGTGGTGGGCCTGGACGTTGGGACCGATATCGTGCATGTTCTGCTGGCCGACCTCCAGGGCACGGCGGTTGCCTATTGGGAAGTGTCCAGTTCCATCTTCTCCGACCGAGCGCGGGCCGAGATTATTTCCCTCCTGTCCCAGTTGGCGCGCCAGGCCGCGCGCGACGCCGGTGTCGACTTTCGCGCCGTGGCGGCCGTGGGGATCGCGGTGACCGGCATCATCGACAGCGACCAGGGTGAATGCATTCTCCGCAGTAATACTCCCGGTTGGGAACACTTCCTGGTAGCCGAGAGCCTGGGCGCCGCGCTTGGCAGACCCGTTCTTCTGGAGGAGACGGCTCGGGCGAAATCCCTGGCCGAGCGGCGGCTTGGGGCAGCCGGACCCGACGCCTGCCCCGTCGGTTCATTCCTCTATGTGGACGCCGGTACCGCCATTGGGGCCAGCCTGGTGGTTGGCGGTCGCCCTTTCCGGGGTATCGGCGGATTGGCGGGTGAATTGGGTCATGTGACCGTGGATCCGGGCGGCGCGCTGTGCCGGTGCGGGAATCGTGGCTGTTTGCAGGCGACCGCGTCCGCGCGGGCGGTACTGACCCAGGCAAAGGAATTGCTCGGGCGGGGTGTCTACTCATCGCTCGCCGGGCAGGACGAGACGCTCACCCTCGCCGAGCTGGCCGCCGCCGCGGATAGGGGGGATAAGCTTGCCCTTGGCGTCCTCACCGAGGCTGGTGAGCGCTTAGGGATCGCGATCGCCATGGCGCTCAATCTCCTCGGCCTGGATCTGGTGGTGATGGGGGGGGCGCTGATGCGCTCCGGGGCGGTGGTACTGGAGGCGGCGCGGCGGGTTGTGCGTCTGCGCGTCCTCCCCGTGGTGCCCCGCGCGCGTACCCTGACCCTGGCTGCCCTGGGGAGCGATGCCGCCGCGCGAGGCATGGCGCTCCAGGCGATCGATTGGCTGTTCGAGGCGCCAAACGAACGCCTCATGCGGAGCGCTTCCACATTGGACCAGGAGATCGCGGGCCAGACCCAATCCGAAGGAGCCGAATTAGGTGAGCCGAGTACCGCTATCCCGGTGGGATCAAGATAGAGGAGTAATGATGATCGAGGAGCACGCTATTCCGGACCTATTGGCCGAGCCGGAAGACCTCACCGCCTACGCTTCCCCCGAACTGCTGCGCCACATGGTCCTGGACTTCCGCCAGATGCGTTCGTTCGTGACCGACCCCCTGGTGATGGCCCGCGCGGAAGGTATCTACTACTGGGATGTGTTCGGCAAACGCTATCTGGACGGGATCTCCGGGATCTTCGTGGTAAATGTGGGTCATGGGAATCGACGGGTGCTGAACGCACTGCATGAGCAGCTTGAGCGGATCTGCTTCGCGCCGCCGCTTCATGCCACCAACGTGCCGGCCGTGGAATTGGCCAATCTCCTGGCCGACATTACCCCAGGCGACCTCAACACGATCAAACTCCTCTCCGGCGGCTCGGAGGCGACCGAGGCGGCGATGAAGTTGGCCCGCCAATATCACCGGCAAACCGGGAACCCGGGCAAATACAAGATGCTCAGTCTGTATAAGGGCTATCATGGCGCGACCTTCGGGGCGCTGTCCGCCACCGGGACGTCCAAGCGAAAAATTCCCTTCGAGCCCACGCTCCCCGGATTCCTCAAGGCGATGCCGCCTTCCTGCCATGCCTGTCCGTTCGGTCTCCACTATCCGAGCTGTGGCATCACTTGCGTGGATCAGATCGACAAGATCATCGAGCTGGAGGGACCGGAAACCGTCGCGGCCGTGATCATGGAGCCGATCAGCAATACCGGCGGCATCACTACCCCGCCGCCCGAGTACCTGCCTCAGTTGCGCCAGATCTGCGATCGCCATGGGGTACTCTTGATCTTTGATGAGGTGATCACCGGCTTTGGCCGGACGGGCCAGATGTTCGCCGCCCAGACCTTCGGCGTACTGCCTGATATTCTGTGCATGGGCAAGGGCATGGGCTCGGGCTATGGCCCGCTGGCCGGACTGGCCATGCGCGACCATGTCGCGCAGGCCTTTTGGGGCGAGGAGGGGGCGAACATCGAGTTTTCCCACGGCCACACCTTTGGCGGCAATCCCCTGAGCAGCGCCGCCGGAGTGGCCGCGATTCGTGAGGTGTTGGAGCGCGACCTCTGTGCCAACGCGCGGCGGATCGGC
>DATLQX010000253.1:0-11426 GCA_035534995.1 Chloroflexota bacterium | reverse complement strand
GCCGATCACGCCGCCGTTCCCATGCGCGACTACGAAGGCGTCTACGCCATGGAAGCGCCGCCCCTGGAACAATACGCGGTGCTGGGGCTGGAGGTGGAGGGGAAGAACATGAAGTACCCACCCGGCAAGCGCCAGGAATGGGAGTTCGCTCGCGATCTGGCCAGGCATCCGCTCATGACCAGTCTCCAGGACTTCGACTGGGCGGACGAGGTGGTGCACGTGAATATCGCCCGCCGCCAACTGGACGGCTGGTTCGAGGGCGGGCTGAAGACGATTGGCGACTTCTCCAGACGCGGCAAGGAGCACCGCACGGAGGTGAAGCGACGACAGCCGCCTACCACCCTGGCGTGAGTCGACTGCCGAAAGGGTGTCTCCCACCACAATGTCCCCCAGGTCGATACAATTCTCCCATGGCATTGCCGGGCGGCCGGCGGAGAGGAGAGGGCGGCGAGCAGAAGCGGCGAGCAGAATGCGGTCCCACTCAACGAGAACCGGGATGGTTTGGAAGGAAAAGGACTCATGAAGCGGGTATCCCGAGCAGTTGTCCGCGGCCTGACCGCCGCCGGACTGATGACCGGCGCCGTGGCCGGCGCGGGGAGCGCCGTCCAGGCCCAGAAAACCGCCGCGGCCAGCTATAAGATCGGCTTCGCCAACAGCCTGATCGGCAACGGCTGGCGCGAGGAGATGATCTGTTCGGCCAAAGTGCAGGCCATGACCAGCAAGACGCCGACAAACGTGATCGTCCAGGAGACTCAGGGCAATACGGCGCAGATGATCAGCCAGATCCGCAATATGATCTCGCAGGGAGTCAACGCGATCATCATCGACCCGCCCGATGCCACCAGCCTGAACGCGGTGATCGCCCAGGCGGTGAATAAGGGGATCAAGGTGGTGGTGGTGGACCAGCTTATCACCTCGAAGCTGGCCTACCAGGTGGAAAATGATCAGGTTGCCTATGGTCGGCTGGGCATGGAGTGGCTGGCCAAGCAATTGCACGGGCACGGCAACGTGGCCCTGCTCCAGGGAATCGCCGGCGCCTCGGCGGATACCGATCGCCACACCGGGATCATGCAGGCCCTGAAGAAGTATCCTGGGATCAAGGTGGTGGCCAGTCCATACACCGGCTGGCAGTACGCCACGGGTGCCAGCGACATGACCACCCTCCTCAACTCCGGCAAGAAGATCGATGGCGTATGGACTTCTGGGATTGACTACACGGTAGTAGACGCCTTCAAGACGGCGGGCAAGCCGTATGTCCCGGTGGTAGGGGCCGATAATAACGGCTTCGTGCAACAGATCATCAATCTCCACTCCAAGGGTTTCGTGGGCGGCGCCGTGACCAATCCCTCCACGGTAGGCGGGGCCGGCATGGCGCTGGCCCTCAACCTGCTGGCGGGGAAATCGGAACCCCATATCCAGAAGCTGATCCCGCAAGTGTGGGACTACGCGCATAACGCCGCTCAGTTGAAGTCCGTGGCCTTCACCAATCGCGGCCCGACCTTCACCGTGCAATGGCAGGTGCCTGGTTTTACCACCTACACCAAGACCCAATTCCTCAATACCTGCAAAGGTTAGATAGGTAGGCAAACTCCCTCAAGAGGGCCCATGGGCCCTCTTGAGGGAGTTTGCCTAGATCATGATGGTAGAGAATCAAGCCGCCCCCTCGGATTTGCTTACGGTATCCGACCTGCATAAGCGGTATGGTGCCGTCGTGGCTCTGCGCGCGGGAAACCTCACCGTGGCGCCAGGGGAAATTCATGCCCTGTTGGGCGCCAACGGAGCCGGGAAGAGCACCATGGTCAAGATGCTGACCGGGGTGATTCGTCCCGATGGGGGGACGATCATGGTCCACGGCGCCGCCGTCCGCTTGCGCTCACCGCGTGCGGCCCAGAAAGCCGGGTTGGCCGCCGTGTTTCAGGATCCGGCGCTGGCCCCCGATCTGACCGTCCTGGAAAATCTGCGCCTGACCGGCACCAGCGTTACCGCCGTGCGCCAATGGTTGGCCGCCATGGAAATTGGGAATATCGATCTCCGCGCGCTAGTCAGTGACTTACCGCTCCCTACCCTCCGAATGTTGGATCTGGCGCGGGCCCTCGCCCGTGAGCCCCAGCTGCTGCTGCTGGATGAGATTACCGCCGCCTTGCCCGCCGATCTGGCGGAGCGGGTGTTCGTGGTGATGCGCCGTTGGCGCGAACTTGGCCGCTCGGTCCTGTTCATCTCCCACCGGTTGGCCGAGGTGCGGGCGATCTGCGATCGGGCCACCGTTCTGCGCGATGGCGTCCGGGTAGGAGTGCTGGATCTGGCGGAGGGCAGCGAGGAGCGAATCGTGGAGTTGATGCTGGGTGCCGTCCCCCAAACTGTTCCGCCTCCGTCCGGCCACGCTCCGGCGATCCGGCGCGACGGCCAGGAGAGCCGCCCGGCGGTGCTGGAGGTCCGCGACCTGAGCCTGGGTCACGAGTTGCGCGGCGTCTCCTTCACGCTTGGCCGGGGCGAGGTGTTGGGAGTGGCGGCCCTGGAAGGGCAAGGTCAGGAGGCACTATTTGACGCCCTATCCGGGAGACGGGCCGGTGTGGGCGAGGTGATCATGCGGGGGAGGAAGCTACGCCTACGCCAACCGTACGATGCCATCCGGGCCGGCATGGTCCTGGTTCCCGCCGATCGCGTGCTGGCTCTCTTACCGCAACGTTCGGTCCGCGAGAACATCTCCATTCCGCGCTACAACCGCGTTTCCGGCTGGGGGGTGATTCGGCAAGGACGAGAACGCTCATGGATCGCGGAGGCGGTGGCCAGGCTCCAGATCGATACCCGCGCCATGAGCCAGGTGCGCCGGCTCAGCGGCGGCAACCAGCAGAAGGTGACTATTGCCCGCTGGGTCGCCCGCGGCTTCGACGTGCTGCTCTGCTTCGACCCCACCCGCGGCATCGACGTGGGCACCAAGCGACAGATCTACGCGCTCCTCCGTGAACTGGCCGATCAGGGCGCCTCGATTCTTCTCTTTACCAGCGAACTGCCCGAGATCCAGCTTGCCTGCGATCGGGTTCTGGTCCTCTATGAAGGGCGGATCGTCGGAGAGTTGCCGGCATCGGAGGCCGACGAGGCAACGCTGCTCCATGCCGCGCACGGCCTGACCCATCAGGAAGAGGCGGCGGGCTGATGCCGGGATCCTCACGACTATGCTAAGGGCCCGAGGGCTGGGGATGAACGGCCACGCGGGCCACTTCCCGCGCGCCGCCCAACTCCGCCGGAACGGCTGGGTCGTGGGCACCTTCGTGGTATTGGCGCTCATGCTGCTGTATGAGCGGGTTATTCATAGTACGGCCTTTGGCGCCTACGATATGCAGTCGCTGGTGGACCCCTCGGTCTCGCTGGCCCTGGCCGCGATGGCCCAGGCCGCCGTGGTGTTGGCGGGCGGAATCGATCTCTCGATTGGCTCCCAGATGAGTCTGGCCAATGTGATTGCCGCCAATTGGATGGTGAACGCCGGCATCGGCGATGCGCTGGCCATAAGCGCGGCGCTCCTTCTCGGCGGCGCCCTGGCGGGGGCGGCCACCGGTCTGGTGATCACCCACTCGCGGGTACCGGATATTATCGTCACCCTGGCCACCGGGGCGATCTGGGGCGGCCTGGCGCTCCAGATCATGCCGACGCCGGGCGGCGGGGTGCCGCAGGACTTCGCCAATCTGCTCACGGGCGATGTACGGGGCAGCGGCTTCCCGGTCGGTTTCGTCGTCCTGGCCCTGGCCCTGCTTCTCGTGTGGTTTCCTCTGCGATTCTCGCGGCCCGGCCTGGCCATCTACGCCCTGGGCTCGAACCGGACGGCGGCCTATCTCAGCGGAGTCAACGTCGGCCGCACGCGGGTGATCGCCTACGCGGTGGGCGGGATGTTCGCGGTGTTGGGGGGACTGACCCTTACGGCTCAGACCTTGAATGGGGCCGCCTCGTCCGGCGCGACCTTCACTCTGCAGAGCGTGGCGGCGATCGTGATCGGCGGCGTGGCGCTCACGGGCGGACGCGGCGGTATGGTGGGGCCAATCGCCGCCGCCTTTATCCTCACCTTGCTCGGTACCCTTCTGGGCTACCTGAATGTCGATCCCAGTTGGGGTCTGGTGATTCAAGGGGTGGTAATGGTAGGGGCGGTCATGGTGGGCGGCCTTTTGCTGCGGCGGCGGAAGTAGATCATGGCTGCATTGTGTGATCGCCCCGACCGTGGTCGGGTGGGAGCACCGGGCCGACCGCGGTCGGGGCTGCGTCCCTTCAATCCAATCCGGCTGGAGGAGCGCTAGGTCATGGCTACTGCCTCGCCGCGACATAGGTCGCTGAGCCCCCGGCTGGTCCGGTGGCGGGAACAAGCGGCCGAGCGCCCGCTGCTGGTCCTGGTCGGCCTGCTGATCGTCCTGATGTTGATCACCAATCTGGTCAGTCCCGGTTTCCTGTTCCCCGGCAACCTCTCCACCACCCTCTTGATCGCCGGTCCCATGGGGATGCTGGCGGCCGGACAAACGGTGGTGATCCTCACTGGGGGCATCGATCTCTCGACCACCGGCACCGCGACCATCGCCGCGTACTTCCTCGCCCAATACAGCGGCTCGAATGGGATCCTCGCCGTGCTGGGCGCCCTGGGCATTGGGGCGGCGATCGGACTGGTGAATGGGATTGGGGTCGGCCCCTTTGGGGTGGCCCCGCTGATCATGACCCTGGGGATGAGTGGGATTATTACCGGACTCCTCACCGTTTGGGCGGCCAATACCTCGAACACCCCGGTGATCCCGGACGCCATTCGCCAGGCAGGATCCGGCAAATGGCTCACCTACATTCCCATAGACGTGGTGCTGTGGGGTGGGCTGACGGTGATCCTGCTGGTGCTCTTGCGGGGAAGTGGATTTGGCCGCGCGGTCTACGCGGTGGGGGCCAATCCGGTCGCCAGTCGCCTGGCGGGGGTCCGGAATTGGCAGGTACTGCTGGCAGTCTACACGTTGTGCGGCCTGCTCAGTGCCGCCGCCGGCATTCTCCTGGCCGGGTACGCGGGCGCCGTGGATACCAGTCTCGCCACCACCTACCTCCTCCCTTCGGTGGCGGCGGTGGTGATCGGAGGCACCTCGATCCTGGGGGGAAGCGGCGGATATGCCGGCTCCATCGTGGGAGTTCTCATTCTCACCGTGTTGGAATCGCTGCTGATCCTGATGAATATCGCCGAGGCGCTCCGCCAGGTACTCTATGGGGTAATAGTGCTTGGATTGGCCTGGATCTACGCCCGCGCCGCCAGCGGAGACTGAGGCAAGGAAGGGAAGGGAAGCGGCCATGCAATTAGGGTTCGTGAGCGCGATCGTAGCGGAACTGCCGCTGGAGGAGGTACTGGCCCTGGCCGGACGTCTGGGCTACGAGTGCGTCGAGGTGTTGTGCTGGCCGAAGGGGAAGGCTGAACGGCGGTACGCCGGGGTCTCGCACCTTGATGTCGCCACCCTGGATACGGCGGGAGCGACCCGCGTCCAGGATCTGGTGGCCCGTACGGGGGTCCGGATCAGCGCCCTCGGCTATTATCCCAATCCCCTGGCGGGCGACCCGGAGGAACGGCGGAACGCCGCCGACCATCTCCGATTGGTGATCGACGCGGCGGCCCTTCTGGGCCTGGAGACGGTCAATACCTTTATTGGACGTGACCCCACGCGGAGCCTGGAGGAGAACTGGCCCCTGTTTCGCGAGACGTGGCCCCCGATCATCGAGCATGCCCGCCGGCGCGGGGTGCGAGTGGGAATCGAGAACTGCCCCATGTTCTTCAGCGAGGATGAGTGGCCGGGCGGGAAGAACCTCGCCGGCTCGCCGGCGATCTGGCGGCGGATGTTCGCGGAGATTCCCGATCCCCACTTCGGGCTGAACTACGATCCCTCGCATCTGATCTGGCAGATGATGGACGAAGTAGGACCAATCGAGGAGTTCAGATCACGCCTGTTTCACGTCCACGCCAAGGACGCCCGCCTGGATCGGGCCAGGCTCGATCAGGTAGGGATTCTCGCCGCGCCCCTGGCCTACCACACCCCGAAGCTGCCGGGCCTGGGTTCGGTTCGCTGGGGCGCCTTCTTCGCCGCCCTCACCGACGCGCGCTATGCCGGCCCCGTGTGCGTGGAGGTGGAGGATCGTGCCTACGAAGGAAGTCTGGCCGATCGGGAACGCGCCCTCCGCCAGTCCGCCGCCTTCCTCCGCCAGTTCGTGGCCTAAGCCAATGAAAGCGGTAGTAAAGACAGCGCCTGGAGACGGGAACGTATCACTGGAGGACATTCCGGAGCCCACGCCGCCGCCCGGACATGTGCTGATCAGCGTCCAGGCGGCCGGGATCTGCGGGACCGACATTCACATTTACCACGACGAGTTCCGCTCCGTGCCGCCGGTGGTGCTCGGGCACGAGGTCTCGGGGACCATCGCCGCCGTGGGCGAGGGAGTGACCAGCGTTCAGGTGGGGATGCGGGTGACCACCGAGACCTACTTTTCCACCTGTGGGGCCTGCCGGTTCTGTCGCGAGGGGCGGGTGAACCTGTGCCCAGATCGCCGAAGCATCGGCTCGGCGGTGAACGGTGGATTCACCGAGCTCCTGGTAGTCCCGGCCGCCAACGTCCATGAACTACCCGCTTCCCTGGGCTTTCGCGAGGGAGCGCTGGTCGAGCCGCTGGCCTGCGTCATTCACGGCCTGCTCGATGGGCCGCGCCTCCAACCAGCCGATCTGGCGGTGATCGCCGGCCCAGGGGCAATTGGGCTCCTCGCCTTGCAAGTGCTCAAGGCGGCGGGTGTCTGGGTGATCGTGCTGGGGACCAGCACCGATGCCCATCGGCTGGAGTTGGCCAAATCGCTGGGGGCCGCCGCCACCCTCACCGTGGACCGCGAGGACGGCCGAACCGCGATACACGAATTGAGCGATGGACTGGGGGCCGATCTGGTCGTTGAGTGTTCCGGGGCGGGGCCGGCCGCCCAAAACCTGCTGGAAGTGGTGCGCCGAGGTGGTCAATACGCCCAGATCGGGTTGTTCGGCAAGCCGGTGGCCTGGGATCTCGACCAGATTTGCTACAAGGAACTGACGGTCACCGGCAGCAACGCCTCGGTCCCTTCCGCCTGGACGCGGGCCCTCGACTTGCTGGATACCGGCATGGTGCGCCTGGATCCGCTGATCTCGGGCGTCTATCCTCTCCAGGACTGGGAGGAAGCATTCCGCACCGTGGAGAACCGCGCCGCGCTGAAAATATTGCTGTCACCTGGAGTGGCATAGTCTGTAGCAACCGGGGACCGCGGTCCCCTGGCAGGGACGGGAGCACCGCGGTGCCGATCCCGAACGACCGTGGTTGTCGTTCGCTACCACCCGACCTCAGTCGGGGGATCGTTAAAGAGGTTTCCGTAACGAAAGAGGAGAATTACATGGCCCACCAGTCATCCATCCGAGTTGGGGTCATCGGCGCCGGCTTCATCGGCCCTACCCATATTGAATCGCTCCGCCGGCTCGGCGGGGTCGAGGTGCTGGGGCTGGCGGGGCGCGACCTGGACTCGGCCCAGCGGAAGGCCGCCGCCCTGGGTATCCCGCGCGCCTACGGAGACTACCTTCAGCTGATCGCCGACCCCGAGATCGAGGTCGTCCATATCTGCTCTCCCAACCGCGAGCACTTTCCCGCCGCGAAAGCGGCCCTGGCAGCGGGGAAGCATGTGATGTGCGAGAAACCATTGGCGATGACCAGCGGCGAATCGGCGGAACTGGTCCTTATGGCCGAGGCCAGCGGTCTGGCCCATGCCGTAACCTTCAACATCCGCTTCTACCCCTTGCTGCAGCAGGCCCGCACCATGATCCAACGGGGCGATCTGGGAGAGATCTACCTGGTGCATGGGGGGTTCTGGCAAGACTGGCTGCTCTTCGATACCGACTACAACTGGCGGGTGGAGAGCAGGGCGGGCGGCGAACTCCGCGCGGTCGGTGACCTGGGCTCCCATTGGATCGATTTGGCCCAGTTCCTCACCAGACTGCCGGTCACCAAAGTGCTGGCCGACCTGGTGACCTTCCTCCCGGTGCGGCAAAAACCCGACCAGGCGATTGAGACCTTCAGCACCCGCGACGTGCCGCGGACCCCAGTGAAGATGGATACCGAGGACGCCGCCACCGTACTGCTGGGCCTGGGCGACCGGACCCGCGGCCTCATGCAGGTGTCGCAGGTGAGCGCGGGACGAAAGTGCAAACTGGAGATCGAGGTTAATGGTTCGCGCGGATCGTTGTCCTGGAACGCCGAGCGGCCCAACGAACTCTGGATCGGTCACCGCGACGCCCCCAATCAACTGCTGCTCAAGGATCCGGCCCTGATGGACCCGCCGGCGAACACGATCGCCCGCTATCCCGGTGGACACGATGAGGGCTTCCCCGATAGTCACACCGCGATCAACCGGGCCTTCTATGCGTTCATACGGGCGGGCGGGTACGGCGCGGGGCAACAGCCGACCTATCCCACCTTCGTGGACGGTCATCGCGAGAACCTGATCGCCGACGCGATCCTGACCAGCACCCGCGACGAGCGCTGGGCGCGGGTGGAGGTGCCACCACTCACCTAAAGCAAAACCCCCGGCCCTCTTCCAGGACCGGGGGGTTTTGGCCGATGACCGGAACTTAGTGGACCGTGATGCTGTCGAGCACGGCGGTGACTTCGTTGGCGTCGGCTTTTAGCTTGGCGCTAGTGCCAATTTGCATTGAAGCGAGAAAGTAGTAGGTCTTCCCGGCGTGGGTAGCGGTCGCGACGGCCTCGCCAACCGTCTTCCCACTGACCGTAACACGCGCCGCCGCGATGAGGAAGCTCGCCCCATGCTGCGACACGGTCTGGTACGAAATGGCATTCTGGAGCTTGGTACCATCCCGGATAATCTTGCTCTCGAGGCTCTTGATCGCGGAAGCGTTGGCGCTGCCGTTCATCACCACCACGCCCACCGCGTCAGTGGTGTCGGCGGTGAAAAAGATGGCCGAGGTCGGGGTGAGATGTTGAAGGGAACGATCCTTGAACATCTGGGCGGTGGGGAACTTATTATCGTATTTCCAGGTGTTGGGGACCATCAGGGAGTAGCCGGGATTGCTCATCTTGACCAGGTTCGACGCCGCATGCACGCCCCCGGAGGGAGCCATGCCCAGGCTTGCCACCAGAGCAACGCCCGCGATCCCCAACGCGCCAACAAGATGCTTTGACATGTTCACTCTTTCTTGGTCAACTTTCCCTCGGTCGCCGTCCCGCGACTGAAGAATATCCTATATGGTCTAGCGCCCCCAGGCTATAACCCAAAAAGGGTACTGGCCTGAATAGGTACTACACCCAAGGAGTAGGACGGGGCGCGTCTCCGCGCCCCTAACGTCTTCCTACTGGTCCGATGCCTAGCTGGAGCCGCAACGGGTATGATAGGAACCGTACGTGAGAACCCTTGGGAGAAGGAGCAAGAAGCATGATTCGGGTCGGCCTGGCCGGTACGGGCTCCATGGGCACCGTGCATGCGAATGCATACCGCGACATCCCCGGAGTGGCCGTGGTGGGGGTGGTTGGACGCGACCAGGGACGCACGGCAACGATCGCTTCATCACTGAACGCGCACCCCTATACCGATCTGGAGGTCATGCTTCGGATGGAAAAGCCGGACGTGCTGGATTGCGCCTTCCCTACCTTCCTCCATCGAACCGTAGTGGAGCGCGGGCTGGCCCATGGCTGTCAGATCATCTGCGAGAAGCCTCTGGCGCTCACCGTGGAGGATGCCCAGGCCATGATCACCGCCGCGCGGGCGGCGGGCGCGCGCTTGTTGGTCGGCCAGGTGGTGCGTTTCTTTCCCGAGTACCGCCGGATCGCCGCTGCCTTGCGCGGAGGCGCCGTGGGTACGCCCGTCACTCTGGCCCTCCTGCGCCAGGGCGCCTATCCCACGGGACGTGACACCTGGTTCCGGGACGACGCTCGCTCGGGCGGGGTCTTCGTTGATCTGATGCTGCATGACCTCGACTGGGCGCTGACCCATCTTGGCCCGGCCGAGCGCATCTACGCCAGGCTGGTCTCACGTCGTGAGCCGGTGTGGTTTGCCCAGGCTATGGCAACGGTGCGCCACCGATCGGGAGCGATCAGCCAGGTTGCCGCCACCTGGGGCAACCATCGTGGCTTCCTGACCAGCATAGAGCTTGCCGGGGATGGCGGATTGGTCCGCCACCATTCCCATGAGTCGTCGGCCCTTCACTCCTATCTGGCCCAGACGCCGGACGAGACCGGAGGGGTATCGTTGCCGAATCTGGCGGCCTCCGAGGATCCCTACCGCACCGAGCTGGCCCATTTCATTGAGGTGCTGGCCGGACGAGCCGAACCGTTGGTGGTAGCGGAGCAATCGCTGGCCGCCCTGGTGCTGGCCCTTGCCGCGCGCCGATCCGCCGAAACTGGCCAGGTAGTGTCAATGGAGGTGGGGGAATGATCATGCCGCTTCGGGTCGCCCTGCTGAGTGCCGCCCATGTCCATGCCGGCGCCTACGCCGAGGCACTGAGCCATATCGAAGGCGCGACGTTCGCGGCGGTCTGGGACGACCAGGCGGTGCGGGGCCGCCCCTTCGCCGCCAAGTACACCGTGCCCTTTCAACCGAACCTGGAGGATCTCTGGGCGGACTGCGACGCCGTGATAATCACGGCCGAGAATGCCCGGCACCGCGCCCTCTGCGAGGCCGCCTGCGCGGTGGGTAAGCACATCCTGTGTGAGAAGCCGCTGGCAATCAGCCAGGAGGATGCCGAGGCAATGGTCGCCGCCGCTGACTCGGCTGGGGTGATCCTGGGCACCGCCTTCCCCATGCGGCACAGTCTGCCCGCCCGCGCTCTGCGGCGGGCCCTCCGGGCGGGAGCGGTGGGCGAGGTGCTGGCGATCCGGGCCACCAACCGGGGGACCATGCCGCCGGGCTGGTTCCGGGAGCCCGCCCTGGCCGGAGGAGGGGCGGTGATCGACCATACGGTCCATGTGGCGGACCTCCTGCGGTGGTATCTGGAGGATGAGCCGGAAGTCGTCCAGGCCGAGATCAGCCACGGGCTCCATGGTGGGGCGGTGGACGACGCGGCGTTTCTCACCATCACCTTTCAGGGCGGAGTCGTGGTCACCCACGATCCTAGCTGGTCGCGGCCACCGTCCTACCCGATCTGGGGCGATATCACCATGGAGGTCGCGGGGACGCGGGGAACGCTTGACCTCAATGCCTTCAGCCAGAATATTCACTATTACCCGCGGCACACCGACCACGCGGCATGGCTGCCCTGGGGGGCGAACGCCGACCAAGCCATGGTCAAGGACTTCGTGGAGGCGGTACGCGAAGGACGCCCGCCCGCTGCCACGGGCCGGGACGGCGAGCGGGCCCTGGCGGTGGCCCTGGCCGCCTACGAATCGGCGCGCGCCGGCCGGCCGGTCACGGTGGCGCCG
>DATLQX010000252.1:0-18021 GCA_035534995.1 Chloroflexota bacterium | reverse complement strand
CGGTTCGCGGTGAACCGGGGTAGGCTGCGGGCACTTTCCCTTGACGCGGCGTGGCTGCGTGAGGCCGTAGCCCATAACGTACGAGAGGTGGGTCGACGTGGGGCCGGCTATCGCGGCAAGCGGCAAAGACGGGATCCGGCCGACCGCCAGGTGATCCTGGTCGATGACTCGGCGGCGACGGGGCTAACGCTCCGGGCCGCCGTCCGGGCAGTACGAGCGATGGGGGCGCGGGAGATCATCGTGGCCGTTCCGGTGGCGCCTCTCCATGTATTGCAGCGGTTGGCCCCGCACGTGAAGCGCGTCATTTGCTTGGCAACGCCGGCTGAACTGATCGCGGGCGGCGTGCACTACCCGCTGCCCCTGGAATTGAGCGATGATGATCTGCGCGACCTTCTGGGCCTGGTAGGATCATCCACCGCCCCACCGCCGCTTGACCCTCCGCCCATGCGTGCTTAGGCTGAACGCAGCGGAAATTGACCGGGCGTGCCGATGGACGATGCCCCTCTTACCCGATGATTTGCGCGGGAGTCGGCCCGCACCTGGGCGATGATCAGATGCTCGGATCAGACACGGGCGCCGTGTTCGTCTTGCCCTGGGCGGCACAGGCGTACCCGCCCATGCGGGCGCGGAGGATGCGCTGCGTCGGCGTCAGTTCGGTCGAGGCACTCATGAGCGAACCTTCGGCAGCAATGAGCACGGATCCACCCGAAGGATGCTGGCGATGTCGTAGAGCATCTGAATCGAGAGCCGTTGCCGCCCCGGCCTCGATGTTGTTCAGCGAGGCCCGCGTCAGCTCGACGCAGGCGCCCAGTTCCTCTTGCGTCATCCCAAGGCGCCGGCGTGCGGCGCGGATCTCCCGCCCGATGTGGCCATACACCTCGCAGGCAAGTACCCGTGTCGCAGGCATTACGCCACCCCCAGGGAGTGCGTCACGCGCCCCCAGCCGGTATGCTGAGCACAAGCACGCTGCATAGCGCGGAGTGGGAAGGAATCGCCATGATCCGTTGGTTCTGGCGGCATAAGAAAATCAGTGGCGCGCTGATCGTCGTGATCGTACTGATCATCGTGGGAGCGGCCAACCAGCCGCCGCAAAAGGCCGCCACGTCTGCCGTCGCCGCTTCGACCGCCATCCCAACCGCGCAAAATACCAGAGTGCCCGCGCCGGTTGCTACCCAGGTTCCGACCACTGTCCCGGATACTGCCGTTCCCGTCCCGAGCGCCACGCCGGCGGACACCAGCACGCCCCAGCCCACCGCTACGAACGAACCGACCGCCCCGCCAAGTGCTACTGTCGATGTTCGCATACAACAACGTGCGGACTTCCGTGTCCTCTATGCCCACCTGTACGGCGCGGAAAATCTGTGCGACGCTGCCGCGGCTTCCGCGCAGGCCGCCCTTACCGCCGCTCAGAAGGACTCCAGCCAACTCTTGGCGGCATATGAAGCGGCCAATACCGCCCATGGCAATTGTGATACGGCAAGCACCGCGATCGCGATGATGAACGCGCCGGACAGTCTCTCCTCGCTCAAGGCATCGGATCTCCTGAACTACAGCTTCGCCCGCGTCGGTGCCATACGTGACGAGTGGTATGACGTGGCCCAGGCGCTGAACGCTGGCACCGCCGACCTCTCCACGCAGGCGACGCTCAACGGGCACATCAAGGACGCCGCGAACTACGCGGCCGCCGAGGAGACCAATCTTGCGGTCGCGGTCTACACACTGAACATCAAATTGGACAGCATCACGCCAATCGCGCCAAGCTAAGCGGCAGCTCATGGCCGCGACCCGTCCACGACCTGGAGCGCGCCGCCGCCGTAGAGGCGGCGGATCTTCCCGGTGCGCTCCAGGATCGTCACATGCCGGTGGAGCGTGGGGTGCTTCATGCCGAGCGCGGTCTCGACCTCGCGCGGCATGGGAAACCGTCATAGCTCACGGATGACTTTGCCTCGGTTGCCTACTGGTATCAGACTGAGCCGCACGCGCCATGTCCTAACGTTCCGGCGATGGCAGCGCGCTGGGGACGGTGAGCCGAATTGCAGACGATCATTACAGGGATTTGCCCGTCGGCCGGCTTCGTCCGATCCGGTAGTCCGGTAGTCGCCTGGTCAAACGTGACTACAGCGCTGATGCCGCGCCTATTGGCGTCGGGGAGAGAGATTGCTCCGCTGTACCCACATCGGCACTACGCACCAGTAGGATGGGCACTTCGGCCTTCCGCATCACCTCTCCGGCCACGCTGCCGTGCACCAGCTTGTCGAACCCATGGCGGGCGTGAGTGGCCATCACAATCAGATCCGTGCGCTCGGCCTGCGCCATGGCCGGAATCTCCTTGACGGCATCGCCGACAATCGATCGGGGAGCCCAGTTCAACCCGCGTAGGTAGGCGTTGCCCGTGGCGACAAGGTAACTGTCTGCCTCGGCTCGATGCTGGGCCGTGTCCATCTCGGCCTGCTTGAGGAGCGTGGTGACCGCCCTACCGGTTGCCATTGGAATGGCAGGAGGCCGGACGGGCGCCACCGCCCGAAAGAGGATCACTTCGCCGCGCCCCAGATGTTCCTTGCTGAGAAAGGCGAGGGCCGCCTCCGCCAAAGGCGTGCCGTCCAGGGGAACCAATAACCGGCGGAAGGGGGTCAGGACCGACTCAGCTGGGTGATGTCCGGCGCGGGTGAGGAGGATTGGCGCCGGCTGCCGGCGGATTACCGCATCGGCAACCGAGCCGACCAGGGCATGGCGTAATCCTGTGAGCCCATGGGTGCACATACTGATCAAATCTATCTCGTGCGTCTCGCAGGCAAAGAGGATGGCCTGGACGGGGTAGGTGGGCAGCACCTCGCTATGCGCGGTGAATCCCTGCCGTCTCAGATTTTCCTGCACGGCGTGCAGATAGTTCTTAGCCTCCTGGACGGCGTGCTGCTCTATACCGGGCACGCCCATTTCCGGCGCGTTCGGTGAGACGGCGCGCATCAGCCACAGCGTGGCGCCTGTCTCGCGGGCGAGGCGGCATGCCGAGACCAATCCTTCCTCGGCGATTTTCGAGCCATCCAGCGGAACGAGAATTGTAGTCTGCGTCATGGAACTACTCCCTTCATCTGAGCCGACGGCAGCGTATAACGTATCCGTACACTCCTATCCTAGCCACACGGCGACCGAGGAACCATGGCCGAATGGGGCCGACTGGAGCGCCGAAAGTCACATCCCCCTCAGTGCAAGGGACAGCATTGCAACCAGTGTGGACAGCCGTTGCACCTACAACGGCACGGCCCCAGAGCCGAATGGCCTGGGACCGTGGACCAAGGGGTGCTGAATGCGGTCGGTAATTAGGCTACTTGGCGCCGCACTAGGGCTGGGCCCGGCTGCCAGGGTGTTCCCAGCATGGGCAGGAGGTAGCGATCGACCCCGAACCATCCTGCCACCTTCCACCCTGCCATCAGCGCGAACGCCAGCAAGAACAGGAGCGGATTCACACCGGCGACGCCGGTGAGCATGTAGCTGAAGTTCATCGTCGCGCCGAAGAACGCGGCGATGCCCACGAATAGACCGATCATCAGGGCCACCCCAACCGCGGTCTCGCCAAGGGCGATTACCTTGGCGAACCAGGTATACCACTCGTGCTTATTCATGAAGTCAAGAAAGTCGTACCACCAATTGTAGGCCAGCGCCGCGTTCGCTCCCTTGTGATTCAAGGCAGGAACCACACCCCAAAACCCCTTCAACGCCGTACCGTTGGTCATCCAGTCGCCTTCCTTGCCGATGACTTTGGCATAGCCGGCCTGAAACCATGCAAAGCCGACGTAGAGCCGAACTACCGTCCAGAACGAGGCCGACGCAGGACTGCCGAGGAGAAATCGCACCGCTGCCGGGTCCTGGATAGGCTCGCCCGTACTCGCCACCCGAGCCCGGTCGACAAAGCCGGTCGTCAACACGTAGACCAGGGAAACGCCCATCAACACCACCATGAGCAGTTCCCAGCCACTGGATGTCCAGAATGCCTCATTGGTGCCCGCGAATACGACAATGAGGCGTATCACCGTTGCCAGTGCGGCAACCGCTACGAGCAATGAACCAAAACTCTTTACCGCGTTCATCGAACCGACCTTTCCTTTCCTATCGTTGATCCGTGGTAGATAAACCATGCCGACCCCGTGATGGTGCGGGCGAGAACGCCCTTTGGTCGGCAATCCACCACTTTGACCTGCGAATCACCCCGCCCTGCACCGTTCGAGGCGATGTGATGCGCGTGAATATAACCACCTCCCTCTCCGCGCCGGCCGCCCGCGATTCATCTGATCCAAATTAACCATAGCCCTTGGGCAGCACACCCAAGTAGGGTCAAAGGTCCCGAAGGATTGGGTCAAACGTCATGTATACCCAGGAGCATCCGCGCGAGCATCCAGAGCCCTGCGTAGGGTCGTGCGGCGTGTGCACGGGCATTGCCGCGCGGCGGGGTGCTGGTCCAGTTACCTCGCAATTCACCGAGCGAGCGAAGTGGCGGCGCCTCGCCGGAGCCAGAGGAGATCTCGACCTGCTTCCGGCCCGTGACAATTGGAGCGGAGACATATGCTCCATAAGGTGATTCACCTGACGTACGGATGGAGTAACCAGCCTATGCTCAATATGGGCCGACGGAGATCGGTCCCACAAAGCGAGCGGCACGGCGCCGCGGTTCGGTCCTGGTGAAAGGGGCGGATCCATGAAAGCCCTGGTAGTATATGATTCGAAATTCGGCAATACGGAACGGCTTGCCCAGGTAATCGCCGGGAAGTTGGACACTGGAGAGCCCGTATCCGTCTTGCCGGTCGCTGCCATAAGTGAGCGTGACCTTGAGGGTATTGACCTCTTGGCCGTGGGCGGCCCCACACAGGCTCATGGACTCAGCCCAGCCCTCCGGGCCTTTCTTGATCGCATTCCCGCTCAGATGATACGGGATGTATCCACGGTGACCTTCGACACGCGGCTTCCCTGGGCGCGGTTTCTCACCGGCTCCGCGGCGGCGGCGAGTGCAAAGCGGCTCACCAAAAAAGGGGCCCGCCTCCTGGTTCCCCCGGAGAGCTTTGTCGTCACCGCCGGTAAAGGTCCGTTGGCGGAAGGTGAACTCGCGCGAGCAAGTACCTGGGCATCCAACGTGTGCACCAAGAGGACGACGCCCAACTCGTGATTGCCTGCACACCTGCCGGCCCAGGACGTACTTGGGCTGCTCCCACCCCAGCCCAGGCGCCGGATCGCGGCGCGGGGTCGAGACACTCACCTGATAGCCGCCGGCACGCGCGCGGCCAAGGAAGACTTGGGCCTGGACGGGTCGCCAGTTTCCTGGGTCATGCCTCGGTCGAAACCACGCGGGTCTGTCAGCGCTGGGCGGACAAACAGGTCTGGACCACCATTGGCGCCTGGTAACGAGCGCGGCCAGGACGGCGGCGGCCCGGCGGGCGGTCTCGCCAATCGTATTATCAGCCCAGTCAGCGGAGGCGGCTCGTACGTCGCGCGGTTGCGTGTCGAGCAGCCTCCGGACGTTTGAGGGCCCTTGCCTCACCTCACGTCTTCCTAACGCTTCTACGATATGCTGGGCGCGGTTTCGGTGAGTGGTCGTGATTGTCCATCCATCATGCGCGTGATTCGGGGTGGTTGGGGGCCAATCAGGGCTCGGGAGGCAGCCCTCTCGCATGCCTTTTCGCGGGGCCATATTCACTATTCCAGGAGCCGTGTGACCAATGGTCCTGATTTTCCCGGCCTTTCGGCCCTGGGGACGGGCCCCTGTGGCTGGTTACGGTAGACTGGAGAAAAGTGAGACACCCGAGGAGGACGCATGCGCGGTCGACAACTGTTCCTGGTAACGATGGCCTTCACCCTCTCGTTCTCGGTCTGGGGACTGATCTCCGGCCTGGCGCCACGCTTCAAGGATCTGTACGGGCTGTCCGATATTCAGTCCGCCATCGCCGTGGCGGTTCCGATCATCCTGGGCTCGGTGTTTCGCCTGCCCATGGGCATCCTGGCGGATCGCTACGGCGGGCGGGTGATCTTCTGCGCCCTGCTGGCCTTCGCGGTCGTTCCGGCGGGGGCGATTGCTCTGATCCATTCGTACGTGGCCCTGCTGGTCGGCGGTTTCTTCCTGGGATTGGCCGGTTCCAGCTTCGCGGTAGGGGTCTCGTTCACGAACAAATGGTACCCGCCGGAGAAGCAGGGTTTGGCCCTTGGATTGTTCGGAGTCGGCACGGTCGGGCAGTCTATCGCCGTGTTCCTCGGTCCGCGACTGGCGAATGCCCTTTCGTGGGAGGCCGTGTTCTGGATCTTCGGTCTGGCCAGCCTAGCCTGGTCGGCGGTGTTCTGGGTGTGGGGCCGGGACGCCGCGGCCGGCCGGCCCACCTCCCTCCGCCATCTGACCCAGGTCTTTCTCCATGAACGCCTGGCCTGGGCTCTTGCTTTCTTCTACTTCATCACCTTCGGCGGCTTCGTGGCCCTGGGCGTCTATCTGCCCACCCTACTCAAGAATCATTTCGGCTTGAGCCTGGAGGATGCCGGGATGCGGACCGCCGGCTTCGTGCTGGTGGCCACCGCCATGCGCCCGGTGGGGGGCTGGCTGGCCGACCGGATAGGCGGGGCCCGCGTGCTGGCCGGAGTCTTCGCCCTGACCGCATGCCTGGCGTTGCTGCTCACCTCCTCCGATCTGAGTATCTTTCGGATCGGGGCCCTGGGGGTCGCGGCGGTGTTGGGTCTGGGCAACGGCGCCGTCTTCAAGCTGGTGCCCGAACGCTTCCCGCGCGAGGTCGGCGCGGTGACCGGCCTGGTCGGGGCGGTCGGCGGGCTCGGTGGCTTCTTCCCCCCCATTGTCCTCGGTATCCTGAAGGAGACCACGGGACAGTACACGATCGGCTTCGTACTGCTGGCGCTCTTCGCGCTGGCCGCCCTGACCGTGGATCTGCTGGTGTTCATGCGCCACGCGCCGGCAGGCGGCGCGCGGGTGGTGCTGGGTTAGGGAAAGCGAGGAGAACCCGATGGCTGAAGGCCGGAACCCTTTGCTCCAGGCGCATCAATTCTTTCGCCAGGGTCCCGTCTCCCCCGAGGGCTGGAGCCAACTGGTGGGGAAGGGGCGCGACTGGGAGTCTTCCTATCGTGATCGCTGGCAGCACGACAAGATCGTGCGCTCCACCCATGGAGTCAATTGCACCGGTTCCTGCTCCTGGAAGGTCTATGTCAAGGACGGCCTGATCACCTGGGAGACCCAGCAGACCGATTATCCCTCGGTCGGCCCCGACATGCCCGAGTACGAGCCGCGGGGCTGTCCGCGCGGCGCCTCGTTCTCCTGGTATACCTATTCCCCCCTGCGCGTGAAGTATCCCTACGTCCGCGGCAGCCTCCTCGATCTGTATCGCGAGGCCCTGGCCCAGACCGGCGATCCGGTCCTTGCCTGGGCAGCGATCGTCGAGGATCCGGAGAAAGCGCGCCGCTATAAAGCGCAGCGGGGCAAGGGGGGCTTCGTCCGCGCCTCCTGGGACGAGGCGGCCGAGCTGATCGCCGCCGCGCACGTCTATACGATCAAGCGCTACGGCCCGGATCGGGTGGTGGGCTTCTCGCCGATCCCCGCCATGTCCCAGGTGTCGTACTCCGCCGGGACCCGCTTCCTCTCGCTGATCGGCGGGGTCATCCTCAGCTTCTACGATTGGTATGCCGATCTGCCACCTGCCTCGCCCCAGGTGTGGGGCGACCAGACCGATGTGCCGGAATCGGGCGACTGGTGGAACGCGAGCTATCTCGTCATCTGGGGCACGAACCTGCCGATCACCCGGACCCCGGACGCCCACTTCATGACCGAGGCCCGCTACAAGGGTCAGAAAGTGGTGGTGGTCTCGCCCGATTATTCGGACCACACCAAGTTCGCCGACCACTGGCTGCCGGCCCAACCAGGAACCGACGGCGCCCTGGCCATGGCGATGGGCCATGTGATCCTGAAGGAGTTCTACGTCGA
Source organism: Chloroflexota bacterium (assembly GCA_035534995.1). Taxonomy (GTDB): domain Bacteria; phylum Chloroflexota; class UBA5177; order JANWHV01; family JANWHV01; genus JANWHV01. Next base: position 10,064 of record DATLQX010000252.1, on the reverse strand, counting down.
TCGTCAGGTGCCCTATTTCCAGGACTACGCCCGTACCTATACCGATCTCCCCTGTCTGGTCACCTTGCGTGAGCGGGATGGCGTCTGGGTGCCGGATCGTTTCCTCCGCGCCTCCGACCTTGGCGACCAGGGCGAGCACGCGGCCTGGAAGATGGTCGTGTTCGATGGGGCGACGAACGCGCCCGCCGTCCCCAACGGCGCCCTCGGCTTCCGCTACGGAGATCAGGGGTTGGGCAAGTGGAACCTGGAGTTGGGGGCGATCGAGCCGGTCCTGAGCCTCCACGGGCGGCCCGGTGAAGTCGTCGCGGTGGATCTTCCCCGCTTCGACCTCGGGCCCACCGAGGGTGGGGCCACCATGCGGCGCGGTACGCCGGCCATGCGGATCGGCGATCATCTGGTGGCCACCGTGTTCGATCTCGCCCTGGCCCAGTATGGGGTCGCTCGCGAGGGGCTGCCGGGTGACTGGCCGCGCGACTACGACGATCCCCAGCCGCATACCCCTTCCTGGCAGGAAGCAATCACCTCGGTTGAGGCTCAGCTTGCCGCCCGGATCGCCCGCGAGTTCGCGCGCAACGCCGAACTCACCAAGGGGCGTTCCATGATCTGCATGGGGGCCGGGACCAATCACTGGTACCATTCCGACCAGACCTACCGTACCTTTTTGAGTCTCCTGATCCTCTGTGGCTGCGAGGGAGTCAATGGCGGCGGCTGGGCCCATTACGTGGGCCAGGAGAAGGTACGGCCGCTCACCGGCTGGCAAACCCTCGCCTTCGCCCTCGACTGGACGCGCCCGCCCCGTCACATGGCCGGGACGCCCTTCTGGTATCTGGCCACCGACCAGTGGCGCTACGAAACCTTCACCGCCGAGGAACTGGCCTCGCCGTTGGGCCGCGGGCTGTTCCAGGGCGCGCAGCTGGTTGATTGCAACGCACTGGCGGCCCGCCTGGGCTGGATGCCCTCCTATCCCACTTTTGATCGCAATGCACTCGACCTGGTGGACGAGGCGGAGCGAGCGGGCCGAGAGGTCACCGAGCATGTGATCGAGGAATTGAAGGCGCGCCGCCTGCGCTTCGCGGCCGAGGATCCCGACGCGCCGGAGAACTTTCCCCGCGTCCTGACCGTCTGGCGGGCCAACGTGCTCGGCTCCTCGGGCAAGGGGCATGAGTATTTTCTCCGGCACCTGCTGGGCACCGTGGATACCGCCGTGCGCGCCGAGGAATCGCCGCCCGGCATGCGTCCGCGCGACATTGTCTGGCGCGATCCGGCTCCCGAGGGCAAGGTGGATCTGCTGACGACCATCGACTTCCGCATGACCAGTAACGCCCTCTTCTCCGATATCGTGCTTCCGGCGGCCACCTGGTACGAGAAGTATGATCTCTCCACCACCGACATGCACCCGTTCATTCATGCCTTCAACCAGGCAATCACCCCACCCTGGGAAGCCAAGAGCGATTGGGAGACCTTTCGCCGCCTCGCCGAGTCCTTTTCCCGCCTGGCCGAGACCCATTTGGGGGTGCGGAAGGATCTGATCGCGGTCCCCCTTCTCCACGACTCGCCGGGTGAGATCGCCCAACCATTCGGCGAGGTGCTGGATTGGCGGGCGGGGGAGTGCGCGCCGGAGCCGGGGCGGACCATGCCGCGGCTGATCGTGGTCGAGCGCGACTACGGAGCGGTGGCCGCCAAGCTGGCCGCCCTGGGGCCGCTGGTGGAGGAACTGGGTAGCGTCACCAAGGGTGCCCAGTGGAAGCCAATCGAGGAGGTGGAGGATCTCCGCCGCCGCAACGGGGTCGTCCAGGGGGGCGTCGCGGATGGACGCCCCTCGCTGGCCCGCGCCGAGCAGGCATGCGAAGTGATTCTGGCCCTCTCCGGGGCCACCAATGGGCGGCTGGCCGTGGAGGGGTTCCGTTCGCTCGAAGCGCGAACCGGGGTGCCGCTGGCCGATCTGGCGCTCCCAAGGGCTGGGGACCGGATCACCTTCGCCGATACCCAGACCCAGCCGCGGACGGTGATCACCTCGCCGGAATGGTCGGGGATCGAAGCTCACGATCGGCGCTACTCCCCCTTCACAATCAACGTGGAGCGGAAGAAGCCCTGGCATACCTTGAGCGGGCGCCAGCATTTCTATCTCGATCATGCCTGGATGCTGGAGCTGGGCGAGGGGCTGCCCGCCTTCCGCCCGCCCCTGCACTATGGGCGCCACTTCGGCAATCAGGGCGTGGGCGAGGATGGTAGGGTCGAGGTAACCGTGCGCTACCTCACTCCGCACTCCAAATGGTCCATCCATTCCGAGTACCAGGACAACCTCCATATGCTGACCCTGTTCCGCGGCGGACCGGTGATCTGGCTGAGCCAGGAAGACGCGGCGGCCCTGGGAGTGAAGGACAATGACTGGATCGAGTCGTTCAATCGGAACGGGATCGTGGCCTGCCGCGCCGTGGTCACCCACCGGGTGCCGCGCGGCGTGTGTCTGATGTATCACGCCAAGGACCGCCATCTCAACGTGCCTCTGACCGAACTGAAGGGGAATCGCGGCGGCACCGATAACTCGCTCACCCGCATCGTGATGAAGCCCACGCACCTGATCGGCGGCTACGCGCAACTCTCGTTCGGTTTCAACTACTATGGTCCCACCGGGTCGCAGCGCGACGAGATCACGGTGATCCGGAAGCGTGCCACGGAGGTTGTATTCTCATGAAAATACGGGCCCAGGTCGGGATGGTGATGAATCTCGACAAGTGCATCGGCTGTCACACCTGCAGCGTGACCTGCAAGCAGGTGTGGACGAACCGTTCGGGCGCCGAGTATATGTGGTTCAACAACGTGGAAACCAAGCCGGGGCAGGGTTTTCCCAAGCGTTGGGAGGATCAGGAACAGTGGCGCGGCGGCTGGACCCTGGACCGGAAGGGCCGGCTGCGCCTCAAGGCAGGTGGCCCCCTGAAGAAGCTGCTGACCATCTTCTGGAATCCCGATCTGCCCGCCATTGATGACTATTACGAGCCCTGGACCTACGACTACGAGACCCTGACTACCGCCCCAGTGTCCAAACACGACCCAGTCGCCCGCCCTCATTCGCAACTGACCGGCAAGCCGATGAGCGTGGGCTGGGGACCGAACTGGGAGGACGACCTGGCCGGTGCGCCCGAGCACGCGCCCCGTGACCCCAACCTGGAGCGGATGGAGCGGCAGGTCGCGCTGGAGTATGAGCAAGCGTTCATGTTCTATCTGCCTCGGATCTGCGAGCACTGCCTCAACCCCTCCTGCGTGGCCTCATGTCCCTCGGGCGCCATGTATAAGCGAGAGGAAGACGGCATCGTCCTGGTGGACCAGGCCAAGTGCCGGGGCTGGCGCTATTGCGTCTCCGGCTGCCCCTACAAGAAGGTTTATTTCAACCACAAGACGGGGAAGGCCGAGAAATGTACCCTGTGTTACCCGCGCATCGAGGCGGGCCTGCCCACCATCTGCTCGGAGACCTGCGTCGGGCGCATCCGCTACCTGGGGCTGGTCCTCTATGACGCCGATCGGGTCAAGGAGGCCGCCTCGACCCCGAACGAGCACGACCTGCTGGCGGCGCAACGGAGCGTCTTTCTCGACCCCGAGGATCCCGCGGTGCGGGCCCAGGCCAGCCGGGACGGGATCGCCGACGATTGGATCGAGGCGGCGCGCCGTTCGCCCGTCTATGCCCTGGCCATGCGCTACCAGGTGGCGCTGCCGCTGCACCCCGAGTTCCGCACCCTGCCGATGGTCTGGTACGTGCCCCCACTCTCGCCCGTGGTCAATGCCCTCGAGGGGGACGGCCCCTTGAGCGATCCCGACGACGTGTTCCCGGCTATCGACACCCTGCGTATCCCCATCGAGTATCTGGCCAATCTGCTGTCAGCCGGCGACCCAGCCGTGATCCGCGTGGTGCTGAAGCGGCTGGCGGCCTTGCGTACTTATATGCGGCGGAAGGAGGTTCACCGCCATATGGATCACGAACTGGCGGCCTCGGTCGGCATGTCGCCGGTCGACATCGAGGCGCTCTACCGCCTGCTGGCGATCGCCAAGTACGAGGATCGCTACGTGATTCCCCAGGCCCATACCGAGTTGGCCGATCGGCTGCTGGAACAGGTGGGCACCTGTGGCCTGGACTTCGACGGCGGTCCCGGCAACTGTGGGGCAATCGCCTCACCGAGCCTCGCGCCCAAGCGGGCGGACAACAGCCGCTTCATGCTGCTGCAGATGGCCCCGCCGAATGGCGCTGGACAGGCGACCGGCAAACAGGCGCCGGCGCTACCGGGCGCCTCGGGCGGAGCGGCGGCGGAAGGCGGAGATCACCCATGAAATTGGTATTTCGCCCCAAGGGGCCGGCGGCTCACACGCCCTACAAACTCCTCTCGCTCCTGTTCTTGTACCCCGATGAACGGATCATCGAGGCGCGGCCCGAGATTCTGGCGGCGGTCGCCCAGTTACCCACCTCGCCCCAGAAGGAGGCGATCGAGCGCTTTTGCCGCTACTGGGCGGGGGCCACGCCCACGGCGCTCGCGCGAGCCTACGTGGAAACCTTCGACCTCCAGAAACGCAGCGGCCTCTACCTCAGCTTCTATCTCCACGGAGACACCCGCCAGCGCGGCATGGCCCTGTTGCGCTTGAAACGGCTCTACCGGGCCGCCGGATTGGTCCTGGAGGGGCAGGAACTCCCCGACTACCTTCCCGTAATGCTGGAGTTCGCCGCCGCGGCCCCTCCCGGCTACGGAGAGACCATTCTGAGCGAGTACCGCGCCGCGCTGGCCCTGGTCCAGCGTCATCTGCGGGAGATAGACAGCCCCTACACGCACCTGCTCGACGCGATCCAGGCCGGTCAGCCGGCCCTGTCGCCGGCGGAAGCGGAGCACCTGGGCCGGCTGATCGCCAATGGGCCGCCCAGCGAGCAGGTGGGGCTGGAGCCGTTCGCCCCACCGGAGGTCATGCCGGCCAGGGAGGTCAGACGATGAGCACGCCAAACATCCTGATCTGGGTGGTCCTCCCCTATGTCTCCCTCGTCCTCTTCGTCGCGGGCCACATCTGGCGCTACCGGCACGACCAGTTCGGCTGGACCAGCCGCTCGACCCAACTTCTGGAGGGCAAGCAGTTGGCCTGGGGTAGCAACCTGTTCCACTTCGGCGCCCTGGCGGCGATCGGAGGCCATGTCCTGGGGATGCTGGTGCCGGAGCAGTTCACCAACGCGGTCGGCATTTCCGAATATCGCTACCACCTGATCTCGGCCTATGCCGGCACGGCGGCCGGCCTGGTCTGCGGCGTGGGATTGATCCTCCTGGTGTATCGCCGGGTCGCGGTTCGCCGGGTCTGGCTCACCACCTCCTATACCGACCTCGCCGTCTACGCGCTGCTGCTCATCCTGATCGGGCTGGGGATCGCCGAGACGGCCGGGGTCAACCTCCTGGGTACGGCGTATGACTATCGCGCATCGGTCGCCGTGTGGTTCCGCGGCCTCTTCGGATTCACCCTCTACCCCGGCTTGATGGCCCGAGCCCCACTCCTCTATCAGATCCACGCGGCGACGGCCTGGCTGCTCTTCGCCCTCTGGCCGTTCAGTCGGCTGGTCCATGCCTGGAGCATCCCCTTCCAGTACATCGGGCGCCCCTACATCCTCTACCGTCGCCGGTACGCGCGAGCGCGCTAAATCGCGATGAGGCCGAGTCCAGAGGGCTTACACTCTCTGGACTCGGCCTCTCCTCACTCATGACCGCGCGCGCGCTGCTCGGCCAGATAGGCGGCAGCCTGGGCCCGCCGTTCCATCCCCAACTTGCTCAGAATGGTGCTCACGTAGTTCTTCACCGTTTTCTCGGCCAGATAGACGGTCGCCGCGATCTCCCGGTTCGTCTTCCCCTCCGCGATCAAGCCGAGAATCCGTCGCTCCTGCTCGGACAGTTCCCCCAACTTATCCGGATGCTTGCCCGCCGCCAGTTCCCGCATCCTGGCCAGCACGGTGCTGGTGACGGCCGGGTCGAGGAGGGACTCGCCCCGCGCGACCGCCTCAAGGGCGCTCACCACCTCGCGGCCCCGCGTCTGCTTGAGCAGGTAGCCAGCGGCCCCCGCGACGATCGCCGCGTACACCGCCTCATCGTCGGCATAGCTGGTGAGCATCAGCACATGTACATCCGGCCAGACGGAACGGATCTCGCGGCACGCTTCGATACCCGTCCCGTCGGGCAGCCGCACGTCCATGACGATCACGTCAGGTCGCAGGCGAATGCCGGCTTCCACCGCCTCCGCCACGGTGCCTGCCTCACCCACCACTTGCATGTGTTCCCGCCGCTCCAGCAGTGCCCGCAACCCCTGTCGCACGATTTCATGATCATCCACCAGCATTACCCTGATCGTTGCCATTCGTATCCTCCGGCTTCCGCCTCATTGAGCGCGGTCGCAAACGCCGCGCCTTGTCCGCTTATAGCCAGGCGGACCTCCTCCATCACTAACCCGAGCTGGCCGATGGCGTGCTCAAGCTCCGCCTTCGCGGCCACCGCGCCCGTGGGCAGGTCCTCCTCGGCTCCTTCCAGAGCCAGGCGGATCGCGAAGACGCGCTGAATCACGTTGTCGCGCAAGGTGGTGCGTAGACGATCACGTTCAGCCGCGGCGGCCAGGCGCCGCACTTCCTCGGCCAGGCGCGCTTGATGGACGATGGCCGCCATGTGCCCGGCGATCTGGACCAGGAGGCGTTCATCCTCCTCGCTAAACGGGAGCCCGTCAATGCGGTCCGCTAGAGAGAGGTTGCCCACGATCTGGTCACCGTTCGTTACCGGCACGGTCAGTAACGATCGCCTGCCAGGATGATCGGGCGGCGGATCGGCATCGGCGTGCTCCCGTCCATCGTCAAGGCGCGGCCCCGTGCGGTCGGTCAGGGCCGCACTCAGCACGCCATGCCTTTGGCGAAACGGGCCAGGCCGCGCCGTAACGTCCGGCGCCGTGCCGGAGGTATAGAACTGGTCGATGGCCTCCTGGGGACCAAGAACGCCGAGCGCCCCCTGGCGCGTGCCAATCATCTCACAGGCCAGATCCACCAGATGCTGGAGCATGTCCGGCGCCGTATTCGTGGAACTGATGGTGAGCGCCGCTTGATGCAGGGATTCCATCTGGGCGCGTAGGCGTCGTTCCGTATCGTGGCGCGCGGCAAGTTCCGCGCGCTGGGCGGCGAGGCGCGCATCCTGCCGTTCGATGAGGCCAAAGATGATCCGAGAAAACACCAGGACACCGAGCACCATCAGGATGCCCACGAGCAGATCGGCGACGCGACTGGACCATGCGTGCTGGGCAATCAGACGCACGGGATAGAGGACGGCCAGCCCAGCCAGCGGCCCCACGGCACTCAGGACGCGCAGGCGCCCGCGGCTCGCGTCGCTGCTCATCTGCTTCATGCGCCCTCCCGTCCTATCGCGTCTAGTATCGACTAAACCACTTCACGATACGCTACGCCGGCTAAGACCGAAAGGGCCGTTGGACTCTATTTTCAGGGGCCGAATGGTCTCTGACGAGGGATGTGCCCTCCGCGGGGCGTCCGATGGGGCCGCATGGCTGCGTGCTCTCGAGACCAATGACGGTGTTTTTGCCTTCATTCTCCTCTTCAGCCGGTCCGGCCAAGGGTCCACGCGAGGGTTGCGTGATCGGGCCTAGTCAGCGGGTGCTCTTTCGGCGTCGGGCGCGGGCCGCTCGCCCGGAAGAGAGGCGACGAGCCGAGTACCAGCTCCAGGAGCACTGGTGATCGTGAGGATCCCCCCCAACTCCTCCGCGCGCTGGTGCAGATTGAGCAGGCCAAAATGTCCCGCCGCGCGCGCGGCGCCAGGGTCGAAACCACGGCCATTGTCGGTGAGTCGCAAGGTCACGCCAGACGGAGCAAAGCTCAGGCACACCTCCACGTTGGTGGCCTGGGCGTGCCGCACTACGTTCGACAGGGCCTCGCGAGCAATCTGCAGCACGGCGTTGGCGGCCGCGTCCGGGAGGCGATACGGCCCCCCCTCCAGAGAGAATCTCGCGGTCAGGCCATGTTGGCTCGTGACTTCTTGGGTCAAGTCCTCAATACCGTCGCTCAACGATCGGCCTTCGATGCGGCGCGCGCGCAAGCCCTGGATATAGGTGCGCACATCGGTAATCACCCGTGAGAAATGATCGGTGACGGCGGTCAGACGGGCCCGGATCGCCGCGTCCTCCAGATCCTCGGCAATGTCGTCCAACTGCAAGGTACCGGCGTAAATGTCTTGAATAATGCCGTCGTGCAAATCGCGGCCGATCCGCTCCCGTTCGTGCAAGGTAGCCAGTTCATCATGGGCACGGTTGAGAGCCTTGGCCGCGCTGATGTCTCGGGCCTCCGGAATCAGGAAGCAGACGCGGCCCGCTTCATCGACGACAGGATTGAGCGAGAAGTCAAAGGTGATCATCGTGCCGTCCAGAGCCGGCAACTCGACCTCGTAGCGGATAAACTGGCCGCCGGCCGCCTTGCTCACCGCGCGACGCAATCGGTTCCGCGCCGCCGGCGACACCCGCCACCAGGGCGTCTCCCAGAAGGGCCGGCCCACCACCTCGGCCCGCGTCTCGGCGATAAAGTCGAGCGCGGTCTGGTTGGCATCCAGCAGGATGCCGTCAGGCGAGAGCAGGCCCACGAACTGGAAGGACTGCTCGAAAATGGCGCGCGCGCGGCGCTCACTTTCCCGCAGCGAATTCATCGTCCGCTGAAGGGCCTCGCGCGTCTGAGCCTCCGTGGCAAAGAGTCGCGCGTTCTCGATCGCCACCCCGGCGTGCGCGGCAAGGAGTTCGACCAGATGCTGGTCTTCATCGGAGAAATCGCTCGCCCCCACTTTGTCGGTGAGGTACAGGTCACCCACCACACGGTCATGCACCCGAATGGGCACGCCGAGCAGGCTGGTCATGGGCGGGTGATTGGAGGGGAAACCCACACGCCGCGGATCGTGGCTGATGGCGGGTACGCGGAGCGGTTTCCCGTCGCGGATCAGCGTCCCCAGCAGGCCGTGGCCATGCGGCAGGGCGCCGATCCGGGCAAGCTCCTCGGGCGTGATCCCAGTGGTGATGAAATCGGTCAGATAGCCATCCTGGCCGGCGATCCCCAGGGCGCCATAGCGGGCGCCGATAAACTCCGTGGCGACCTCCACGATGCGGCGCAAGACCTGATCCAGGGACAGCTCGGCCGCGATCGCGCTGGTCGCCCGATCGAGCACCTCCAGGCGCTCACGGAGTACGTGCTCGCGCTGCTGGGCACGCGCATTGATGATCGCCAGACTGGCCAGGGCGGCGAATGCCCGGAGCAACGGTCGATTGGCGGGCTCGAACCGGGGCGCCAGGTCGTAAAAGCTCAGCACCCCTACGAATTGACCCTCGACGTGCAGAGGAGCCACCTGAACCGACCCCGGGCGTTGCCCTCCCCGCAAACGGGGGAACTCAATCTCCGGCATGACGGCCGTATCCCGCACCTCCACGATGTCACCGGTTTCCAGAGCTCGCGCCGCCAGCGACCGAGCGGCCGGGAGGCCCTGTCTCCGGGACCAGCTTTTGTCCAGTCCCACCGCGACGCTTGGCGTGACCGGTTCAAACAACGCTAATTGGCGGTTGTAGAGCAGGATGGCCACGGCATCGGCCCCGCTCATCCGATGCGCCGCCGCGACGACCCGAGCGAGCAGCGTCGAAGGGTCCGGGACGCTGAAGAGAGTGGCCGCTACGGTCCAGAGGCTGGGATCATCCCCATGCCGGAGGGCGGCGTCCGCCGCGCTCTCGGCTGCCGGTCGTGGCGACATTTCGGGACGTATGGTCATATGACTTCTCCCCGGCGTACGGTAGTGTAATTCTATCGTATCCGGTTCGGCCCATGACCACACCCCGGTCCATTCTCATGTCTTACTGGTGGGGAGGGGGAGCGGACACCAGGAGCGGAAGCCTCGCTATCCCTTCAGATTTGGGGGCGGAAGCGCAGGTGGTCGGACACTTCCTGGACGCCGGGGACATGGCCGGCGGCCCCCAGGATGGCGCGCCGCTCGGTCCATGAGTGGACATCACCAGCCAGGGTCAGCGTTCCCTGCTCCACC
>DATLQX010000251.1:0-7689 GCA_035534995.1 Chloroflexota bacterium | reverse complement strand
AGTTCGGCGAAGCGGCGGCGCGGAACATTCACTCCCGCGTTGCAGACCAACACGTCGAGCTTGCCGTGCCGTTCTTGCAGGTCGGCGGCCAGGCTATCCACCGCCGCCCGATCGGTCACGTCAAGCGGGGTGGCATGAATGCTGGGAGACTCCGCCGCCAACTCGGCCAGCAGGGGCGCCCGTCGGGCGGCGGCATAGACCTCGAAGCCATCCTGGGCCAGCGCGAGGGCCGCCGCGCGCCCCACTCCGCTGCTGGCACCGGTTACCATGGCTATCCGTGTCTCATCGTCGTTGGGCATGAGGTCCGCTCCCTCGTCGTTCATTTCCTGGCGCAATCTAGCAGGTAGGATGGTATCCGGATCGGCCACCTTTGACACGGCAGATCGAGCCCGCGTGCATAACTCCCTGGACTAAAACATCAACATATAGTATTCTCAACGATGTAGGAACCTACAGGTAGTATGTCATAGGAGTCGTGCCGTCGTGGTACGGCTGAAACAATGGGGAAAGTCCGGTGTAATTCCGGCACTGTCGCGCAGCGGTAAGGCCCCCGGCCAAGTCCGAATGCCCATCTATGACGCGATCACGGCTTGCCCTTCGCTTGAGAGGGCGTGATCGAGGATATCGTCGCGCGGTGGGTCGCGGGCGCTATGTCTCCGTCATGTTCCCGCTCGGGTGGAGAGCAGGCACGATAGAAGCGTGGAAAGGATGTCCCATGGCTCTTCTCACCCAGATCACCCCGCGTTCGAGCAATCCCGCGGTCACCGGACCATCGCATGTCGTCACGCGCGAGGGACGCCTGGCCTCATTGGACGTGGCCGCCCTCCGGCAAACCATCAAGGAAGCATGCGACGGCCTGAACGCCGATCCCGCCGCGCTTCTGGAGGCCACCCTTGGTACGCTCTATCCTGGCATCCCAGAGGACGAGGTATTGCGCGCCGCCAATCTGGCCGCTCGCGCCCAGGTGGAAATCGAGCCGGATTATGCCTTCGCGGCCGCCCGGCTACTGCTCGTCGCCCTCTATCGGGAGGCTCTGGGGCGGCCCGTATCCTTGAGCGACGCCGGGGCTGCCTATCGAGCATATCTGCCGGTCTACCTAGAAACGGGGATTGCCGCCGGCCTGCTTGACCCCGCCCTTGCCACCTTCGACTTGACCAAGATGGCGGCGGCACTGCGGCCTGAGCGCGACTTACGGTTCGCGGTCATGGGCCTGCAGACCCTCTACGACCGCTATCTCTTGCAAGATCAGGGCCGCCGATTCGAGTTGCCGCAGATGTTTTGGCTCCGCGTGGCCATGGGATTGGCGCTCGGCGAGCGGAACCGCGAGGCTCACGCCATTGCCTTCTATCACCTGATATCTCAATTCTTGTTTACTCCCGCTACCCCCACCCTGTTTAACGCCGGCACCCGCCATCCCCAACTGTCGTCGTGTTTCCTGACCACGGTGCCCGACGACCTGGGCGATATTTACAAGTGCCTCCGCGACAATGCCCTCTTATCCAAATGGAGCGGCGGCCTGGGCAACGATTGGACCAATATTCGCGCCCTCGGCGCTCCCATTCGTGGTACGAACGGGGCCAGCCAAGGGGTTATCCCCTTCCTCAAGGTAGCGAGCGACTCGGCGGTGGCGGTGAATCAGGGCGGGAAGCGGAAGGGCGCCGTGTGCGCCTACCTGGAGCCCTGGCATCTGGATGTGGAGGAATTTCTCGATCTGCGGAAAACGACCGGCGATGATCGGCGGCGCACCCACGATTTGCACAGCGCCCTCTGGATCCCGGATATGTTCATGCGACGCCTGTTGACGGCGGGCCAGTGGACCCTGTTCAGTCCAGATGACGTGCCGGACCTGCACGACCTCCACGGGTCGGCTTTCGATCGGCGCTACGTCCACTATGAGACCGAAGCCGCCGCCGGCAGGCTTCTTCACCACAAGCGCATGCCTGCCATGGATCTCTGGCGGCGGATCTTGAGCGCTCTCTTCGAGACCGGCCATCCCTGGCTAACCTGGAAGGATCCGGCCAACATTCGCTCTTCCCAGGACCATGCGGGAGTGGTTCATAGCTCCAATCTCTGCACGGAAATCTTGCTGAACACAGCCAGGGATGAGACGGCGGTCTGCAACCTGGGATCGATCAACCTGGCCGCTCACCTTATCCCCGGCGCGATCGACCAGCGATTGCTCGCGGACACGGTGCGGACGGCCGTACGCATGCTGGACAACGTAATCGACCTCAATTTCTATCCCACGCCAGAGGCGGAGACGGCCAATCAACGGCACCGGCCAATCGGTCTCGGGGTGATGGGCTTCCAGGACGCCTTGTACGCGCTGGGTTACAGCTATGCTGGTGACCAAGCGGTGGCCTTTTCCGACCAGAGCATGGAGGCAATTGCCTTCCACGCGCTGCAAGCCTCGGCGGATCTGGCACGGGAACGCGGACGCTATCCCAGCTATGCCAAGTCCAAGTGGGAACGCGGACTGCTCCCGCTAGACACGATTGCTCTCCTCGAAACCGAGCGGGGCCTCAGGGTGGACATGGATCGCGGCTCAACCCTGCCCTGGGAAGAGGTGCGCCAGGCCATCGCGGCGCATGGGATGCGCAACAGCCAGATCATGGCCATCGCGCCCACGGCCACGATCTCGACCATCGTCGGCGTATCGCCCTCCATTGAACCGACCTACGCCAATCTCTACGTGAAGAGCAACCTGTCCGGGGAGTTTACCCAGGTCAACGCCGCGCTTGTACGCGACCTCAAGGCGGAAGGACTGTGGGACGCGGACATGCGCGAGGCCCTCAAGTATTACGATGGCTCGGTGCGTCACATTGACCGCATTCCGGACCACCTCAAAGACCGGTATCGCACGGCCTTCGAGATCTCGCCCTCCTGGCTGATCGCCTGCGCTTCCCGGCGTCAGAAATGGATCGATATGGGTCAGTCACTTAACCTCTACCTGGACCGCCCCACCGGTCGGGATCTCCACGAGACCTACCTGCGGGCCTGGGAAAGCGGGCTCAAGACGACGTACTACCTACGCACTCGGGCAGCTACCCAGGTGGAAAAGTCTACGCTCGACATCAATCGCTGGGAGATCCAGCCCCGGTGGATGCGGAGCGCCAGCCCGTCCAGCGGTATCCAGGTCGAGCGGACTCTGAAACTGGAACCCGCGGAGATCGCCGGCCCACTCTGCTCCATCAAGGAAGACTGCGAGGCGTGTCAATGAAGCAACTAATCAATTGCCGGCAGGTAGACGTCAACCAATTGGCGCCCCTACGCTACCACTGGGCGTGGGAGCACTATCGGAACGGTTGCGCCAATCACTGGATGCCGTCGGAGGTTCCGATGGGGCGAGACATCGAAACCTGGCGATCCGCCGTGCTAACCCCCGACGAACGTCTGGTGATTGTCCGCAATCTCGGCTTCTTCGCCACGGCGGAGAGCCTGGTAGGAAATAACTTGGTGCTCGCCATCTTCAAGCACGTCACCAACCCTGAATGCAGACAGTACCTCCTTCGGCAAGCATTCGAGGAGGCCGTACATACGCATGCCTTCCTCTACATCGTGGAGAGCCTGGGTCTCGATCAGCGCGAGGTCTTCGACATGTACCACACCGTGCCGACCATCATCCGGAAAGATGCCCTGGAGATGGAATTGACCTCCGGACTGCTCGATTCCGCCTTTACGACCGAGACCATGGAGGGGGCTCGCCGGTTTCTGGAGAACCTGATCGGCTATTACGTGATCATGGAAGGGATCTTCTTCTACACCGGATTCGTGATGATTCTGTCATTTCATCGTCAGAATCGCCTGACCGGGATTGGGGAGCAGTTTCAGTACATCCTGCGCGATGAGACTATCCATCTCAACTTCGGCATCGACCTGATCAACGGGATCAAAGCCGAGAACCCGCACCTATGGTCGGCGTCCTTCCAGCAGCGGATGATCGCGCGGGTCCGCGAGGCCGTGGAACTGGAGGCCGCCTACGCCCAGGACTGCCTGCCAAACGGGGTTCTGGGGCTCAACGCCGACCTGTGCCGCCAGTACGTTCAGCACATCGCCGACCGCCGACTGGAGCGGATCGGGCTCCCCGCGCAGTATTCGGTGCCAAATCCCTTCTCCTGGATGAGCGAAACCATGGACCTGGGGAAAGAGAAGAACTTCTTCGAGACGCGGGTGACCGAATACCAGTCAGCCGCCGAGCTTTCCTGGGAGTAAGATCCGCCAGTCTCCCTACCCCGCGGCTTCCACCGGCACGAAACCGCCGCCGGGCTGGTACTCGGGCGACTGGTGGCGGAAATAGGTATTGTAGAGGTGGCTATAGGGGCCGCCCCGCCGCAGCAGGGCCTCATGGCTTCCTTCCTCCACGATCGAGCCGTGATCCAACACGATGATCCGATCGACAGTGCGAATGGTGGAGAGCCGGTGGGCGATCACGATGGCCGTCCGGTGATGAAGTACCTCGTCCAGGCCCTCCTGAATCTGCGCCTCGGTCAGCGGATCGACGCTGGCGGTCGCCTCGTCCAGAATGACCACCGAGGGCCCTTGCAGGAGGAGCCGGGCCAGCGCCACTAATTGGCGCTGGCCAAGCGAGAGACCGCGGCCAAGCTCGCCCACCGGAGTCTCCAGCCCGCTGGGGAGGGCGGCCAACCAGTCACCGCCGCCCACCCCGGCGGCGGCCGCCCGCACCTCGGCGGGGCTCGCCTGGGGCCGGGCATAGCGGATGTTCTCCCCTACCGTGCCGGAAAACAAAAACGGCGCCTGCGGCACCACGCCTAACTGGCGCCGGTAGCTTGCCAGGTCGAAGGTGCGAATATCCTGCCCGTCGATCAGCAGGGATCCCCCCTGGAACTCATAGAAGCGAGCCACCAGCTTGCCCAGGGTAGACTTTCCCGCCCCGGTATGCCCCACCAGGGCGACAGTTTCTCCCGCCGCGATGGTCAGATTGAAGCCATGCAACACCTGCTCTGGTTCGGTGTAGTGGAAATCCAGGTCACGAAACTCGATCCGACCGGCAATCCGCCCCACGGGCAGCGAGCCAGTCTGGCGGACCCGCGGCTCGGCGTCGATCAGGGCAAAGACGCGCTCGCTCGCCGAGAGACCCAACTGAAACTGGCTCCAGAACGAGGCGATGCTGATCAAGGGGATCCAGAAAACGCCGATGCTTTGCACGAATAGGGCCCAGACTCCGGCTGAGATCGAGTGGTCGAGGGCGCGCAGGCCGCCGAAATAGATCACGATCGCCGTCCCGAGACCGGTGATGGTCACGAAGACAGGGAAGATATTGTTGTAGACCAGCCCCTCGCGGAAGTTGACCTGGTAGCGTTGATCGTTGACCTGGCGAAACTCGCCATACATGGAGCCTTCCTGGCGGAAGCCCTTCGCCACCATCATGCCGGTGATCGACTCCTGGATCGCCGCGTTCACGCGGGCCAGGGCTCGCTGCGAGCGCCGAGACATGTTCCGGGCCAGCACGCGGAAGGCGATCGCTACCCCCACGATCGGCGGCCCGATCAAGAGGGTCAAAAAGGCCAGACGGACATTGATCGTGAACAGGATCCCGCCCAGAATGAGCACCAACATGACCTGGCTCAACAATTCGAGGCTGAGGGTGACCACGGTCGAGAAGTCCTGCGTATCCGAGGTGACCCGGCTGACGATCTTCCCTGAGGGATACTCGTCGAAGAACGAGAGATCGCGGGCCAGCACTGATTCCACCACGTCGAGCCTGAGCTTGAGAACCACGTCGGCCACCGCCCGCGCGGTCAACCATTGCCGCCCCAGGCTGACGGCCCAGGCGGCGGCGCCGAAGGCCAGGATGGCAGCCACCAACAGGCTCGCCATTCCGGTGGTCCGCGAACCGGCCAGGGCGCCAACCGCGCCGGCGATCGCGATCGGCAAGGCCAGATTCATCAGCGCGCCCAGGAGCGCGTACCCCGCCACCGCCAGCATCTTGCCCCGCACGGGGCGAAAGTAGCGGAGGATGCGGGCGACCAGCACTCGGTCGCCATAGCTCCGGTCGTAGGCTTCCGCGTCCAAACCACCAAACAGATCAGCCATAGGGCTTACCGTGCTCCCGCCGGCTCGGGGGCCTGGGCCGGCTCGTAATGGGCGAAGATTCTCCGATACAATCCGCACCGCCGCAACAATTGCTCATGCGTACCCTGGTCTTCAACTTTCCCCTGGTGGAGGACGAGCACCCAGTCCGCCGAGCGGATCTGGGAGAGCCGGTGCGTGATCAGCAAGGTGGTCCGCCCGCTGAGCAGCCGGCGCATCGCCTTCTGAATCTCATCCTCGGTGGCGCTGTCGATGGCGCTGGTGGAGTCATCCAGAATGAGGATGGTCGGATCGGTAAGCAAGGCACGAGCGATTGCCAGGCGCTGGCGCTGGCCGCCCGAAAGCGTCACCCCCCGCTCGCCAATTACCGTGTCGTAGCCGTCTTTCATATGCATGATGAACTCATGCGCCTGGGCATCCCTGGCCGCCTGCTCGATAGCCGCCCGCCGGGCCGCCGGATCCAGGTCACGCTCGCGTCCACCAAGCCCGAACTCGATATTCTCGGCGATGGAGCGCGAAAACAGGAAGACATCCTGCTCGATGGTGGCAATGCGCGAGCGGAGGGCATCGAGATTCCAGGCGCGTACGTCGATGCCGTCGACCGTGATGGCGCCCGATTCCACGTCGTAGATCCGGTTCACCAGTCGGGCCAGGGTACTCTTGCCGGCCCCGGTCTGACCGACGATCGCCACCGTCTGGCCGGGCCTGGCGCGGAAGCTGACCGCGCGCAGGGCGGGGTGGTCCTCATAGCTGAACGACACATTGTCGAACGCCAGTTCGCCCCGCATCGGCCTCGCGTATCCCTGCTCGTTTTGGTCCAGGTTTGCCTCGTCGCGGAGCAGGGCCAGAATACGCTCCGCGCCCGAGATCCCTTGCCGAACCACGTCCCAGGAAAAGGTGGAGGCGAACACCGGCCAGCGGAAGGCGCTGATCAGGCCGAAATAGGTCACGAGGCCGCCGACCGACAATTCACCCCGCGACACCAGGAAGAGCGCGTGCGCCATGGCGAGGGCAAAGGCGACAGCCAGCATCAGAGGCGGCAGATACACCGCCTGAATCCGCCCTTCACGGACCGAGAGGTCACGATAGACACGGGCCCGGACGGCGAACTTTTCCAATTCCGCTTCCTCCTGTCCCGTCGCCTTGACCAATTCGATACCCCGCACCGACTCGCTTAAGCTGGCATTGAGCGCCCCGAACTCCGCTCGCTGCGCCGCCGTAACTGGGTGGAGTTGGCGCAAATAGCGGCGCACACCCCAGAGGTAGCCGATTGCGAAGAGAAGAGGAACGACCAGCAATTGCGGCTGGAGCACGGCGATGAAGATCATGGGCAATATCATGGCCGACGTGGAATCGAAGACCACGTCCAGACCTGGCACGACCAAATCACTCAGGCGATTCACATCGTTGGCCACCCTGGCCATGATGTCGCCCACCCGCTGTCGATTGTGGAAGGTCTGGCTCTTACCCAGGAGACTGAGGTACAGTTCGTCACGCGCGTCGCGGGCCAGCCGTTTCCCGAGTAACTCAGACAACGACCTGGCGCTCACGTCAATGGTGCCCGTGAGCAGCACGATCCCAAGGATCAGCAGGCCATCGCGGGCCAGATCCAGGTGGGGAGAGCGGCTATGCAAGACA
>DATLQX010000250.1:0-30290 GCA_035534995.1 Chloroflexota bacterium | reverse complement strand
GAGGTGATGACGCTCTCCGAGCGGAGCGCACGCGCCTTCATGGAGGCCATCTCTAATCCAGAACCGGCCAATGCCTACCTGCGGCAGGCAGCGGAGCGCTACAAGGCAGCTTTTGGCGACCGCTGATCCGCAGGCGCCCATGGATGTCAGCACCCTGGAAGTCGTGCCGCTCGATCGGCGCCATGATCGGGCCGCTTTCTCTTGCGATGAAGAATCGCTCACGGACTATCTTCGCACGCGGGCCAGGCAGGATGTGGAGCGCGATTTGGCGTCGTGCTGGGTATTGTGCGCTTCGGGTAACCCTACGATCATTGGCTACTACACCCTTTCGGCGACAGCGGTCGATGTCTCCAGCTTGCCGTCTGAAATGGCGAAAAAGTCGGGACGCTATCGGGTAGTCGGGGCCGCCCTCCTTGGGCGGCTGGCTGTCGACTCCCGGTACGCGCGCCAGGGCCTCGGATCGCATCTCCTCCTCAACGCCCTGCGCCGTGTCTTGCGAACGACGCGGAGCGGAATCGGCGTGAAGGCTGTCATTGTTGACGCCTTGCACGAGCGGGCGGCCGGCTTCTATGAGAAGTTTGGTTTCCAGCGGATCGAGCAGGATCAACGGGATCAGGGCGATAAGCAGGGCGCGGACGAGCCAGCCCGTTTGGTCCTATCCCTGAAGACGATCCGCGAGATATTCCCTGGGGAGGGCGCCGAACCCGACGAACCCTAGTGTTATCTCAGACCGCATTACTGTCGCTGGTATGTAGGGGCACCCCTCGTGGATGCCCTGGTGCGGGCCGCCAAGGGCACCCACGAGGGGTGCCCCTACCAATGCCTGGTCGTCTCCACCGCCCACGGCGACCGCAGGCGTGCCACACCCGGCCTCAGCCGGTCCCGTCCCTGCCACCCGACCTCAGTCGGGGGATCGTGGCACTTACAACGGCCGGAACTCCACATCGTAGCCGAACACCTTCGGACCGACCAGGGCGAGGCCGGCGGCGGTGCGCCAGGCCGGGGCGCACGGCATCCCCACCACCACCACGCGGAAGCCGAAGCGGAGGCTTTCGGTGGTGATCGGTTCGCCGCTCTCAGCGTCCAGCACGGTGATCAGGTCGGGCACCGTGGCCACCGGCTCGTCGTCGCGCAGGGCAATCAAGTTTTCATTCTGGAAACGGATGACCAGTGTATGCCCCTCATCCTCTCCCAGGCCACGGAACACCGCCTCGCCGCGGGCGAAGCCGCGTTCGGTCCGCCGTTGCACGTCCATAATCTTGCCGCTGAACAGGCGGCGACCGCCGGTGATCCCGAGCAAGGCGGCGATTGGGTCGCGTTTCTCCCGCCGCGCCGCCCGGATCGCCGCGCCCAGCCGGATGGACAGACTGACGCTGCCGGCGATCAGCGACTGGCGTGCCTGGGCTCCGGTCATCGAGTAGATGGCGATGAAGGCGACACCGCCCATCTGAATGGTCATGGTGCGGGCGATCCGCTCGGTCCAGGGATTGTCGCAGGTGTTGAGGATGGCGCTGTTCCCCTTCTCGTCCCCAATCGCCATCGGGGTGGCCGAGATGCCGTGCATGGTGGGACTGACCATCTGCAACTCGGGGAAGGCCCGGCCCATCCCATCGGCGTCCAGAAGCGGCAGACCCAGCACCGCCGCCACGATGAACGGGGTGGTGGAGTTGAGGCCGCCCGCCTCGATCGGGGTAACCGCCGTGATCTTCTTCCCCAAATAGGTTTGCAGTCCCTCGAAGGCGCCCACGATTTCGTCCCCCCGCGGCAGCTTCTCCAGCATCACCGTGGGAGCGCCCATCATGGCGGCGGAGACTACCAGATCGTCGTCTTTCAAGTCGGACATCTCGATCATCTCGACCGGGCCATGTTGGCGCATGGCGGCGATCGCCGTGAGCTTCCCAATATGCGGGTCGCCGCCGCCCCCGGTGCCCAGCACGGCGGCGCCCAGCGCCAGATCGTCCATCCGCTCGGGACCAATACGTTGCATCAGGCGCCTCCCTGTGGTAAAGGATGAAAGCCGAACCAAGCGGGCCTGGAGACCCGCGCCCCTAGTCGCATCAGGCGCCTCCTTGTGACAAAGGATGAAAGTCCAGGTCGTAGCCAAAGGCGCGCGGCCCGAACACCCGCAGCGCCTCCGGGGTGCGCATCAGATCGTGACAGGGAAGGCCCAGGACGGCCACGCGCAGCCCATAGCGCAGCACCTCGGTGGTGATCGCCTCCCCGGTCTCCAGATCCACCATGCAGATCAGGTCCGGGACCGTCGCCACCGCCACGCCATCGCGGATCGCGATCAGGTTCTCGTTCTGCAGGTCGATCTTCAGTTCCGAGCCGCTGTAGGCGCCCAGGCCGTGCAGGGTGGCACGACCCACCGCGAACCCACGGGCCAGTCGCCGATCGAGGTCCACGATTTTGCCCTCGAAGAGCGCCACTCCATGGCAGGCACGGAGAATCGCCTGAACCGGGTTCTCCTTCCGTTTGCGGGCGTCGAACACCGCCAGGCCCAGATCGATCGCCTGGGTCACCGTTCCCGGTACCGCGAACCGGCGCACGAACTCGCCCCGCATTGGCGGCGTGGCATAGCCGGCCGTGGCGCCCATATCGACCGCCGTGGCCCGGGAGAGCCTTTCCAGCCAATACATGTCCTGTACCCCGGTGAAGACTACCACGTTGTCCTTCTCGTCGGCGATTGCCGCCGGAGAGGGGTGCAGACCGTAGACGAAGAATGTACACATTTGCAATTCAGGGAAGGCCCGCCCCATCCCGTCGCCGTCCACCACCGGCAACTCGGCCTGCGCGGCGGTAATCATCGGCTCCATGGAGTTGGCGCCGCCAATCTCGCCCGAGATCAGGGCGTTGACCGGCTTCCCCACCGCCCGCTCGACCGCGCGCATGGCCCGGTAACATTCATCGCCCCGCTCGATCTTCTCGATCCCCACCACGGGAGCGCCGATCCCGCCCACGCTGACCACGATATCCTCGTCCGCCAGAGCGGACAGAGGAATGAGGGTGAGCTTCTTCCCGGCCTTCAGCAATTGCTCGGTGCGCAAGCGCCCGATGTGCGGATTGCCGCCGCCCCCAGTGCCCAGGATGGCGGCGCCAATCTCCAGGGCGCGAATGTCCTCGATAGTCAGGGTCCGTCCGGCGCTAGCCACGAGCCAGATCTCCCACTGCTTTCACGCGGATGCGGGTGGCGTTGCTGGGCAGATAAGCCAGCGGCACTTCCTCGACTTCCACGATCTCCACCGTCTCCCGAACGGCGCCGGCCGCTACGGCCCGCTCGGTCGCCTGCTCCTTGGCGTCGGCCAGCGCTTTTTCCCGCGGCAGGTCGGAAAGGGCGTAGACCCGATCCACCTCGCCGCTGATCTGGGCGATCGCCGCCCCCACCGCGTTGGCCACCTGATAGTAGGGCGGGCGGGTGGAGACCAACTCGCCGATCTGGTCGCGGACCAAAATGCTGCCCCCGCCTACCACCAGGACGGGGACCGGATCGGCGGTCAGGCGCACTCGGTCGCACGCCGTCTCCACCATCTCCTCGATCACCGCCAGGGCATCGCGCACCAACCCGGCCTCCAGCCGGGCCACGGCGTTCTTGTCCCCCACCTCGGCCTGGCCCGCCGCCACGGCGATATCGGTGGCGGTCAGGGTGGCGCCGCCAAATACCAGTCCCTCCTTCACCAGCTTATAGCCCACGCTTTGCGGCCCGACCGTGAGCGGCCCCGATCCCTCCCGCTGAACCAGCGACCCGCCTCCCAGGCCGATGCTGTACACGTCGGGCATGCGGAAGTTGGTGCGGACGCCGCCGACTTCGATCGCGACTCCCGCCTCGCGGGGGAAGCCATGATGCAGGGCTCCGACATCGGTGGTCGTGCCGCCGATATCCACCACCAACGCCTCCTGCAACCCGGAGAGGAAGGCCGCCCCGCGCATCGAGTTGGTGGGGCCGGAGGCAAAGGTGAGGACGGGGAACTGCTTGGCGAAATCGGCCGCCATCAGGGTGCCGTCATTCTGGGTGAGGAACAGCGGGGCGGTGATCCCCGCCCCGACCAGCGCCTCGATAAAGGCGTCGATTACCCGGCCCCCCAGAGGTTGGAGGCAGGCGTTCAGGATGGCCGCGTTCTCCCGCTCGAGCAGCCCCACCCGGCCGATCTGCTCGGACAGGGTGACCCGCACGCCGGGCAATTCCTCGGTCAGAATGGCCGCCGCCCGCTGCTCCATGGCCGCGTTGATCGGCGAGAACACCGCCGAAACCGCCACGGCGCCGATCCCGCGGTCGCGGATTTTCCCGGCGATGCCCCGGATCTCCTCCTCGTCCAGAGGCGAGATCTCGCGCCCATCGAACTCATAGCCGCCGTGGGCCAGGAACCAGCAGTTCCCCACCGATTGGCGCAGATCGTCCGGCCAGTCCACCATGGGAGGGAGGGATTGGGCGGCGGGGAGGCACAACCTGAGGGCGGCGACCGGGGCCAGGTCGCGACGCTGCACCACCGCGTTGGTGAACTGGGTCGTCCCGATCATCACGGCCCCGATCTCCCCCGTGGCTACCCCGGCCTTGAGTAACAGTTGGCGCAGGGCCTCGGTCACCCCGGTGGTGATGTCCTCCGAGTTGTTCATCTTGATCCACTCGACCACTCGTGGGCCATCCATGACCACGGCGTCGGTATTGGTCCCGCCCACGTCGATCCCGATTCTCAGCATGATCACTCTCCTTCTTCCGGTAGTCTGGTTCCGGTCTCTTCCTCAAGAAAACATCTGGTATCCACGTGGTCCGTCCTGAAGAGCGGCGGTGGGCGCGTCCAGCAGCGCTCCATCACCGAGGGACAGCGCGGGGCGAAGGCGCAGCCCACGTCGGGCTCCGGGGTAGAACGGCCGTTCCCTGGCAGATCCGCGGGAATCCGGGGCTGAAGCGCCTCCTCCTCGGGCGTGATTACGGGCACGGCGGAGATCAGCAGGCGGGTATAGGGGTGCCGCGGCTCATGGAACACCTCGGCGATTGGTCCGGCCTCGCGCACCCGTCCCTGGTAGAGCACGACCACCCGATCGGCGATCGTGCGGACCAGGCTGATGTCGTGGGTAATGAACAGATAGGACAGGCCCAGTTGGGCTTTCAGAGCTAGCAGGAGATCGATCATCTTCGCTTGCACCGACACGTCGAGGGCCGAGGTCGGCTCGTCCAGAATCAGGAGATCGGGCCCCGCCGCGAGAGCGCGCGCGATCGCCACCCGCTGGCGCTGCCCACCGGAGAGCGCGGCGGGATGGCGGCCCGCGAACTCACCGGGCAATTCGACCAGTGTCAACAGCCGCTCGATCTCCCGCCGGGCTGCTTGTCCGCGGAGGTCGCGATGGATGCGGAGCGGAAGGGCCAGCGCCTGGCCGATCGTCCGCCGCGGATTGAGGGCCGAGGCGGGATTCTGAAAGACCATTTGCAGACGGCGCTTCTGTTCGCGGGAGCGGCGGCGCGATCCCGCCGGCAAAGGATGCCCATCCAGGAGCACCTCACCGCTGGTTGGCCGGTAGAGGCCGACCACGCTCCGCGCGATGGTCGATTTCCCCGAGCCCGATTCTCCCACCACCCCGAGGATCTCGCCCCGCCGCAGGGCAAGCGAGACCCCATCCACCGCCCGCTTGAGCTCGCGGCTGCCTTCGCTCTTAAAATATTGCCGCAGCGCGCGCACCTCCAGGAGCGCCGGCGCGGCGACTGAATCAAAGTCGGGCGTCCTGGCCCCCTCAGCCAATTCAGCGCGTGCCATCATACAACCAGCAGGCGACTCGATGCCCCTGATCTACCGTGAAGTCCGGCGGGCGCTCCGCCGCGCAGATCGGCATGGCGTGCGGGCAACGGGGATGGAAGCGGCAGCCACTCGGGGCGGCGGTGTAGTTGGGGAGGGTGCCCGGAATACCCTTGGCCATCTCCTGCCCAGTCAGGCGGGGCACGCAGTCGAGCAGGCCCACCGTATAGGGGTGACGCGGGGCGGCGAAGAGGGACGCCGTCGGCGCCTCCTCCACCACCACCCCCGCGTACATCACCAGCACCCGATCCGCCGTGGTCCGCACCACCCCCATGCTGTGGGTGATCAACAGGGCGGAGCGCTCCTCCTCGCGGACTAGACGCGAGAAGAGAGCGAGAATCTCCGCCTGCACCGTGACATCCAGGGCGGTAGTAGGCTCGTCGGCGACGATCAGCCAGGGTTCGGTCGAGAGGGCCAGGGCGATGGAGACCCGCTGATTCATCCCCCCCGAGAGCTGAAACGGATAAGCGCGGAGCACCCGATCCGGGTCGTCCAGTTGCACACGGCCCAGGAGGGCGCGGGCCCGCTGGTCCAACGCGGCCCCGCCTTCGCGCCGGCCCAGGCGCCGATTAGCCTGGACCAGCACCTCGCGGACCTGCTGCCCAATCGTGAAAAACGGGTTGAGCGAGCCCACCGGATCCTGGAAGACCATGTTGAATTGGGCCAGGATCACGGCCCGGCGCGCCCGGCGCGAGAGCCGGCGCAGATCGGTGCCATCGAACTCCACGGCACCGTCGATGCGCGTGGTCCGGGCAGGGAGCAGATCGAGCACGGCGCGCATCAGCACCGATTTGCCGCAGCCGGTCTCCCCGACCACCCCCACCAATTCGCCCGCGTTCACGGTGAGGGAGGCGTGGTCGACCACCCGCGCCGTGCCCTCGAAGCCCTTGAAAGTGACCGAGAGATCGCGGAGGCGGAGCGAGTGTGTATTGTTCATCATACATCCACGTCGAACAGATCGCGGAGGCCATCGCCCAGGAGGTTGAAGCCGAGCACGGCCAGGGATATAGCCAGACCGGGAAAAACCGTCTCCCACCAGCCGCTTGGCAGATCCTGGGTGCCGGCCGCCACCATCGTCCCGAGGTCCGCCTGGGGCGGCTGCACCCCCAGACCGAGATAGCTGAGGCCGGCCCCGATCAGAATGACGAAGCCCGCGTCGAGGGTGATCTTGACCAGGATGGCCGACATCGCGTTGGGAAGAATCTCGCGCAGCATGATGTGGAGCGAGCTTGCTCCCATCAAGCGGGCCGCGTCCACGTAGTCCTCCTGTTTGAGCGAGACCGTGATCCCATGCACCAGGCGGGCATGCCAGGTCCACCAGAGGGCGCTGACCGCGATCATCGCGTTGAGGAGATTCGGGGTGAGCACACTGGTGATCGCCATGGCCATCACCAGGGCGGGCACGGACAGGAAGATGTCGGTAAACCGCATCAAGACCGCTTCCACCCAGCCGCCGTAATAGCCGGCCACCAGACCGATGAACACGCCCAGTGGCACCCCAATCAGCAGGACCACCACCACCAGGGCCAGGGAGATGCGGTAGCCATAGAGGATCCGGGTCAGCATGTCGCGGCCCGCGTTGTCCGTGCCGAGCACATGCGGCCACGAAGGCGGGGTGAGCATATGGCTGAAATCGACGAAGTTCCCGGCGGACGAGGGGAAGGGGGAGATCACCGGCGCCAGCAGGGCGATCAGAATGACCAGCACGGTGATGATCAGCCCGATCACGGCGGTCGGATTATGGATGAAGCGGTACCAGGTCCGCCGCCAGTCGGCGCGGACACTGGTGGAGCGGGCCATCGCCTCGGCGGCCGGCAAGCCAGAGGCCGCCATCTCAGGCCGCTCCCTTCAGACGAATCCGCGGATCCAGGTAGCCGCGGAGCAGATCCATGGCCAGGTTGGCGAGTGAAAACATCAATCCCACCACCAGGACAACCCCGACGATCGCGTTCAAATCCTTCTCCTGCATGGCGCGCAGCCCGTAGGCGGCAATTCCGGGCCAGGAGAAGACCGCCTCGATCAAGAAGGCCTCGCCGAACAGGGAGGCGAAGGTTAGCCCGACCACGGTCAGGGCCGGGATCAGGGCCGGCTTGAGCGCGTACTTGAAGGCGATGCGCATGCGAGAGACCCCGCGCAACTCCATGGCCCGCACATGCTCGCGCCGCAGCACCTCGATCATGCTGGCCCGCAGCAAACGGACCACCTGGGAGAGCCCGGCGGCGGAGAGGGCGATGGCGGGGAGGATCAGATGGGTGAAGGCGCTACCAAGCACCGGCCAGTTCCTTTGCAGGAGGGCATCGGGCAGGACCATCCCGGTGAACGAGGTGGAGAACTGCAGATTGGGGTCGATCTGTCCGCTAATCGGCAAGACGCCCAGCCAATAGCCGAAGATCAGTTGCAGGGCGATCCCGAGCAGGAAGTCGGGCACCGCGACCCCAACCAGGGCCAGCAGCCGGGTCGCCGCGTCGATCGGACCGTCACGATTGAGGGCGGCCAGGACGCCGAGGGGAACGCCAATCCCCACCACGATGATCGTGGAGGCCAGCACCAGTTCCAGGGTGGCGGGGAAGGAGTCCTGCATGTCCCGCTCCACCGACCGCCGGGTCAGGAGGGCCTGGCCGAAGTCACCGTGGGTGGCGTTCCCCAGATATTTCGCGTATTGGACCCAGATCGGCTGGTCCAGGCCGAAATCATGGTCCAGCGACTTAACCTGGGACGCCGTGGCCGTGGGGCCCAGGGCGAGACGCCCCGGATCCCCCGGCACGATACGGGCAAGCACGAACATGAGCACCGAGAGGCCAAGCAGCACCAGAATGGCCTGGCCGGTGCGCCGGGTAAGGAAAGAACCGTAGTTCACTCGGTGCCCGGGCTAGGACTTGCTCAGGTTGTAGAACTGATATTGGGCGGCGGGAATATACTGCAAACCGGTCACGCTCGGGCGCACCGCCTGCTGAAACAGTTGCGCCAGGACGAAGACATCGGGCTGAAGGGCAACGATCCGGGCCTGAATCTGCTTGTAGAGCGCGTTCCGCTTCGCGGTGTCCACGGTCACCCGCGATTGGGCGATCAGCGAGTCCACCTGAGGGTCGTTGAACCACTCCATGGAGGCCCAGGTGCCGGCCGACTTTGAATCATACTGCACGAAGAACATGGCGTCGGGCGAGGGGTAGGTCACGCCATAGAAGACCTCGGTCACGTTGGGGGTGGTACTCGACTTGGCGGCGATTTCGGTGATCCGGTTCCAGGGGAGAGGATTGAGGGTCACCTTGAAGCCGATGCTGGACATCACGCTGTTGAACAACAGCCCGATCTGTGCCTCGAAGCTGGAGCCGGTCACGTAGCTGAAGGTGAGAGGAATGGCACCCTTCCCGGCGTACTTGCTCTTGGCCAACTCGGCCTTGGCGGCGGTCAGGTTCTGCTGAATCGCGGGCAGGCTGCCATTATAGGCATCCTTGAAGATAGGAGCGAGGGGACCATTGACCGGGGCGCCGGGCAGGAGCCGGGTACGGGTGGTGTTGTAGTCGAAGGCCAGGGCGATGGCCCGGCGGACGTGAATGTCGTCGGTGGGCGCGAGAGCCATGTTCATCTTGAGATAGAACACGGTTTCGGTGGGCGCCGTGAACAGTTTGAACCCGAGATTCTTCAGGGTAGTGTAGGCGGGGATGCCCTGGAATTGGCTGGTCATGTCCAACACGCCGGTCTTGGCCAACGAGATCACCGTGGCATCGGCGGTCACGATCAGCACCCGGATTTCGTCGATGGAGTTGGCATGCCAGCCGCGGAAATAGCCGGGGAACTTCTTCATCTTCAGCTCGCTGCCCTCAACATCGCTTTCCAGGGTGTAGGGTCCCGAGCCGGCCTCGTTGTTTGCTAGAAACGCGGTGCCGTAGTCGCCGTTGGCTCCGTATTTGCCGCTCTTGTGGTGCGAGGCGACCAGCGTCTTGTCCAGGATGTAGAGCCCGGGCAGCGTGTTCGGGAAGGGGGCAAAGGCTTGTTCGAGGGTGAAGCGCACCGTGTAGCGGTCCAGCGCCTTGACGCCGGCCGGCTTGAGGACGCCCTGCCAGACGGCGGCTGGGGTGGACGCGATGGTCAGGGCGCGCTGCATGGAATAGACCACATCGTCGGCGGTCAATTCGGTCCCAGAGTGGAACTTGATCCCCTTCTTCAGCACGACGGTGAATACCTTGGCATCGGGTGAGGCGGTAAAGTGATCGGCGAGGAGGGGCTTTACCCCGGCCCCGGCGGTCGCCGCGAGGAGTGAATCATAGAAGTTGATCTGGGCCATCTGCTGCGTGTAGTCATTGCCGATTGCCGGATCGATATTGCCGAACACCTGGACCGCGTTGAGGGTGAGCGTGTTGAGGCCGCTCGTGGCCCGCTCGGCATGGGCGTCCAGCGCGTTGGCCATTTGCGAGAGGGCAACCGCTCCCACTCCCAACGCGGCAGCGCGGGCCATGAAATCGCGGCGCGAGAGATCGCCGGCCACCACGGAGGAGAGTAACTGATCCAGATTATTCATCGGTCGTGCCCCTTACAGCTGTTGCCATCGCGGGATGTCGCTCCGCGCCGGCGGGCAAACGAAGAATCATATAAATCGTATATGATTTATCCCGTACGATAATCCATTCCGGCGCCGCCTGTCAAGGCAAATGTAGCTATCCTATATGATGAAGCGGCCCCCTATTGCGGATCGCGGAGGCACGGACAATGAAGACGTGACGACACCGGATAACCAGGTGAGCAAGCACGAACGGGCCTATCGGCTGATCCGCGCGCGCATCCTGGAGGGTGCCTATCCGCCCGGTCATCGTCTGGTGATAGACGCCCTGGCCGAGGAACTGGGGATCAGCCAGGTGCCGGTGCGCGAGGCGATACGCCGCCTGGAGGCGGAGGGGCGCATCGACTATCGCCACAACATCGGCGCTCGGGTCGCCCCGGCCGAGGAACCTCGTCAGGTGCGGATTGGCTTGGATGTCGGCCACACCAGTACCGACGCCGTGGTGATGGACGGCGCCCGCGTGGTGGTGGCCGCCAAGCTGCCCGCCACGGCCAACGTGACGGAAGGGATCGCCGCCGCCATCGAGCAGATCATCCACGAGGCGCGCCTGACCCCCGCCTCGATTGCCGCCGTGCTGGTCGGGACGACCCATTTCGCCAACGCCTTTGAGGAACGCCGGTTGGCCCCCGCCGCTTGCATCCGGCTCGGCCTCCCCGCCACCGAGGGCCTTCCTCCCATGGCCGACTGGCCCGCCGACGCCCGCGCCGCCGCCGATTGCCGCTGCTACCTGGCCCATGGCGGGCATCACTTCGACGGTCGCGTGCTCTCCCCTATCCGTCCCGACGAACTGCGGCGGATTGCGGCGGACCTCCGGCTCCATGACATTCAGTCAGTGGCGATCTCGGCCATCTTCTCGCCGGTCTCCGGCGCCGCCGAACTCGAGGCGGTCGAGATCCTGCGCGCGGCGCTCCCCGAGGCAGCAATCAGCCTTTCGCACCAGATCGGGCGGCTGGGACTGCTGGGCCGGGAGAACGCCGCGATCATCAACGCCTGTCTCCGGCCCGGCGCCCGTGGAGTGCTGGCCGACCTGCGCGCCATCCTGCGCCGGCAGGGGATCGCCGCCCCCCTTTATCTGACTCAGAACGACGGAACCCTGATGACCAGCGAGCACGCGGAACGCTTCCCCGTCCTCACCTTTTCCTCTGGCCATGCCAATAGTGTCCGCGGCGCCGCGTTTCTTACCGGATTGCGGGACGCGGTAGTGATCGATGCCGGAGGCAGCGCCATGCGGATTGGCGCCCTGGTCGACGGGTTCCCCCGGGAGGAGACCGAGGCGGCGCGCGTGGGAGGAGTTCATACCAACTCGCGCATGCCGGATCTGGTGACCGTGCCGATGGGAGGGGATTGCGTGGTGACCGGGCCGCCCTGGCGGATCGAACCTGACTCCGTGGGGCCGCGGCTCCGTGATCAAGCCCTGGTGTTCGGAGGG
Source organism: Chloroflexota bacterium (assembly GCA_035534995.1). GTDB lineage: Bacteria > Chloroflexota > UBA5177 > JANWHV01 > JANWHV01 > JANWHV01. The sequence continues at coordinate 18,517 of DATLQX010000250.1, read as the reverse complement.
GAGACGACGACCGTTACCGATGTCGCCGTGGCGGCGGGTCTGATCGCCCTGGGCGACCCGGCCCGCGTCGCCCATCTCCGGGCGGCGGCCCCGGATCTTCTCGCCATTCTGGGGACGCCATTGCGCCGAGCGGTGCAGCGCGCCGGTGCCATTTCGGACGGCGTCCCCTTGATCCTGGTGGGAGGGAGCGCCCCGCTCGCCGCCGCCGCCCTGGCCCCGCGGCGTACCGTCGTCCCCGAACACTATGCGGTAGCCAACGCGGTGGGCGCCGCCATGGCCCCGGTGTCGGGCGAGGTCGATCGCATCGTCTCGCTGGAAGGCGTGTCACGCCAGGAGACGTTGGCGTTGGCCGTCTCCGAGGCGGTTGGCCAGGCCGTGGCGGCGGGGGCGGACCCCGCCTCGGTGCGGGTAGCCTGGGCCGAGGACGCGCCGCTGACCTATTTACCCGGCAACGTCACCCGTGTCCGGGTCAAGGCATTTGGCTCCTTGAGCGTGGGGGCGGTCCATGAACGGTGAGCAGCCGCCCCGCCAACCGTGGGTGCTCAGCACGGCGGATCTGGACGCCATCGCCCTGGGAGCCGGCGTCCTTGGTTCGGGAGGGGGCGGGCCGGCCGAGTTAGCAAAGCTGCTGGTCCTGGAGGCGTTGCGCCATACCGACCCGATCACCATCGTACCCGTGGAGTCCCAGGAGGATACGCCCTTGGTGGTCGCGGTGGCCCAGGTTGGCACCCCATTGGTATTCAGCGAACGCCTCGGACGGGGGACGGAGCCGAGCCGCGCGGTCCAGGCACTGGAGGCACATCTTGGGGCGCGGGCCGGCGCCCTGATGTGCGATGAACTGGGGGGGATGAACAGCATGATGCCGCTGCTTGCCGCCGCGCATCTGCGGCTCCCGGTCCTGGACGCTGACGCCATGGGCCGCGCCTTTCCCGACCTCTACATGGATACCCTCAGTATCTATGCCGAGGAACCGGTGCCGTGCGCCTTTTGCGACGACGAGGGGAATACCGCCATCCTCCCCGGCACCCGCGATCCGAAACCGACTGAACGCCTGGGGCGCGCGATCACGATCGCCATGGGCGGCATGAGTTACCTGGCCCGCCCGGCGCCGTTCGGGCCGGCCCGGCGGCAGGCGATCGTTCCGGGTAGCTACACCAGGGCCTGGGCGATCGGGCGGGCCGTCCGGCGCGGAGCGGATCGCCAGGAGTTGCCCTCGCTCGACCTCCGAAATCTCGGCGGCTGCGTGCTGTTTCATGGGCTGGTCACGACGGTGAATCGCCGCGCGGCCCGCGGACCGCTCCATGGCACGGTGACTATCGAAGGGTACGCGGGCCGCTTCGCGGGCACCCTGCGGCTAGACTTTCAGAATGAATACCTTACCGCGCACCACGATGCCGCCCTGGTTGCCGTTACTCCCGACGTGATCAGCCTGATCGACGACGAGACGGGCGAGCCGGTCGGGGCGGATCAGGCGCGGGCAGGCCATCATGTGGTGGTGCTTGGCTTTCAGGCCGATCCCCGGATGACCACTCCGGCGGCCCTGGCGGTGGTCGGACCCGCCGCGTTCGGCTATCCGCTGGCGTACCAGACGCTGGGACTCGGGTAAGCCGGATCCCTGTCGCCAGGGGTCACCACGAGTGAGCCCCAGAGTGGGAATGCGCCGGCGTTCGAGCGGGTATCTCCGTTCAGCGGCGCGCGGTAACCATGCCATGATGGAGATCCGCGAGTATCTCCGCCAGTTCGAGTAATGGGCGCTTGGCGCCGAGGTTCTCGAGCACGGCGCCGATCGAGCCGAGAATCGCGCTGGCGGTTGCCGCCGGGTCCAGGTCCGCGCGAAAGGCGCCGCTCCGAGCGCCGCGTTCCACGAGTCCCGAAACCAAATCAGTGACCTCACCGACCATGGGCTGGCTCACTTCGTGCTTCATATCGTGCATGAGTTTCGTGCATCGGGGATCGCGCAGGACCGGAAAGACTGACTGGAGCATGACGAGCGTGAACGGGATCTCCCGCAATGCGACCCTGGGATCCTCGATGGCGGCAGCGGCGCGCAGGCGGGTAAGAAAGTCCTCAAAGGTCTGAGTCAGGATGGCATGCACCATCGCGTCACGGTTGGCGAAGTGGCGATAGAGGGTGCCCACTCCCACGCCGGCGCGCGAAGCCACTTCATCCATTTCCATATCCAGCCCGCGCTCGCCCAGCACCAGACTGGCCGCCTCAAGAATGCGCGCGTGGTTGGCCACGGCGTCCGCGCGCCTGCCCTGCGTCACCTCCGACGACACCAATCACTCCTCCACCCAATAGTGAGATCGCTCTTGACAGAAACGGAACTAAGGTTCATACTGACCGTTATCGGAACCGGAACTCTAATTCACATTACAGGGTTTGAGGATTGCCTGCAATGGCCCAACCGCCACGAACCGAAAGGATGAAAAATCCATGCCTCTGCCAGTGTACCCAACCCACGACCATGACTGGCGGGCGCCTCGCGGCAGCCCTGGTTCCCACCGAGGATCGGTGAATCCTCCACGGCGGTACTCAAGGCAAAATCGCGCAGGGAAAGGACAACAGGATCATGGCAAGTCCAGCGGCACTGGCGCCTACGACTATCGAAGCTCCAGCCTTCAGCCTCCGCGCCATTCTGGCGCCGCTTATCACCATCATCATCGGCGCCTTCATGGCGGTGCTCGACACCACGGCTACCAACGTGGCCGTGCCGACTCTCGTCAGGGAATTTCACGCCCCTCTCTCCACGCTCCAGTGGGTGATTACCGGCTATACCCTGGCCCAGGCGGCGGTCATCCCGCTGGCCGGTTGGCTTTCGGACCGCTACGGCGCCAAGCAGGTGTTCCTCACCTCCATCGTGCTCTTCACCGTCGGCTCCGCGCTCTGTGCTACCGCCCAGAGTACTGGTATGCTGATCACGTTTCGGGTGCTGCAGGGCCTGGGCGGAGGTTTCATTTTCCCCGTGGCTCTGGCCTATATCTACCGCCTGGCTCCGCCGGAGCGGGTAGGCATGGTGACCGGCCTGATGGGTATCCCAATTCTGCTGGGCCCAGCCATTGGCCCGGTACTGGCCGGTTGGCTGGTACAGGATGCCAGTTGGCGCTGGATCTTCCTGATCAATCTCCCGGTGGGGGTGGTCGGGGTGCTGCTCGGCCTACGGGGCCTTCCGGCAGTGGAGCGCGGCCGGGTCGAATCACTCGACTACGCCGGCATACTTCTGGGACCGCTGGCTTTTGCCTCCCTCGTCTATGGTATCTCCGAAGGGAGCACGAGCTGGACATCCTCCACCACGATCGGCGGCATCGTCGTCGGCTCCCTGGCGCTCATCGCCTTCATCGTGGTTGAACTGCGCGCCGCCACGCCGCTGCTCCAGTTAAGGGTCTTCCGCTCGCTTGACTTTGACCTGGCCATTCTGGGTCTGTGGGCGGGCCAGTTCGCCCTGTTTGGGGCGCTCTTTCTGGTGCCGCTGTTCATGCAAGAGGTACGTGCCTATGGCGCCCTCGATACCGGTTTCACGTTGATCCCCCAGGCGATCGGTACCATGATCTTCATGCCGATCGGCGGCGTGCTGTTTGACCGTATCGGAGCCCGCCCGCTCGTGGTGGTCGGCTCCGCGATTATGGTAGCGGCGGGGCTGCTGCTGGCCACGGTCGGAATCACCACCCGTGGCTGGGATCTCGTTCTGCCCCTGGCGCTCTATGGGATGGGCATGGGACTGATGATCATGTCCCTGAATACGCAGGTGCTTAGCTCGGCTCCTCGGGCTCTGGTCGCCCGCGTGAGCGCCCTGAGCACGGCGCTGCAACAGGTGATCAGTTCGATCGCCGTGGCGGGCCTGGCAACCGTTCTCAGTTCGCGTGCCGCCACCCATGTGAGCGAGGTACGGGCCGCGCTCGCCGCCCATCCGCCGCGGGGCTCACACGCCATCCTTTCGCGGACCTTGCAAGAGGCGCTCAGTCGGGCGGCGGCCGCCGCGTTCGACGACAGCTTTCACGTGGTCGCGGCGGCCGCCGTCGTGGCGGCGCTCTTGGGCTTGCTGCTCCGCCGGGCGGCACTCGACAGCCAGGCCGTCGAGGCGTCGGCAGCGAACCAACCAGTCACGGTTGCCGCCCAAGCGGGGTAAGCCGCGCTTGGCTACGATCTGAAAATGGTCCTCAATCCCGCGCTTATAAGCGCGGGATTGAGGACCATTTTCAGATCGTAGTGTAGTTAGCGATCATTCCCCGGAGAAGACTGATCCCGTATCTTGCAGCGCTGCCTGGTAGCAGAGGATAGCCGCGTTCCGCGCGCAGGCGTCCGGTGCCGCCTTCACCTTCAAGGTAAAGGTTGCCGGTACGTTATACGGCAGGGCCGCGCTATCCATGGATCCTATCACCACCGGCAGGTAATTGCCTGAGCCGAGAATGCCGTTCCCGTCATCGACCAGCCCCAGGGTGGCGGCTGGACAGGGGGTGACCTTGGCGCAGAAGACGAACGGCCCCTGCAGGACGCCATACACCCGAATCTCCTGGCCGGTCCAGGCCGAGGGATTCGCGCGCAGGCCGGCCTGGACTTGATCCACCGTATAGATCGGGGCCGAATCCTGGGCGCCGCGGCTGGAAGAGAACTGGAGGCTGGCCCCAAGGGCAAGGACGGCGACCACCAGGACGAGCGAAAGCCTCGGCAGGGCGAGGATCAGGCGCCGCTGCCAGATACGGCGTCGGGCATGCTTGCGAGAGTCGAGAGCCGGCAAGGACGCGCGGTCAGCGGGCGGCACGGCATACACATGAGAGTCGTTCATTGGTAGTCCTCTCCTTTGCCTCAAGCGACGAAGCACGACGACACGGGTGATCCAAAGTCAAGCATAGCCTATCGCCCACCCGTACTCAACCCCCTCGATTTCCTCGTGTCCCACGACGGCCACAAGTCGGATGAGTCCACCGGCGGTGGGGGGGGTGGAGACGTATTGGCCCCCACCCCTGGTGAATCCGGCGCTCGGCCTCTAACTCTTATTGGCCGAAGCTGCTTGCAGGGCTTGCTGGATCGCCGCCTTCACCCGATCTGAACGCATCGGCAGTTGGCGAATACGCACCCCAACCGCGTCGAACACCGCGTTGGCGATCGAGGGGGCGACTGGATTGACGGAGGGCTCGCCTACCCCGGTCGCCGGCAACTCCGGCCGGTCGATGAGCAGGGTTTCGATCACCGGCGCGCCGCTAAAGGTCAAGATGGGATAGGTACTCCAATCGGTGCTGGTGATGTTCGATTGGTCGAAGGTCACTTCCTCCAGCAGGGTTCGGCTCACCGTCTGGGTGATCGCCCCCTCCATGTGGAGCTTCACCGCCCGTGGATTGATCGTGAGTCCGTTATCCTGGCCGGCAAAGACACGGGTAACCTGGATCTCGCCGGTCGCCCGATTGACCTCCACCTCGGACACCTGGGCGTTCAAGGTGCCGCCTCGATTGGAGATCGCGACTCCCCGTCCGGTGGCAATCCCGGCCTTGCCGGTAAGCGCATGTGCCTGGGGCGAGGTCCGGGGCTGCCAGTTCGCCGCCTTGGCTACCGCTTTCAGCAAGGCTATCAACCGCCAGTCGGTGAGATGGCGGAGCCGAAACTCCACTGGATCGGCGCCCGCCGCGCTCGCCAATTCATCCACGAAGGATTCCATGGCGAAGTTGACCTGGAATTGGCCGGGCGAACGCATCCAGGCGCTGATTATCCCCACGCTCTCGGGGGTGTTGGAGAAGAGATTGCCCTCGCCGTGTTGAATCTGGCTGAAGCTGGGGAAGTTGTAGATCATCGGTCCATCGAAGCCACCGTTCGATCCCATGCCGAGTGGATGTCCCACCAGGGTGCCGCCGATGATGTTGGTGGAGAATTGAGCTGGAATCCAGGCTTCATGCTGCCAGGCGGAAATTTGCCCCTTGGCGTCGACGCCGCCGACCAGGTCGTGGACGGTCGCGGGACTTTTCGGATCCCAGCCATGCTCGTCCCAACGCATCCACTGGACGCGAACCGGTCTCCCCGCCAGCCTGGCCATGATCACGGCATCAATGGCGGCCGGGTCGGCCCCATTCCGTCCGTAGCACCCCGACGCTTCGACGCAGATCACCCGGACGTTATCCATCGCCAGACCGAGCAGGTCGGCGACGTTGGCACGCAAAAAGGAAGGATCCTGGGTCCCCGACCAGACTGTGGCGACCCCGTCCTTGATCTCGGCCACCGCGCAGGAGGGTCCGATGGATCCATGGGTTTCGATGGGGGTAGTGTAGCTGGCTTGCAGAGTCGTCTTGGCGGCGCCGAGCGCGGTCGAGACATTGCCGCCGGAGGCAACCACGCTGTAGGTGCTGGCGTCGGAGCGGATAGCCGAATAGAGATCCGCCATCGCCGGCAGACCCTTCCAGCTCGACCACTTGACCGGCAGATTCTGGGCCGCCTGCACCGCATCCCACTCATTTTCGGCTACCACGCCGAGAAAGTTGTGCTCTCGCAGCACGCGCACCCCTTTGGGCGGCGCGCCGAAACTGATCAGTTGCGAGCCGATGCCCGAGGGACGGATCACCCGGCCATGCAACATCCCCGGTATCCGCACGTCCTGCACGAAGGCAAACTTGCCGGTGACTTTATCCGGAATATCGATCCGTGGAAGAGGCTGGCCGACCGTGGTGTACTGGGACGGCTTCTTCGGAACGCCTTTGCCGCCGACCTGAATGCCGCCGAAGCCGGATGACTTTATCGGCAGGAGCGCGGCGAAGGGCTTGCCGCCGACCAGATCCGCGTAGGAAATAGACTTGGCCGGGTTCCCCTTGACGCTCACCACCCCGGCCTTCACCGTCAAGCTGGCGGCGGGCACGCCCATGTGGGCGGCCGCGTGTTGCAGCATGGCGTATCGCGCGTCGGCCGCTACCTGCCGGAACAGAGGGCCCGCGCCGGAAATGGTGCTGCTACCGGCGGTAAAGCCCTGGTTCGGGGTGAGCAAGGTGTCGCCGCTCACCACCGCCATGCTGCTAAACGGCACGTCCAGCTCCTCGGCCACGATTTGGGCGAAGCCGGTCAGAACCCCACCGCCCAACTCCACCTTCCCGGTGAAGAGCGTGACCATGCCATCGGGACCAATGGCGAGCCAGGCATCCATCTCGGCCGGATTGACCGGGGGGAACGCGCCGTGCCCCGCTGCCTTGGCGCTCCCGGCCTTGAGGGTGAGAGGGAGACTGAAAGCAATGACCAACGCGCCGCTCGCCTTGAGAAAGTCGAGGCGGGATAGGCCCTTCTCCTTGATTGGGGTGCTCATGGCAGCCTCCTTTCTATGCCATCGTGGCGGCGGCGCGCTTGATGCCGCGGATAATCGCCGAATAGGTGCCGCAGCGGCAGAGATGGCCATTCATGGCCTGGCGGATCTGGGCGTCCGTGGGGTGCGCGTGCTTCATGAGCAGGTCAGCCGCCTGGATCAGCATCCCGTTCTGGCAGTAGCCGCACTGGGGCACTTGCTCGTCGATCCACGCCTGCTGCAGGGGATGAAGAGTCGTCGCGGTCGCCGGTTGGCCTTTAGTCTGGGCATGGAGGGCGGGGAGGCCCTCCAGGGTGGTGATGGGCTGGCCCACCACGCCCACGACCGGGGTCACGCAGGAACGAATTTGAGTGTGCCCCATCAGGACGGCGCAGGCGCCGCATTGGGAGAGGCCGCAGCCAAAGTGCGGACCCTGGAGCAATAATTCATTGCGAAGCACATAGAGCAATGGTGTATCGGGACTGGCTTTTACCGTATGCTTGGAGCCATTCACCGTGATCACGAGCGACATTGTCCTGGATTCCCTCCTCGGTTGTCTGGGTCGGTTCTGGCCGGCGCGCGGGTCAAAACGATCATGAAGCACGCCGGAGCGGAAGATCGAGATCGGTTGAGCCTACCGATTGCCAAACCAGAAACACTTCTCGGTGCGAGACAGCATACGCTTATCCGATTACCTTTGGCAAACTGGTTTCGTGGCATGGGCGGCGATCGCGATCGCGTCCTGAGGATGCGCTGGTATCTCGACTACCGCCAGGCTACACTTTCAGAAGAAGCAGCCTGCCGCCCGTGGCCGCGGAGTGGATGCATGGGCGAGTAGGTGAAGCGGGAGGCAATGCCATGACCGAACCAGAAGGAGAGAGTAGGAGGCCCGCCGAGATCACGGTTGACCCCGAGTCCGGCCTGCTGCGTATCGCGTGGCGGGACGGCCATGAGAGCCTCTATGAGCTGGCGGCCCTGCGCCCCCACTGCCCCTGTGCCATGTGCCAGGGAGAGGGTGGGCGGCAGGGTCTGGTACGCGCGGATACCGTCTTCAGCGCCGAGCAGACTACCCTGGTGGACATGAAAGAAGTGGGCCGCTACGCGCTGCAGCCCGTATGGGCTGATGGGCACGACACCGGCTTCTTCACCTTCCGTCTCCTCCGGGCTCTTTGCCCATGCCCAGCGTGTGAGGAGACCCACGCACGGCAATCTTGAGAACATGGTAGCCTACCTCCAGAGAACTGGAATGGCATCGCGGGCGCGATGAACCGCGCCCACGGAGGATCCGCCCGTCCTTGCCGCCCCGCGGCAGCGATGGCGCGGCTTCCCATGGAGGAGAGTGAAGCATGAGACAGTATGATGTTGCGATCGTCGGCGGCGGTATTCTTGGCCTGGCGACGGCGATGCGGCTTCTGGAACAATATCCACACCTGAAAGTGGCGATTCTCGAAAAAGAAGATCGGATTGCCACGCACCAATCCGGACACAACAGCGGGGTTCTGCACTCTGGTATCTACTACAAGCCGGGCTCCCTGAAGGCGACCCTCTGCGTGCGGGGCAAACAGGCGCTGCTGCGCTTTTGTGATGAACACGACATCCCGTACAAGCTGTGCGGCAAGGTGATCGTGGCCCTCAACGAAGGCGAACTGCCCCGTTTGCAGGAGTTGTATCAGCGGGGCCTGAGCAATGGTGTGCCGGGGGTGGAGATGATCGGGCCCGAGCGCCTGCGCGAGCTGGAGCCGCACGCGGCCGGCATCCAGGCATTGTATTCGCCGAACACCGGCGTGATCGACTACGTGCGGGTGGCCGAAACCTATGCCCGCCTGGTCCGGGAAAAAGGGGGAGTGATTCTCACCGGCCATGAGGTCACGGACATCATCAAAGGCAGTCCCGTGGTTCTTGAGACCACCGGGGGTGACATGGAGGCCAGGTACCTCATTACCTGCGCCGGCCTGCAATCGGATCGGCTGGCCCGGAAGACCGGCGCGCCCGACAACCTCCGCATCGTCCCCTTCCGCGGCGACTACTATACGCTCAAGCCGGAGAAGGCGTACCTGTGCCAGTCGCTGATCTACCCGGTCCCCGACCCCGCCTTCCCCTTCCTGGGGGTTCATTTCACCATCCGCATGGACGGGCAGGTGTGGGCCGGCCCCAACGCGGTGCTGGCCTTCGCCCGCGAGGGATACAGCCGCTTCGATCTGAATCCCAGGGATCTGCTTGAGGTACTAACCTACAGCGGCTTCCGCCACCTCGCCCTCAAGTACTGGAAGATGGGGACGGCCGAGATGTATCGCGACTACAGCAAGAGCGCCTTCGTGGCGGCCATGCAGGCGTATGTCCCCGAGGTCACCGGTGACGACGTCATTTTCGGCCCTTCAGGCGTGCGGGCCCAGGCGCTGGCCGCCGATGGCTCCCTGGTCGATGATTTCTCCATTCTCAACGCCAAAAACATTATTCATGTGCGGAACGCTCCATCCCCGGCCGCTACCTCGTCGCTGGCCATTGGCGAGACGATCGTCGGCGCGGCCGGCAAGGCATTCGGCCTGGAGGCCCCGGTGAGCGTGGCCGTTAGCTGACTAATGGGGAGAGGGCCGCTAAAGCGGTCCTGCCGCGGTTCTAGTATCTTGGGCGCCGCCATAAACACCTCGGTTGGCGAATTGGATTGGGCGGCGCCCATCAGGAGATTCTCCTGGGAGCGCGGTTCGCGGATCACACTTTATCACGCAAAGTACTTGACGGAGTGGAAGCGCCTGCCCTATGATCGCTACATGGCAGCACAGCACCCTCTCCGCCCCTTACCGACTGATCCGCCCGCGCTCCATATGCGGGCGATGGACAACTTGCGGTACATTCGCGACACCATGGAGCGGGCCACCTCATTCACGGCCGTGCCGGGCTGGGGTCTGGTGGGGCTCGGCTGCTCGGCCCTGATTGCCAGCCCCCTGGCGGCCGCCCAGCTCACGCCACAGCGCTGGCTGGCCGTCTGGTTGGCCGAGGCCGGAATCGCCCTGGTAGTGGCCGTGGTCGCCATGAGCCGGAAGGCGCGACGAGTAGGGGTGCCGGTTTTTTCCCGGCCCGGCCGCCGGTTCGCCCTCAGTTTATCCCCTCCCATGATCGTCGGGCTTTTGCTGACCATCGCCTTAGCGCGCGCGGGACTGATCCACTTTCTCCCCGGCGTCTGGCTCCTCCTTTTCGGAGCGGGGGTGATGAACGGCGGCGCCTTCTCGGTGCGGGTTGTCCCCGTTCTCGGCCTGTGCTTTATGCTGGTGGGCTCCATCGCCCTCCTGGAGCCGCAAGCCTGGGGCAATTGGTGCCTGGCGGCGGGCTTCGGCGGCCTGGACATTCTATTCGGCCTGATCATCGCCCGGAGGTATGGTGGCTAAGGCAAACGTACGTATCAGTCCCCCGGCCTGGGAACCTGATTCGAAGGCGGAACCGCGTCCAGCGTCCAGTCCCGCTCCCGATCTCGACCGGATCATTCACGAGCGAATCCGCCTGGGCACAGTGAGCGCCCTGGCGGTCAATGCCTCCCTCAGTTTCACCGAGTTGAAGAAACTGCTTGGCACTACGGACGGCAATCTCAGCGTCCACGCGGGGAAGTTGGAGGAAGCGGGCTACATCCGTACCCATAAGTTCTTCGATGGGAGAATCCCTCGCACCGAGTTCTCGCTCACCGAGCGCGGCCGCCACGCGCTGGATCGGTACCTCGACCATATGGAAGCGCTGATCCGCGCCACCCGCCACCGCTAGTCCTCCCCCTTTTTTTGGAGATCAGCTTTATGATACAAAGGGATGTGCCGTTCCCCACTCCGCCGGGGTTGCACGTGGCGATCATCATGGACGGAAATGGCCGCTGGGCCACGCGCCGAGGGCGGCCGCGGAGCGCCGGCCACCGGGCAGGGGCGCGGGCGGCTCGCGGGGTGATCGAGGCAGCGCCCCGGCTGGGGATCGGCACCCTTACCCTCTTTGCCTTCTCGGCCGACAACTGGCAGCGGCCCCCACAAGAAGTGCGGGCCTTGATGCGGCTCTTGCAGGTCTATCTCCGGGCCGAGATCAGCACCTGCCTGGAGCAGAACGTGCGCTTACGGGTGATTGGCCGTCGCGAAGGAATGTCGCCCGCCCTCCTGTCCGCCATGGCGGAGGCCGAATCCGCTACCGCTCACGGGCGCCTTCTCGATCTCCGGATCGCGATCAACTACTCCGCCCGCCAGTCAATTGTCGACGCGGCGTGCCGCGTGGCCGCCGGAGACAATCCCACCTTCGCCCGCTTCTCGGCCCTGCTGGGTGAGGCGTGCCAGGCCGGCGGTCCAGCGCCCGACGTCGATCTGCTGGTCCGTACTGGAGGCGAGCAACGACTGAGCGACTTTCTCCTGTGGGAATGCGCGTACGCCGAAATGGTCTTCAGCAGCCGGTTGTGGCCCGACTTCACCGCCGAGGATCTGGGGGAGGCCGTACGGGACTACCATCATCGGGAGCGGCGCTTCGGCGCGGTCCCGGTTCTGGCCGCGCAGTGATCGCCGGCCGACTACGGCCGGCTCGGTGCTCCATGGACGATCTCACCGTACTGCGGCGCGTCAATCGCGAGCGGGTAGTCCTGTTGGGCTGGGGCGCCGCTATTCTGATGCAACTGGCCCACCCTAAGGTTGCGGCCGGGGTGGCCCAGCATAGCCGCTTCCTCGACACCCCCATGGCCAGATTCCAGCGCCTGTCGCGGACGATCAAGGTGATGCAAGCTCTTAACTTCGGCAATTCGGACGAGGTGGCGCGGGCCGCCCGCCTGGTGAACGCGATTCACGGGCGGGTGAACGGGACCACCGAGTCCGCCGCCCCTGGCTGCCCTTCCGGCACCCCATATAGCGCGCTCGACCCCAACCTCCTCCTGTGGGTACTCGCCTCACTGTTGTATACCCTTCCCCGAGCCTACGAACTGTTTGTCGGACCACTGAGCGCCGAGGAGTACGACCGGTTCCTGATCGACGCGCGCCCGCTCGGCGTACTTCTGGGCACCCCGGAGGCACTCTTGCCCCGGAACGCCGCCGATCTCGACCACTATCTAGAAGCGACGCTCGCCTCCGGTGACATCGCGGTGGGGGCGACCGGGAAGCGACTGGTTCAGGAACTCTTGCGCCCCGCGTGGCCCTGGTTCACCCGCCCCCTGGTGTGGCTCGCCGCCCTGCCGGCAATCGGGCTATTGCCCCCCGCGATCCGTCGTGCCTATCACCTGTCATGGACGTGGAGGCAGCGGCTCGTCCTCCACACACTCGCCTGGCTCTGCCGCCGTCTGCTCCCCCTGGCCCCAGGCTGCCGGCGTTACTGGCCCGCCTCCCTGGTCCGCGTCCATCCAAATGGCGGACCCAAAATGGCTGACCCAACCGGGGGATAGACGCGGATTCCCCCAGCGCCAATAATCCGGGGAGACCCTTGAAGGGAGGTGATGGGCCTAGCCTCCGGCGCCAGGACTGATTTTCGCGACGTTCGACCTTGAAGGGCGGTGACATGCGGCAGGACGCGGCGGAGAAGCCGTCCCCAGATGATTCCGAGATGCCGCCACGGGCCACGGCCCCGGTCACTATAGCTTCCCTGGCTCCTGGTGAACTGGAGTCCCGCATGCGGGCGGTCGATTGGAGCCACACGCCCCTGGGACCGCTTGACAGCTGGCCCATCGAGATACGCTCGGCGATCAGCGTGTGCTTGAGCGAGCTTGAGCGGGCCGGCACGCGCCCTCTTAGCCGCCGAAAGCGCCGGTCCACGCGAACCAGTGAGGCGCCCGCTCCTACCGCCCTGGATCCCGTGCATGAGAGTCTGCGGGCCGTACTTGACGTGCTGCCCGAGGGAGTCCTGATCACCAATACGGCGGGATGGTTTACCCTCGCGAACCGGGCGGCGGTTAGCCTTTTGGGGATTGACGCCACCAATCGCCCGCTCCCCCGTGAGAACGACGAAATCTACACCCGGCTCAATGTTCGCCGAGACGACGGCACTCCGTATCCGGCCGGTGAGTTACCGATGTGGCGTTCCTTGCTGTTGGGGGAGGATGTCCATGGCAACCAGTTGCAAATTCGGAATCTGAGTACCGGACGCGACCTTCCCATTCTGCTCAATTGCGCCCCCCTTCGCGATCCCTCGGGAACGATCAGGGGAGCGGTGGCCGTCTTCCAGGATATCTCCCCGCTGAAGGATCTTGACCGCCAAAAGGACGAGTTTCTCACCACGATCTCCCACGATCTCAAGAATCCGATCACGGCCATTAGCGGGATGGCCCAGATGATGCAACAGCGGATTGAGCGCATGCAGGGTCAGGACGCGGCTCGGCTCCGCCGGGGTCTGGAGACGATCCGCGGAAGCGCCACCCAGATGACGCGAATGCTGACTGAACTGGTGGACATCACGCGCCTGCAAATGGCCCGCCCCCTTACCCTGGAGTTGGGGCCTGTCGATCTGGTCGCGCTCACCGAACGACTGGTGAAGGTCTACTGGCAGACAACCGAGCAGCACGCGGTGCGCCTGCACGCGGCCCAGCCCTCTATCGTGGTTCTCTGCGACGCCGGACGCTTCGAGCGCGTGATCGATAACCTCCTCTCGAACGCGATCAAGTTCAGTCCCCACGGTGGCCCAGTCACGGTCAATCTGAGCACGACGGTCTCGGATGAGCCATCGCGTCCCGGCACGGTATGGGCGGTCCTGACCGTACGAGACGAGGGAATCGGGATCCCCGACGAGGCCCTGCCCCACATTTTTGAACAGTTTTACCGCGCGACCAATGTAGTCGGACGGATCGCGGGGTCGGGAATTGGCCTGGTCGGGGCAAGGCGGATCGTGGAGCAACACGGGGGCACGATTGGGATCGCGAGTAAGCAGGGAGCCGGCACTACGGTCACCCTCCGCCTCCCCCTGAGCGGCCCATACGCTTCGCCGCCGGCCTGATGACGACTGATTAATAACCCTGCCCGCGCAATTGCTCCTCCAGGGAACGCGGCTGAAAGCCGAAGCGCGCCGATACTGAATCGAGGCTGGTTACGTTATCGCCGCTCGCGAACAACTCCAGGGCCGCCACGGTCACCGGGGGCCGGGGCAGCAGCCGCTCCATCACCGCCGCCGCGGGTGTAACCAGGGGAAGCGGCAGGTGAACCTTGGGTCGCCGCTTCCCGATCCGCGCGCCAATCAGGTCCAGCAACTGGTCATAGGTATAGTAGGCAGGGCCGCCAACCCCCACGGTCTCGTCCCGCCCACCCTCGTCGAGCAGGGCCAGAAGGCAGGTCACCACGTCCTCGACCCAGATCGGCTGGAAGCGCAAACGTCCGTTCCCCGGCACGGGCAAGATCGGACTCCGCCGAGCCAGATCGGCCAGCGTGGTGAAGAACTGCGAGCCGTCGCCGAACAGGATGGAAGGCTGCAGGATGCTATAGGGAATGCCTCCCGTCCGCACATGCTGCTCACCGTTATAGCGAGTCCGAATGTAAGAATTGGCGCTGCCGGGAATGGTGTTGAGGCCGCCAAGATGGACAAAGTGAGCCACGCCGGAGCGGCGGGCCGCGCGCACCAGGTTGGCCGTCCCCTCGTCGTTGACTCCACGGTAGCTCACGGTCTTGCTTTGCTTGAGATTCGCCACCACGGCGGCCAGATGCACGATGGCGGTCACCCTTTTCATGGCCGCGTCGAGGCTCGCGGGATCGCCGAGGTCGCCCGCGACCGGTTCCGCCCCCTCCGGCAGGGCGCCTCTCCCGGAGCTGGATCGCAGCAGGCACCGGGGATGCGCACCCCGCGCCGCCAGTCGGGCTACCAGGTGCCGGCCAATATAGCCGGTAGCCCCAGTGATCAGAATTGTGTCCATTATTTCCCTTCCTCCGAAATCAGAGTACGCTAATCTGGACTATCCGGAAGATCCAGTACTCATTCATTATGTGCAGGGAAACGATAGGGCACCGCGAGGAGGAGTCCATGAGCACGTCCACGTTCGTCATTGTCGGCGCCGGTCAGGCGGGCGGACGAGCGGCCGAGACCCTGCGCCGCGAGGGCTTCGCCGGTCGGGTAGTGCTGGTGGGCGCCGAGCCCCACCGGCCCTATGAGCGGCCCCCCCTCTCCAAGGGTCTGCTTCTGGGCGAGACCACGGCCGAGCAGGCCTATCTGCGGGGCGCCGATCACTATGGAGAACAGGACATCGAGTTGCGCCTGGGAGTGCGGGCGACCCAGATTGTGCCCTCCGAGCATTGGCTGGAACTGAGCCAGGGCGGCAGCTTGAATTATGACAAGCTCCTCCTCGCCACCGGGGTGCGTCCCCGCCTGCTTTCCGTCCCCGGCGCCGATCTCCCTGGGATTACCACCCTCCGTACCCTGGCTGATGCTCAGCATCTGGCCGCTGCCATGGCCGCCTCCCCACGGGTACTGATCGTGGGGGCCGGGTTTATCGGGGCCGAGGTGGCGGCCGCTTGCCGGAAGCGCGGCCTGCCTGTGACCATGGTGGAACCGCTGGCCGCCCCCATGGAACGCGCCCTGGGGACCGAGCTTGGCAATCTCTATGCCGCCATCCATCGCGACCAGGGAGTCGATCTCCGCCTGCGCACCGGAGTCGCCGCCTTCCATGGCACCGACCGCGTGGAGGAAGCGGAGTTGACCACCGGAGAACGAATCTCCGCCGACCTGGTGCTGGTGGCGATCGGGGTGGTTCCCGATACCGAGTATCTGGAAGGATCCGGCCTCATGCTCGACAACGGGATACTCACCGACCAGTTCTCCCGCACCAATCTCCCCGACATCCTCGCGGCCGGTGATGCCGCCCGCTGGCTGCATCCGGCGCTTGGCCGGCACCTCAGGGTGGAGCACTGGGACAACGCGGAACAGCAGGGAAAGGCGGCGGCGAAGTCCATGCTGGGAAATCTGGAACCGTTCATGCCCGTGCTCTACTTTTGGTCCGACCAATACGAACACGGGCTGCAAGTCCTGGGCCACCGTTCCGGCGGCGAGGATGAGGTACGGCGCGGCAGCCTGGAAGCTCGGAAGTTCACGCACTTCTATCTGCGCGACGGAGCGTTGGTTGCCGCCCTTTGCTTCAACACGCCCCGCGATAGCATGGCCGCCCGCAAACTGATCGCCGCCGGTACCCTGGTGGATCCCACCAAGCTGGGCGATGAAGGGGTGGACCTCAGGAGCCTCGTGCCGAAGCGGTAATAGGGTGGGATTTCGCTCACGATCGAACCCCACCGCCCCAAGACTGTGCGATACTCTATAACGGCCTCGGCGAGTGAAATGGGGGACGATGAGCGGCGAGACGGCGGTGATCCTGGTGGCGATTGGCCTTTTGCTGACCATGGTGGTCGGCATGGCCTCGCAGCGGCGTAGACCGCGCCTTGAAGCCACCACGCCTCCCTCGCCAACCAAGATCATGAAAGGCCCTACCGCCGAACAGCAAGAGGACATCGAGGCGGTGCAGGAGAGCATCGAGGCGGCACGGACCGAGTTGCGCTGGCTGCGGGACCAGGTGGCCAGGGAACGCGAGCGGCTAGAACGGATGCGGAAGCAGCACCAGCCCGCCACTCAGGCGACACCCCAGCCTCAGATGGCCGATAGCCCCTGGGTGGTGCTGGGACTCCGGCCCGGCTCCGGTCCCGACGATATTCGCCGCCGCTACCGTCTGCTCTCGCGGGTCTGGCATCCAGATCGCTTCATTGAGGGACCGCCTGAACTGCGGGCGGAGGCGGAACTGATGATGGCCCGCCTGAACAAGGCACATAACGCGCTGGTCGGGGCCACTGCCGGTTTTAGGCGATAGGAAGAGAAATTCATGCGCCAGAATGTCTCCAGCGGCGCCTCCTGGGAGGCGGTGGTCGGCTATAGCCGGGCGGTTCGCGTGGGAAATATCATCCAGGTAGCGGGCACCACGGCGGTGGACGCCGAGGGGAAGCCATTCGCGCCTGGCGATCCCTACGCCCAGACGGTGCGCATTCTGGAGATCATCGAGGGTGCCCTCCAGCAGGCCGGCGCCTCCTTACAGGACGTAGTGCGGACGCGCGTGTTCGTGACCGACATCACCCGGTGGGAGGAGATCGGGCGCGCCCACGGCGAACGCTTCGCCGCCATCCGTCCAGCGGCCACCATGGTTCAGGTGGCGGCCTTGATCGACCCCGCGCTCATGGTGGAGATCGAGGCGGAGGCGATCCTCGAATAGCTTGGTCGGACTGATCGGTCAGATCGGTCCGATCAGTCCGATGCGCCCTCCCACCCGGCGCGTCCCTTGAAATAGCCCTCAAGTAATGGGATGATGATGGCATGGAAGCACATGCGTATCCGTCCGGGGCCGTGGCGCCCTGGGCCGAGGTGGTCTGGGACGCTGGTCCGTTCACCGTGGAAGAATTGCTTCGCCTGCCGGACGATGGGCGGCAGTATGAAGTAGTAGAAGGGGTGCTTGTCCGCATGGCGGGAAGCTCGTCCGAAGCGACGGAGCTGGCCATGCGGCTGGCTATCCGCATAGGGTTCTTCGTTGAAGACCACGATCTGGGAGCGGTCACCGGCGCCGATGGAGTCTACGATTTCGAATCGCGGGGCCAGAAGAACACCGGACTCATCCCCGATGTCGGTTTCTACCACGGCTGGCGCCGGCCATCGGTCAATCCAGACAAGGCGATGCCGTTCGCTCCCGATCTGGCGGTCGAGGTAGCATCTCCCTCACAGGGACGACGGGAACTCGCCGCCAAAGCGATCCGCTATCTGGCCGGCGGCACGGCCCTGGTCTGGGTCGTCTGGCCCAAAACGCGCACCGTGGATGTCTGGCACGCGGAGGACCGCCAGCCCTCGACCACCCTCGACATTGAGGACAGTTTTGACGGCGAGGATGTCGTCCCTGGATTCACCTATCCGCTGGCGGCGCTGTTTCGCTCGTCCTGAAGCGTGGCCCCGCAGCCATCGCGACGATCAGCGATCGACCACGGCAGCGAGCGCCCGCAGCCAACCCAACGCCTCCCCTATGGATTCTACATGGG
Organism: Chloroflexota bacterium; assembly: GCA_035534995.1. GTDB lineage: Bacteria > Chloroflexota > UBA5177 > JANWHV01 > JANWHV01 > JANWHV01. Next base: position 295 of record DATLQX010000250.1, on the reverse strand, counting down.
TACAGTTGGCACTACCGGCCCCGAGGCCGGTGCGATGACGGTCGATGTAGAGGGCGTGGCAGCCCAGCAGAAGAGCGGGCGCGATCTCGTTCACGTAGTGATCGCCAACGCAGAGCACCTGCTCGCCCGCCCCATTTTCCTGGAGGAAGCGGAGCAGTCCCGCGGGCTTGTTCGACGAAGCCGCGATAGTGAAGAACAGATCGCGAACTCCCAGCCGGCGCAACACGTCGTCCACCGTACCGGCGGGGGAATTGCTGAGTGCCGCCAGCCGTGCGCCCGCCGCCGCCAGTGCCGC
>DATLQX010000249.1:0-3416 GCA_035534995.1 Chloroflexota bacterium | reverse complement strand
GGTGTCCGGTCTACCCGCTGGTCCCTTTGGCTTCGTGGTGCGGAGCACCAATGGACAACTCTTCATAGCCGAGCAGTCCACGTTCAACCCGAACACCCATCGCTACACCAGCACGCAAGGTATCGCGCAATAGCCTGAATGAGTGACGCGGGTGGGCGGGGAGGAGACTCCTCTCCCACCCGCGTCACGTAGTAGTTCAAGGAGCACACAATGGTGCGACCCCACATGCAATTGGGCAGGCGTCTGTTAACCCTCGCTTTCCTTTTTCTCTGTCTGGTGCCGTTTGGCGCCATACGGGCCGGGGCCGCCCCGGCTCCAACTTCGCGCCCCATCAGGGCGGAGCGGGGCACGCCCGCTTTCGTGCGTCTCCAGGCTCCCGCCATACTGGTGACCACGGCGGTCACACCCACCACCACCGCCACTCTCGCGGTCACCCCGACCGAGGTGGCAGCGGACTCCCCGGTGGCGATAAGCGGTTCCGGCTTCGCGCCGGGAGAGACCGTCACCATTTCGATCGCCAGTACCGGCGCGGTGACCAACACCGAGACGGTGGATCCAAACGTAAAAGCTGATGCCGGCGGCGCCTTCAAGGTAGCGGCATTGCAGATTCCCACATCCGTTCCCGCCGGTAGCTACCAGCTGCTGGCGATCGGCGTCAGTAGCGCCCGCGTAGCCAAGGTGGAACTTAAGATCACGGCGGTGAGCGCGACCCTGTCCGCGAATACCACGAGCTTTTCTCCTGGAGACGCGGTAAGGGTGACCGGGGCGCACTTCGGGCCTGGTGAACAGGTGCTCTTTAGTTTGAGCAGCGTGTCTCAATCGGTATCCTTACCGCTTGGCCATGCCCGTGCCAATCATAATGGGAACGTGGGTCCGGCCAGTCTGCGCATCCCGTTCGGCGTTCCGGCGGGAAAACTTCTCTTGACCGCGATTGGGCAGACCACCAACCGGCAGGCAACGGTCAACGTGACTGTTACCGCGGCCGCCGTGACCCTGGCCATCGCGCCCTCCAGCGCGAAGCCTGGAATGCGTATTGCCATCTCTGGTACCCACTTTCAACCAGGTGAGACCGTCACGGTGGATCTGGTGGCTCTCTCGACCAGCGCGCGGCTTGGGACTGCCCATGTCACCGCGAACGGTGCGTTTACGCTGAGCGCGGTCGTCCCCACGAATACGCCCCAGGGAACGGTCAGCGTCGTCGCCACCGGGACGACCAGCCACCTGAGCGTATCCCACCCGATCGCGATCGGCGCTCTACCCGCCACCCTGCGCATTACCGGCACGGTGAAGGCTGGGGCCACGGTGAGCGTGGCGGGAACCGGTTTTATCCCCGGCGAAGCAGTAACCTTCCAGCTCCATGGCGGCAAAATAAATTCCCTCGCGCTTGGTTCAGTCATCGCCGACACCGCGGGGAAGGTCGCCGTGGCTCATCTCGTGATCCCCTCCCTGGTGCCCGCCGGCACCTATAGCGTGATTGCCTATGGGCAAACCAGCGGGCGTTCCGCTACCTCCACCCTCACCGTTCAGGCGCCTCCGCCGGCCGCGCCAATCCTGAGCGTACTCGGCGGCGTGGCCGGGCCGGGCGGTTCCTATTTGGTCAGTCCCGGCGGTCTCGCGGACATCGCGGGGAGCAATTTCCCGGCCCACGCGCGGGTGACTCTTGCCCTATCCGCGGCGGGGAAGGTCACCGCGCTAACGGTGGTGACCGCTTCAAGTACCGGCGCCCTTGGCCCGTATGGGATTACCCTGCCCGCGAATACCGCCGCCGGCGCCTATACCCTCGATGCCCTGGTTGGAGGGAAGAAACTGGCCGGACTGGCGATTCATGTAGCCGCGCTTACCCCACATCTGTCACTCTCAACCTCGGTGCTCTCGGCCGGAGCAAAAGTAAACGTAACCGGAACCGGGTTCGCGCCGGGAGAACAGGTGGTCCTAGCCCTTAACAGTTCGGCTCTGACCACTGTTCCTTCCGCTATCCTGGCCGACGCCCATGGCGGCTTCTCGGCCAGCTTCGTGGTGCCCGCCACGGTGCTCAACGGGACGAATCTGGTGACTGCCAGTGGGGCCAGTAGCAGAGCCAGTGCTCAGGTGGCGGCATCCGCCCACCTACCGGTAGCCAGCAGCTGGTACTTTCCCCATGGGGATACGACTGGCGATCATCAGACCTCGATCAGCATGCTGAATCCCAGTGACGCGCCCGCCACGGTCCATATGACCTTCCTCTACCAAACCGGGCCGGTGCAGACCTCCACGCAGATAATTCCCGCCCATCGAGAGGTCAGCGTTGGCCTTGGGCTGGTGGCTGGGACCGGACGCCAGGTCTCGACCATTCTGCGGGCGGATCGGCAAATAAGTGCCTCCAGTACAATCAGCTACGGCTCCGCCGACACGACCACGGCCCTGGGAGCGGCGGGTCCGGCCCGTACCTGGTATCTGGCCGAGGGGTACACCAACGGCAGTTTCAGCGAGTACCTGCACATCATGAACCCCAACAACGCCTACGCCACGATCGACGTGCGCTTTCTGCCCTTCAACAATCGGCCGGCTAGAGAGACGCGGTTCGTCATGCAGCCGAATTCCAACATCCAGATCAACGCGGGCCAGTACATGCCTGGGCTGTCGATCAGCGCGATCGTGACGGCGGACCATCCGGTGGTCGTCGAACGGAGCATGCGGTTCGGCATCGGCGGGCGGGGCGCGCACGATAAGATCGGCGTCACCTCCGCCTCTACCATCTGGCAGTTCGCTCACGGTGAGAGCGCGCCGAATCGCCAGACTTTCTTCACCATTCTCAACCCCAATCAAGCCGCGCCCGCCGCCGTCACCGCGACCTTCTACGACCACACTGGGCGTCCGGTTGGCAGCAGCACGGTGATCGTCGACCCCCTGCATCGGGGAAACATCAAACTCAACGATGTGCTGGCGGTGGCGCAAGTGGCCACGGTGCTGACCAGTAACGTCCCCGTGGTGGTAGAGCGTCCTTCATACGATGGCCCGGCCAACCTCAGCCAGGCGAGCGATGGGAGCGTGGTGTTTGGTCAAAACGGCGGCGGGCTTTCCTGGGCCTTCCCCGGCGCGACCACGGCGCCTGGCAACCTCTCGCAGCTCTTCCTCTTCAATCCTGGATTGAAGCCGGTCGCGGTCCACGCCACCTTCTATTCCGATCTTGGGGCGACGATTACTCAGGATTACACTCTGGCGCCAAACAGTGACACGGTGCTCACCGTGAACAGCGTACCTGGTATGCCCCAGGGCCGGTACGGCGCCGTGCTCAAGAGCACCAATGGCGCGGTGTTCCTGGCCGAGCAATCAAATCGGAACGCCGGTCTCCGGCAGATGGGGAGCACTCAGGGAATCGCCCAGTAGGGCCAACCCTCCCCAGTACGAAGAGGCGCTGGCCGTACGGCCAGCGCCTC
>DATLQX010000248.1:0-12438 GCA_035534995.1 Chloroflexota bacterium | reverse complement strand
CGGGGCGGTCCCGTCATAGCCAGGGCTTTGCAGCCGCACGTCGTTGCCCACCGCGCTGAAGTTTTGATCGTCGAAAGCGAACTCGGAGGCCCAGCCCATGAGGTGGACACGGGCGGCGACGCCCGCTGGACGGCGAACCGTGACCTGTGATGCGCCCCCAATGATCCGGATGGGAACCACGGCGGAAGGCATGGGGAGTTCCAGACGCACCATGCTCAGTCCCCCCTTGATCTCCAACCCGGCGAGATCAAGGCCATCCAGCAGGGCTTCGACCTGCGATGCTCCGCCCTGGATTGCGACCCACCACGGGATAGCGGCGGAGAGCGTGACCTCCGCCGCGCGTTGCTTCCCGCCCAGACCCCAAGGACGCCGTGGGTAGCGGATGGTGACCACCCCCTCCTTGGTCTTCACGTCAGGTGCCGTACCCTCGAAGCGGGCTTGATAGAGCGCGGTCATCCGGTCGTCCGCGCGCACGGTCAAGCGGGAGATCCCGGAGGAGACGACGAGCCGGCCACTCTCCAGATCACCCAGCGGAGCGGAGAAGAATTTCCCCTCCCCCTCGTCCGCCGGCCCCTCGCGCAACCGGACAATGGCGTCCCTGGACAGCCCATTGCAGCGTTGGAGAAACGCCAGAAGGACTGCCGTCTGCTCGTCGTCGTAGCGCGACGCCAGGTCATCCCACGCCGTCTCCAGAGAGGCGAACAGGGACCCGATCGCGCGCTTGTCGTCCTTGCCCTGGGCAAGCCGGACGATCACCTTACGGCCATCGGCGGGGTCGCGCTCCCGGCGCACATGTCCGGCCTCCTCCAACCGGTTAAGCATCCCGGTGATCGCCCCGGTGGTGAGCCCGGTGAGATCGGCGAGCTGACCAGCCGTGGTTGGCCCCGTGCTCTCCAGGATGTCCATGACCTGCAGATCCGTGACGGTCATCCCGATCCGGCCCGCCGCCGCCCGGAAGAAGGACGCGCCGAGTCCCTGGAACCGCCGAAGCTCCCGCGCCAGTTCCCCGCGTAAGGCCGCGCGTGGTTCCTGAGACTTATTTGACACTATCTTCCCCTCCGCGTAGGTTGCGTTTTAACTTAGTTACTAAGATAATTATGACGTAACTTCACTTAGCCAATCAGTGACTCGTAGTGTAGCATACGGAGGTATCGCGGCGATGATTGAAGCGCGGGCGTTACGCAAATCCTTTGGTGACCATGTGGTGCTCGACAGCATCGATCTGGACGTGGTTTCGGGCACGGTTTTCGCTCTGCTCGGCCCCAACGGCGCCGGCAAGACCACGGTGGTGCGAATCCTGTCCACGCTGATCGCCGCCGACGGCGGCGAGGTGCGGGTTGCCGGCCACGACCTGGTCCGGGAGCCTGCCGCGATCCGCGCCGCGATCGGGGTGACCGGCCAGTTCTCGGCCGTGGACAACCTGCTGACCGGCGAGGAGAACCTGCTGTTGATGGCGGACCTTCACCACCTTGGCCGATCCGAAGGACGGAAGCGCGTGGCCAGGCTGCTCGACCGCTTCGAGCTGGTCGACGCGGCCAGGAAGAAGCCCGCCACCTACTCCGGCGGCATGCGGCGCCGGCTTGACCTGGCCATGACCCTGATCGGCGACCCACGCCTCATCTTCCTGGATGAGCCGACCACGGGCCTGGATCCACGGAGTCGCCGCACCATGTGGCAGATCATCCGCGACCTCGTGGCCGGCGGCGTCACGATCTTTCTCACCACGCAGAATCTGGACGAGGCGGACCAACTCGCCAACCGGATCGCGGTCCTCGACCGGGGGAAGGTAGTCGCCGAGGGGACCGCGGACTCACTCAAGCGTCGCATCCCCGGCGGCCACATCCGGCTGCGATTCGCCGATCCGAGCGGCCTCGCCTCGGCGACGCAAGTCCTGGGCGAAGCAACGCGCGACGACGAGGCGCTCACTCTCCAGGTTCCGACGGACGGCAGCGGCCGGTCCCTCCGAGCCGTGCTCGACCGGCTCGACCACGCGGGGATAGCGGTCGACGGCGTGTCGGTCCACACCGCCGATCTCGATGATGTCTTCCTTGCCCTCACCGGCCATTCCGACAGCCAGAAAGGCACTGTGCAATGAGCAACCTGTCGTATTCCCTGCGCGATTCTGCCACCATGCTGCGGCGCAACCTGCGGCGCCTACAGCGCTACCCGTCGATGACGCTGATGCTGGTCGGCATGCCCATCGTGTTCTTGCTGTTGTTCGTCTACGTCTTCGGCGGCCAGCTTAGCCACGGCCTCAGCAGCGGGCTCAGCGGCGGGCACGCCGGCCGCGGAGGCTACCTGAACTACATCACTCCCGGCATTCTGCTCATGACCGTGGCCGCTGCCGTTCAGGGCACCGCGATTGTGGTCGCCATGGACATGACCGGCGGCATCATCGACCGGCTCCGCACGATGGCGGTTGCGCGCGCCGCGGTGCTCACCGGCCATGTATTGGCCAGCCTGATCCAGACCCTCGTCAGCATTGCCGTTGTCCTCGGCGTCGCCCTCGCGCTCGGGTTCCGACCCAGAGCCGACCTGGCCGGCTGGCTGGGTGCTATCGGCCTGCTGGCGTTGTTTGCCTTCGCCCTCGTCTGGCTCGCCACCGCGCTTGGGCTGGCGGCAAAGAGCGTGGAGACGGCCAGCAACACACCGATGTTCCTCACCTTCCTACCGTTCCTGGGCAGCGGCTTCGTACCTACCGCCACCATGCCGGACGGCCTCCGCCAGTTCGCCACCTACCAGCCCTTCACCTCCGTTACCGAAACCCTGCGGAGCCTCCTGACCGGAACCCCTATCGGCACCAACGCGATCGCCGCCATCGCGTGGAGCATCGGCATCGCCGCGGCCTCTTACCTCTGGGCCTTGCGGCTCTATAAGCAACAGCGACCAAGGTGATCTTCCGCTATCTTAGGGAGATCCGGCTCCAGCGCTTGACGGTGTCAGGCACCGGTGCTATCTTTCACCCAATTCGTTCATGCGATGAATTAATCGCGGTTAGTTCCTGCCCGCGGGCCGGGCGCGGTACCATGCCCCTGGATGATCGCCGCCTGAGCGTTCATCCCTGGATGGAGGCGGAGTGATGTATACCATTGGCGTGGACTACGGCACGGAGTCGGCGCGGGCCCTGTTGGTGGACGTGAACGACGGGCGAGAGGTGGCGACCGCCGTCTATTCGTACTCACATGGAGTGATCGATCACCATCTCCCCGAGAGCGGCAAGCCGCTCCCGCCCGACTGGGCCTTGCAAGATCCCAACGACTACCTTGAGGCGCTGCGGGTCACGATTCCCAAAGTCATGGACCAAAGCGGTGTCCCAGCCGAGTCAATCGCGGGGATCGCGATTGACTTCACCGCTTGCACCATGCTCCCCACCAAGCGTGACGGCACCCCGTTGTGCTTTCTCGATCGCTGGCGAGCGCATCCGCACGCCTGGGTCAAGCTCTGGAAGCACCATGCCGCGCAAGCTCAGGCAGATCGGATCAACCAGGTAGCCCGCCAGCGCGGCGAAACCTGGCTGGAGCGGTATGGAGGCAAGATCTCGTCCGAGTGGTTTTTTAGCAAGGCCCTGCAAATCCTGGAGGAAGCGCCCGACCTCTACGCGGAGGCTGATCGCTTTATCGAGGCGGCCGATTGGGTCGTCTGGCAATTGACCGGAGTCGAGACGCGGAATACCTGCACGGCCGGATACAAGGCGATGGTGCAAGATGGCGTCTTCCCCTCCCGTGACTATTTCGCCGCCCTCAACCCGGCCTTCGCGGACGTGGTGGATACGCGCCTCAGCCGGGAGTTCGCCGCCCTTGGCGCCCGCGCCGGCAGCCTGACGGAGTCCATGGCGGCCCAACTTGGCCTACCGCCCGGGATCGCGGTGGCGGTGGCGAACGTGGATGCCCATGTGACCGCGCCCGCCGTTAAGCTCACGTCGCCTGGACGGATGCTGATGATCATGGGCACGTCTACCTGCCATATTCTGGTGGGGGATGAGTTGCGGACGGTCGAAGGCATGTGCGGGGTGGTTGATGGGGGAGTGATTCCCGGTTTGTACGGCTATGAAGCCGGCCAGAGCGGGGTCGGCGATATCTTCGCCTGGTTCGTCGACCACGCGGTACCGGAGGAATACTTCGCCGCGGCCCGCGCCGCCGGCCAGGACATCCACAAGCACCTGGAACTCGAGGCGGCCAAACAAGTCCCCGGCCAGTCGGGATTGTTGGCCCTGGACTGGTGGAACGGGAATCGCTCCACTCTGGTGGACGCCGATCTGACCGGGCTGCTGGTCGGTGCTACCCTGGCCACGCGGGCTCCCGAGATCTATCGGGCCCTGATTGAAGCGACGGCCTACGGTACCAGGACGATTATCGAGGCATTCGAGCGTAACGGCATCGCCATTAACGATCTGGTCGCGGCCGGTGGCCTGGCGGAAAAGAACCCCCTCCTGGTCCAGATCTACGCGGACATCACCGGGAAGCCGATCTTCCTGGCGGGCTCCGGCCAGGCGCCCGCCCTGGGATCGGCGATGCACGCGGCGGTGGCCGCCGGCATCTATCCCACGATTCAGGACGCCGCCGCTGCCATGGGGAAGCTGCGCGAGGAGGTGGTCCATCCCATCCCCACCCACCGCGCGGCCTACGATCAACTTTACGCCGACTATACCCTCCTGTATGACTATTTTGGCCGGGGCGCCAATGACGTGATGAAGCGCCTGAAAGGCCTCCGGCGCGACCGGCACGGAGAAGGATAGACGATGTTACTCGCGAGCACCCGCCAGGAGGTCTACCGCCTCCACCTGGAGTTGCCAAAGTACGAGCTTGTGGTCTGGACCATGGGCAATATCAGTGCCCGTGATCCAGACTCCGGTCTGATTGTGATCAAACCGAGCGGGATCCGTTTCGAGGAACTGACGCCGGAAAACATGGTGGTGGTCGATCCGCGTGGGACGGTAGTGGAGGGCTCGCTCAAACCTTCCTCCGATACCGCATCCCATTGTTACCTGTACCGCCAGATGCCGCACATCAAGGGAATCGTGCATACTCACTCGCGGTACGCGACCGCGTTCGCGGCTCTGGGGAAGCCGATTCCCTGTTTTCTCACCGGCATGGCGGATGAATTCGGCGGTGAGATCCCCTGCGGCGGTTTCGCGCTGATCGGCGGCGAGGAGATTGGCCGCGAGGTTGTCCGGTGCCTGACCGGCTCCCGCAGCCCCGCGGTGATCATGAGGAATCATGGGGTGTTTACCGTGGGAACAACAGTCGAGTCGGCGGTGAAAGCGGCGGTGATGGCCGAGGATAGCGCCAGAACCTCCTGGCTGGCCTTACAGTTGGGGGGACTGGGAACGCCGATTCCGATCGCCCAGGAAGATCTGGATAGTCTGCATGCTCGATACACTAATGTTTATGGGCAATAGCGTTCGGGGAGAGGGATCATGGCTCAGCCTAGCATGCAGGTAGGGGGTTCACTGACCAAACATTCGCCCCTTAATCGTCCGGTCACCCTTGGGGTGATCGTTGGAAACCGCGGCTTCTTCCCCCACCATCTCGCCGCCGAGGGCCGCGAGACCATTCTGCGGGTGCTCGAAGGGGCCGGCATTCGGGCGATCATTCCCGAAAGCGCCGCCACCGACCACGGGGCGATTGAGTCGCTTGATGAGTCGCGGCTGTGCGCCGAGGTCTTCCGAGCGCGCCGCGATGAAATCGACGGTATTCTGGTGACCTTGCCCAATTTTGGCGACGAGCGGGCGATCGCGAACACCATCCGCTTCGCCGAACTGAACGTTCCGGTTCTGGTCCATGCGTTCCCCGACGACCAGACCCGCATGGGTATCGACTCCCGGCGCGATAGTTTCTGTGGGAAAATGAGCGCCTGCAATAACCTGCGGCAATACAATATTCCCTACAGCCTTACCTCCCAGCACACCATGGATCCAACCAGTGCCGCCTTCCAGACCGATCTCAAGAACTTCGCGGCGGTCTGCCGGGTGGTCCGGGGCATGCGTCGGGCCCGCGTGGGGGCGATCGGCGCCCGCCCCACCAATTTCAACACCGTACGCTACAGCGAAAAGCTCCTGGAGCAATCGGGGATCAGCGTCGAGACCCTCGATCTCTCCGAGGTCTTTGGCCGCATTGACCGGCTGGAGGCGGACGACGCGGCGGTGGCGGCGAAACGGCAGTCCATCGAGCGCTATGCCAATGCTCGCGGCGTCCCGGAATCGGCGGTGATCAAGATGGCCAAGCTGGGGGTGGTGATCGACCAATGGACAGCCGCCGGACAACTCGACGCCACCGCGATCCAGTGCTGGACCTCCATGGAGGAGTATTTCGGGGTGGTTCCCTGCACGATCATGAGCATGGCCAGCGATAGTCTGACTCCCTCGGCCTGCGAAACCGACGTGGTGGGGGTGGTGGGCATGCTGGCCCTGGTCCTCGCCTCCGGTAAGCCGAGCGCCCTGGTCGATTGGAACAACAATTATGGTGATGACCCTGACAAAGGGGTGGTGTTCCATTGCTCCAATCTTCCCAAGACAATCTTCCTGGATGAGATCCCGCGGATGGATTATCAGGCGATCATCGCGGGGACGGTGGGGCGCGAGAATACCTACGGCACGGTGGTTGGCCGGGTGCGGGGAAATCCATTCACCTACCTGCGCGTCTCAACCGATGATCTGGCCGGGAAAATTACCGCCTACGTGGGGGAAGGACAATTCACCAATGATCCCCTGGATACCTTTGGCGGCTATGGGGTGGTCAGCATCCCGCGGTTCCAGGACCTGCTCACCTACATCTGTGAGAATGGCTTTGAGCACCATGTTTCCGTCAATCAAACGCGGGTAGGACCGATCGTCCGAGAGGCGCTCCAGAAATACCTCGGCTGGCCCGTGTATTATCATCAATAGCATGAGTAGTTGGATCAGGGGGATTGATGATACAGGCCGCGTTTCTCCATGGGGCACGGGATATCCGGATCGAGGAGCTGCCCGACGAGACGCCCGGGCCAGGCGAGGTCTTGCTTGAGGTCGCGGCGGTGGGGATTTGCGGCAGCGATCTCCATACCTACCTCAACGGCGAGATCGGCGGCACGGTGGCGACCAGTCCGATCATTCTGGGACACGAGGCGGCTGGGCGGGTGGCGGCACTCGGACCTGGGCTGGCTGACCGATTCCAGATCGGTCAGTTAGTGGCGATCGATCCCGCCATCCACTGCGGTGAGTGCGAACGCTGCCAGAGTGGTCAGCATCACCTCTGTACCAAGCTTCAGTTCATGGGTCTCTTTCCCCGCCATGGAGCGTTGCGCACGCGGATGGTGCATCCGGCCGAGCAGTGCATCGCCCTGCCGGCCGGCGTGGACGCGGTATCGGCGGCCTTGTTGGAGCCGTTGGGCGTCGCGCTCCACGCGATCCGCCTGGCCCGGATAGCCCTCAATGACGACGTGTTGATCATAGGTTGCGGAGCCATCGGCCTCCTCCTGGTGCAACTCGCGCGCCTCTCGGGCGCCCGGCGCGTCTTCGTTTCGGACCAACATGCCTGGCGCCTGGAGGCGGCGCAAACCTTCGGCGCCGATCACCTCTTGAACGCCCATGACGGTGATGTCGTCCAATATGTGCATGACGCCACCGGTCAGCGGGGGGTAGACGTGGCTATCGAATCCGCCTGGGTGAAGGACACCGCCAACCAATGCGTGGAGGCCGCGCGACACGGCGGCCATGTAGTAATAGTGGGCATCCCAGCCGAGGATAGCATCACTATTCGGGCCTCCCCGGCGCGGCGCAAGGAAATCGCTCTGGACCTGTCTCGGCGCATGAATCACGTTTATCCCGCCAGCATCGATTTGCTCACACGGGGCAAGGTGGTCTTGCACACCCTGGCCACCCATCGATTCCCGCTCTCCCAAACCGCTAACGCGCTGGAAACGGCGGCCAGCTACCGCGAGGGCGTGGTACGCGCCATGGTGTTGCCCAATGAGACTGAACCGGAAGTGTCCGGCGCAAGGAAAGAGAAAATCGCAAGCGCTCAGTGATGCCGCTCCGCCGGATATACTCTCTTCATGGAACAACTCTTTCCTCCCAGTCCCCAACCGCTCGCCCTTGAGGATGTCTACCGCGATCTCACCTTTCCCGAACCACCGGAGGATCGTCCCTATACGTTGCTCAACTTCGTCTCCACCGTTGATGGCCAGACCACTCTGGGAGACACTGGGGCCAGTCAGATTGGCAGCGCGGTGGACCATCGGCTGATGAAGCGCCTGCGGGCGGCGGTGGACGGCCTCCTCCATGGCGCGGGAACGGTCAGGCTCGACAATTTCCGCCCGATCGTGCCCGTAGATTTGGTTGGGGAACGGTTGGCGCGAGGATTGGCGGAGCAACCGCTCGGGGTGGTGGTCACCGCCTCAGGGAATCTCGAGCCCAGCTTGCGCTACTTCTCGGGCCGTCCGCCCGTCGTGCTCACGCGCGAGAGCCGCGAGGCCGCGCTCCAGGCGTGCCTTGGCGGGCACGCCACGGTCGTGGGGGTTGGCGGTGACGCGGTTGACCTACGCGCGGCGATGGGAGTGCTCCGCCGGCGCTTCGCCGTGCGAACCCTCCTGTGCGAGGGGGGGCCAAAGCTCGCCCATGGGCTGATCGCCGCCGGCCTGGCGGATGAGCTTTTCCTGACCCTGGCGCCCAAGGTGGGGAGTGACAGCGGTGCCCTCCGCCTCCTGGATGGCCCGCGCTTCGTCCCCCCGGACGTGCCGGAACTCTCCCTCACTCACGTTCTCCATCACGAGGGTGAACTCTTCCTCCGCTATATCTTGCCCACGGGACAGAGATAGAACGGTAGAGGCACGCTTTCTCCCTTCCGTCATGTTCGGTTAAGCAATCACTATGGTACGCTCAATTGGGGCGCGGAACCATTGACGCGCCAACCGAGACAACCCAAGCGGTGGGGATTCGCGCCGGCCCGCCATCCCGCCGCGCACAACCGGAGGAACTATGCGACGTTTACTTATCCCTGGGGTACTCAGCACACTTCTGGCCCTTAACGCGGGCGCGGCCCTGGCGGCGTCCAACAGTCTTGCCGGCACCTGGGCCGCCGCCTTCGCTTCCCACCCGATCAAGCTTCAATTGACCGGCTCCGGTTCCTCCTACAAGGGAACCTATTCCTTTAACCTGGCCACCGTGGTCAAAGGCAAAGTAAAAAACACGACCGAATCAGTGCCAGTCAAGGTTTCCGAGGCGACCAAGAACAAGCAAGTGCACGTCACGATCACCTTTACCAAGAGCAAGGCCACTATCCTCTGTGGCCTGAGCAAGAACACGCTGATCTGCCGACCGCTGGTTGGCACCACCCCCATCGTGTTTACTCACTCCGGCCATTAGAGCCGCCCTCATAGCTTACCCGTGCCGGCTAGCTTACGGCGGCGCCGGCGGTAATCCAAGCCTGGGCACTGGGTACCGATCACCCAGAGGGTACCCAGTGCCCCAGAACGCCACGGCTGACCATGCGAGGTTAAACAACCAACGGATGCCTATGCCCGTTGACGCCGGGCGAGCGCGCGAGGAGGCCACCGTATGAGCCAATGGCGCGGCCCGGAAACTCCCTTTTCGGTGCTCTTCGATGACCAGGATGGCAGGGGTGTTCCCCTGCCGCGGGCGGCGGCGGCCCACTATGCCCCCTGGCCCATCCCTCCCGTAGTGGAGCGGCCCTGGGTTTATGTAAACTTTGTTGCCTCCCTCGATGGCCGGGTCTCCTTCAATCTTCCCGGGGTCGTGGGGGGCGGCCCGGTGAGCGATTTCAATGCGAATGATAAGTGGCTCATGGGATTGCTGCGCGCCCGAGCCGATGCCGTCATGGTGGGAGACAATACGCTGCGCGCCGAACCGGAGCACCTGTGGACCCCGGAGTACATCTGCCCTGGAGAACCAGGCTTCGCTGACCTCCGGCGAGCGGAGGGACGGCGCGAAACACCGCTACAAGTGATTGTCACCCTGAGTGGTAAAGTACCGGCGGAGGCCCAGATATTTGAGGATTCCGCCCAGCGAGTGCTGGTCGCTGGCACCGAGTCCGGCGTCGGCGCCGCTCAAGCCCTCCTGGCCGGTTGTGGCCACGTAGAGTACCTTGCCCTTGGGCGAGACTCGGTGGATCTCGATCTCCTGTTGGCTCGGTTGACCGCGCGCCATGCCGTCCATACTCTCCTGTGCGAAGGCGGCCCCACCCTCCATGGCTCACTGCTGGGGGCAGGCTTGGTGGACGAGGAGTTCATCACCCTGAGCCCTTTGATGATCGGCAACCCGGCGGATGGTCCCGCGCGGCCCGGCCTGCTGGAAGGCATTGGCTTTGCCCCGGCCAGCGCGCCGCGTTTGCATCTGGCCGGCCTGCTCCGATCGGGAGAGCATCTGTTCCTTCGATCACGGTACCGAGGGGCGGCGCGCGTTGGTTAATCTGGGGGTGCGAAAAGGGTCAAATTTCGCCATAATTACACAAAAATAGCGCAAAGCGGCTACCTTGCATAGTTGCCCGCGAGCGCGCTAAAGGCGCGTATGATAGGCTATACCGCTGGAGCCCCAAACGGACAACTAGTCAGTGACGGGATGGAGACATGTCCAAGTGGAGCGGCGACCAGTTTCTATTCATGCTTGCTATGGTCAGTAGCCGCGAACGCGAAGTGCTGCGCATGCGGTATGGCCTGGATGGGTTTCCTCCGTGCTCGTGGGCGGAGATCGCCGAGGCGTTCGGCATTACGCCCCAGCGAGCCTGTGGCGTGGAGCGGAAGGCACTCCAGCGGGCGCGAGCGGCGCTTGCCTGAGGGTCGCAGGGCCAGTGAAGGGGAGAGGCGGGGACCGTGATGTGGTTCCCGCCTCTCCTTTGTCGTCCTCGCGCCTATGGAAGGAACCAACGATGACAGAGCAGGATGACGACTGGCAGTTTGCCACCAGGGCGGTCCACGCCGGCCAGGCGCCGGACCCCGTCACTGGCTCGGTAGTGCCGCCGATCTACCAAACCGCGACATTCGCGCGGATGGACATCGGCCCTGACGACCGTTATTTTTACTCGCGCGAGGACAATCCCACCCGCGCGGCCCTGGAGCAGTGTTTAGCCTCGCTGGAGGGCGGCGCGCGCGCCCTGACCTTCGCGTCCGGCATGGCGGCCGTCACTGCCGCGTCCTATCTGCTCCGCGCGGGAGACCATGCGCTGCTTACCGAGGATGTGTACGGTGGGACGCGCGACCTCTATACCCATCTGCTGATCGATCGGGGAATCACCGCCGAGTTCGCCGACTTCACCGACCTTGACGCGCTCACCCGAGCCCTTGACCGGAAGCCCCGCCTGGTGTGGATGGAATCGCCGAGCAACCCACTCCTGAAGGTGGTGGACATCAGCCAGGTCGCCCGCCTAGCGCGCCAGGCTGGCGCCTGGTTGGGAATGGACAATACATTCGCGAGTCCTTACCTACAGCGACCACTCGCGCTTGGGGCCGACCTCGTCCATTACAGCACCACCAAGTACCTGGGTGGGCATAGTGATGTACTCGGCGGCGCTTTGGTGGTCCGCGACCCTGACTTGGGGGACAGACTGGCGCGGATCCGGACGATCAGCGGCGGTGTGCCGGGACCGATGGATGCCTGGCTGGTCCTCCGCGGGACCAAGACCCTCAGCCTGAGGATGGAGGCGCACTGCGCCAATGCCCTTCACCTGGCGCGGATTCTCGCGCGGCACCCCGCCGTCACGGAGGTAAGGTACCCCGGCCTGGAATCGCATCCCCAGCACGCGCTGGCCGCGCGACAGATGCGCCGGTTCGGGGGGATGCTTGCCTTCGAGGTTCGAGGGGGTATCGAGGCCGCGCGCCGGGTCTTCAAGCGGACGAGGCTGTTCACCTTTGCCCCCAGCCTGGGCGGCGTGGAATCCCTCTTGGCGCACCCCGCCACCATGAGTCACGCGGGCTGCACTGCCGAGGAACGGGCCAAAATCGGCATAGGCGACGGACTGATTCGGATCTCGGCCGGCATTGAGGACGCAGGCGACCTTGAACGCGACCTTCTGCGAGCCCTGGAAGGGCTGTGACTCCTCGGCCAGCCGATTCCACCTTGTCCGAATCGTCAGTCAACGTCCATTCGCTGTGCGCTCCGAGAGCGATCGGCCGGGCACTGCCACCCGACCACAGTCGAGGGATCAGCCTACACCAGGCAACTGGCGCTACTCTCCGTACTGCTCCTCGGGATGCCAGCCCTGTCCGCATGACTCGAGCAGGTCATAGTGCGCCCGAGACACATCCACCTGGGCCGCGTCCAGGGCCAGAAGCGCCGCGCCGGCGACGGGCATCACCAGCGGGAGGACCGGCGTGATTCCCGGCGCGTCCTGGCGCATGCGCCGGATCGCCGCCTCGGCCAGCGGACTGGCGAGGGTGCGAAAGGTTCCCCCGGTCAAGACAAAGGGAAACGATGACCCACCCAGGGCCAACCGGCGGGCGATGGCGCCG
>DATLQX010000247.1:0-19642 GCA_035534995.1 Chloroflexota bacterium | reverse complement strand
GGCTACCAGGTGCACATCGGGCCCATGTACTCCGACGCGCGTGGATCGGTGAAGATCAAGTCCACCCATCCGCGCGTACGGCCGGCCCTCCGCTTCAACTATCTCTCCACCGAGCAGGACCGGACGGAATGGGTTGAGGCGATCCGCACCGCGCGGCTAATCCTTGGTCAACCGGCGTTCGGCCCCTACAATGGGGGCGAGATCTCACCCGGCCCAGGGGTCGACACCGACGAACAAATTCTGGACTGGGTGGCCCGCGATGGAGAGACCGCTCTGCATCCGTCATGTACCTGCAAGATGGGGACCGGCGAGATGGCCGTGGTGGACCCAACCAGCATGGAGGTCCATGGGCTGCGCGGACTGAGGGTGGTGGACGCCTCGGTGATGCCGTACGTCACCAACGGGAACATCTATGCGCCGGTGATGATGGTGGCCGAGAAAGCCGCCGATCTGATCCTGGGCGCCACGCCTCTGCCGCCGGTCCCCCTCGAGTTTTACCGCCACGCGAGGGAGTGACCGGGAGGACAGATAGGCTCTACTCGTCCGAGGCCGCGGGACTGGCGGCGGCCTGAGTTGGAGCGCCCTGAACTACCAGGTTGGGTGCTTGGCGTAGACTCTTTTTCTGCTTCCGGCCGCGGATCTTCCGCGCTGGGTTCTGTGGGTTGATCTTTCGTTTTCCGTCCATCAGGCTCTCCTTGGTTGTTTCGCCGTACACGTAGCGACCGCTGGGACCACGAGTACCCGGTCCCGCTCGGCCGATGCCTACTACTGATTGATCCCTTGAGACACAGCATCAGTCCCCAAGCGAGTGTAGGGGAAGCGGCACTCCAGGGCAAGAATCGCTGCTATCCTGAAGTGGTGGGAGTGCCGGTCGATTCCGTGCAAGAGAAAGACGAAGGACCATGGGAGGACATGAGAGCATGAGCGGTCCACGGAAAGGCCAGGGAGATCGTTGCGGACGCGCGGCTTGGCGGACTTCTCTGCTCGCGGCCGCCCTTGTCGTTGAGGTGGTCCTGGCCGGCCTGGGCGCCGGATCCGCCAGTCATGGGCACGCCGCGCCGGCGTTCCTTCCGCAAGTCACGGCCACCCCGATAACCATCCCACCCCTTGCCTTCACCTGGGCAACCCCCGCGGCCATTACCTATGGGACGCCCCTGGGCGGCCTGCAACTGAACGCCACCGTCACGGCGGGCGGAATGCCGATCCCCGGTTTCATCACCTATTCCCCTCCGGTCGCCACCGTGCTTCACGCCGGGACTAACCAGCAATTGCTGGCAACCTTTGTTCCAGGACTGTCAGAGTTTCACGACGCCACGACCGGGGTGATGATCGCGGTGAACCCCGCGGCCACGACGCTCATCTTGCGGGCAAACCCAACCACCCCGGTGAATGGGCAGCCAGTGACCTTGACGGCGGTGATCAGTACCACGGTGACAGGGGTGGGCCTGCCCGCCGGCACTGTGACCTTCGCTCAGGGTGGCTCGGCCCTCGGGGCTCCGGTTCCCCTCACCGATGGAACTGCTACTTTCGTCCTTGATAGCTTTTCCCCTGGAGCGGGCAACCTGAGCGCGGTCTATACGCCGAGCCTCAATTTTCTGGGGAATCCCGACTTTAGCTCCAGTCAGGCTGGTTTGGGGGTAGCCATGGGCCAGGAGGCCACCACGATCGTCCTGCAAGTGACGAACTCCACCAGCAATGTAGGGCAGAGCGTGACCTTCACGGCCCGAGTCACCGGGACCGGCGCCGGCCAGACGGTCCCCACGGGAACAGTGTCCTTCCTGGATGTTGGCGGGGCGGCACCCACTTTCCTGGCGCTCGCCCCCCTGGACAACCTTGGCCGGGCGAGCCTGAGCGAAAGCGGGTTTCAGCCCGGCGGCCATCGCGTCCTGGCCGTCTACGTGGGCGATCAGCACTATCAAGGGAGCCAATCGGCCGTGCTGGTGCAATTGGTGCGCTCCTGTGCCGTCGAGGCTAACCTCGGTCAGGTGGGGCCGCTGTCCCTGGATCTGGTGACCGGCGCGGCGCTGCCGGCCGGCAATCATTTTACCTTCCTCGATGGGAAAACAAAGGTCATGGTAAGCGATCCAGTGGTTACCTATTGCGCCAATCCTGGCCGCTCCAATGAGCAGGCCGTGGTGACGGGGACAGTGGCCGCGCGGGCCGGGCGATTCCGGAAGGGTGACCAGATTGGGGTAACGCTGCGAACTCTAGGGACAAGCCACGCACCCATGGCCATCGTGGAGGATGCCGCGATCAGGCAGCGCCTCGTCCTGCTGGGTCCGTTCAATCTCGGTTCCGTGCTCAAGATCAGCACGATCTAGCGATTCCTCGACAATACAGGAACGCCGGATCCTACCTTTGACGCGGTATACTACAGGAGGAGGCGCATACGATGACCACCGCCGCGCGGACGCAGCCATACCAGTCTCTCGCCCCCTGGGCTGAAATCGTGCCGGGCTATGGCCCGGTGACGGTTGATATTCTGCTGGAACTCCCCGATGATGGGTACATCTACGAAGTGGTTGAGGGGGTCTTGGTCCGGATGGCTGGAAGTGGGAAACAGGCGACCCGCCTTGCGGCACGCCTCCTCATCAAGCTTGGCGGCTATATCGAAGCCCATCGTCTTGGAGTGATTACCGGCGCCGACGGAGTGTATAGATTTCCCGGCAATGAAACCGGCCTGATTCCAGACATTGGATTCTATATCGCGGAGCGGGACGTTCTCGCCCCGGACGATGCCGAGCCAATCCCCTTTGCTCCCGATCTCGCGGTAGAGGTGGCGTCCCCCTCCCAATCGCGCGCCGAGATGGCGGCCAGGGCCCGCATGTACCTCCGCGCGGAGACCCGCCTTGTCTGGGTGGTCTGGCCCCAGAGCGGACATATCGACATCTGGCATCCGGATGCGCTGAACGGGCCGGTCTCCGTGCTCACGGTGGGCGGGGTGCTGGATGGCGAAGATGTCGTCCCAGGATTCACCTACTCGGTGGATGAACTCTTCTCGGATCCCTTACAGCCAGATGCGGAGCCGCGTTAAGCCTTCACGGTGCGATCACCCCGTTGCTGTACAGTCGATCCGCTCCCAGGTTGAAGGTAATGGTTTGGGCCGCCAGAATTGGCTGGTCGGACAGCACGAGCAATGCGTGCTGGCTTGGTGGTGCCCAGGCATTGATGTTCACGCTGGTGGTAGCGCGTGGGGCGAGCGATACCATCTTGACCAGTCTCCGCCCACCAGTGGCCAGGAGGTTCAGCGAGATGGTAGCCGCCTGGTTTGTGGGATTCACCAGGTACACCCTTTCGGCTGGCCCACTGATTAAGGCCCGCGTATCCCCTTCGCTGAAGATATGTTGGCGGCCGGGAGCGGTCGGTTCTTCGGTCACCATGCCGCGATAATGGGCGGCGAGACTGGGCTCACCACCTGGGGCCAGCAATCCGGCGAAACCGGCGGCGATGGGGCGGTCGGACTGGAAGTAAACGGCGCTCCAGTCGCCATCGCTCTTTGGCAGCGTGACGCTCTCCTGCCGATCCGCGCCGACTGGCAAACTTCGCGACCATACGGAGCCGGAGCGCGCGTCAAGACCGCTCAACCGCACGGTGGCGGCTTGCGCGTTGGGATTGAGCAGCACCACCGAATCGGGGCCGCCGGTAGCCGGAGCGGCGAAATAGCCGCTTGTGGTCGGCGTGTCGACTCCGCTCGCCGCCGTAAAGCCCATGTCTCCCTGATAGCTTTGCCGCGCCTCCACCACGACCCCGGACCCAGCGCCAATATGGCGCACTTCCACTGACGCGGTACCGTGCGGGAGGGTCATGGCGCGGATCCCAAGCGCCTTCACGACAACCACCTGGTACGGCCGCAAGCGGCCGCCGGTCACGAGAGAGATCCTCACGGTTTCCTGAGTCGCGGCGGGATTCAGCAGGGATAGTCGCTCCGACTCCCCGGCGATCACCGGCATGGCCGGTAGGTACCACACCGGCGCGGGCGCTCGGAGCCCAATTGTGGTCGCGGCGCCGGTCCCTTCATCGCCCAGGCTCCCGTGATACTCGGTGCGGGAGACATATAGGGGCTGGCTGGCCCGGACAATCGCCCCCAGGCCGTCGCCCGGCCCCGCCGCGTCGGTCATGTCCAGGGTCGCCCGGCCGCCGGGTGGTACGTCGGTGACCACGTACGCATGCCGGCCATCGGCGCGGACCAGGGTAGTGACCACGTACGCCGGTTCGCTACCTGGGTTCACGAAGGCGAGCGTCTCGCGATCCCGCGCCGCGTTCGACCCTTCGGCAAAGTACCAGAGGCGGGCCGCTCCCCTGACCGCGTTCAGAGCCCTCGGTTGTCTCGGCATTCCGCCCGTGTAGGCGCCATCGACTCTGGGAACGCGGTTCGTCTGGCCGACAATCGATGGTTGGCGGTCCGAGATACGGGGAAGGGCGGCATCATGTGCGCTACTCAGGCTGGCGCCTCCGGCCGAGGGCCGCGCGTCGGGGAGGAGATAGCTTCCCTGGGTCGGGCTGGGGCTGGGAGAGGGAGTACTTGTCGGCGACCCGGTGCCCGCCGGCAACAGATGCTGAATAAGGGAGGTCGCGGTGGGCGAAGGCGTACCGCTTACCGTGGGCGATATCGTGGGCGACTGAGTAGGGCTCGATGTCTGGCTCGGGCTCGGCGTAGCGGTCGCCGTTCCCACCCTGGTGGGCGTCGGGCTGGCGGTTGGGGAGAAGGTGGGAGACGGAGGAGCCGGCGGGGAGGCGGTCGCGGTGGGAGGTGGGGGAACTGGCGTGGGCTGACCGGCGGCCAGGACGTGGATCGCGACCGGAAACGCGGTCCCGGCCGGGAATCCAGAGGCATCGTAGACTCGCCAGGTTGTGGGAAACGTCTGGCCGGGCACGAGAGCGGGGAGAAAGAGGGGAACGCTCACCGTGCCGCCGGGAGGAATGCCGGGCAGATTGTAGCCACCGGGGAGCCCCGGCAGAGTGCCGGCAAGCCGCCGCAGGGAAAACCGGCCATTCCAGGTGGTGGTTCCCGTATTCTGGACGCGCAAAAGGGCAACCGAGGACGCTCCGCCCGCGACATAGATCGTGGGTAGTCCAACCAGCCTGGCGTCGCTCCGCATCCGGCGCGTGACGGCTGTCCTCAGGGCTGGGATCAACCGATAGACGTTGATGCCAGGGCACGAGGTAGCATAGAAGTCGCGATGGCCCGCCAGATTCGCGAAGGTAAGGGTGCCGTCATCGGTCACTCCTTCCATGTTTATTCCGTACTGATTGCCCAACTGGGAGACGAGTCCGACCAGCGCCTTGACCATGGCCGGGGGAGGGGTTTGGTCATCAAAGTTCCCGATCAGTGAAATGCCGATCGCCCCATAGTTATAGTGCTCGGTATGAGCGCCCACCGCGGTTGGTCCGCCGGCCCGCCCTTCATAGACGTTCCCGCGTGGATCGATCACGAAGTTGTAGCCAATATCGCCCCAACCGTTCCCGAAGGTGTGATAGGCCCAGATGTTCCGGACGTCCGAGGATCCGTCTCCGCTGTAGCCGCTATCAGTGTGGTGAATAACGATGTGATATGGCTGCTTAAAGAAGGGAATCCAATGGGGACTACTCTCCCCATCGGGGCTTCCCCAGTCGGCTCGCGAGATGACCGTCAAACTGCTACTCGTGGGTACGGAGAAGGGGGTGAGGGGCGCGGAGGTGGCCGTCATTCCCTCGGCACGGCTGGATCCCGCTTGTCTGAGCGTTGTTCTGGTATTCGGGACGGGCGCGGGCCGCCCTAGAGATTGGGCCGGCACCGTCGGCAGGCCATACACCCTGAGCCGCGACAGCACGGCGGGTTTCCCCGCGCGGGGCAATTGGAATCGCAGCCACACTTCGCGAGTGCCCGAGGGCAGAGTGACCGGATCCACCACATGCGTATGCGGCCCGTCGCGTTCAAGGGGTTCAGCCAGGGACATCACCGTCCATGCTCCTTGGGACCGGATCCACACGCTCGGGTTCAAGGACTGGTCGAGGGCGAAGGACGCGCCAAGGCTGGCCAGGGGCAGGGCGCTCCGCACCCGAACCACGAGGCTCCCTCCGCCCTGAGCGACTGTCCACCCAGCCTTGGATTGCTCCAGGCCGTTCGCCGTCACGATAGCGGGGGTAAGCTGTTCCATGGCCAGGGACGGGAGCGTCGCGATCTTGGTAGCTTGGGGTTTGAGCGGTATGCCCTCCCTTGGCGCCGCCCCACCAGGGGGTGCTTCCGTCCGCATGCCTCGAGCCGCGCCCGCGCCCTGCTGGACAAGGAGGGCGAAAGAGAGCACCAGTACGGCGAGTAGCGCGGAGATCTGGATGCCAGGAGGAAAGCGCCGGGCCATGGGGTTCCATTCTCGTGGAGGCCTGAGAGATGAACGAGTTGGCGCGGGATCAGACAACCCTATGCAGAATATAGCGAACTCTCCGAGCGGGCGGTAAATCAATGGTGGACAGGCTTCACCGGCGGGGCGGCGGCTGTGATACCCTTACAGCGATTCTTTTGGTGACCATGAGTTATTCGCATGACAGACGGAAGCAGGCTCGGGACCAGCCACGGCGTATCCGAGGGCTTCCGGTTGAATTCAAATCGCTGGTTGGTCGAATAGAGTGAGAAATTCAGGCTGGTATATTCCTTTCTGGCGGAAGCCAAAGCGAGCACAAGGCGATGCCGCGCCAAACGAACGGACGGAGAAACGGCGCCGCCCCCGACAGCGGTCGGATGATGACCTGGATCGGGTGCGCGATGAATGGGTGAGCCGATACAACTCCCGTGTGCGGGCTCTGCATATCCTCGGCCTTTCGGTGGGCACGCCTACCGAGGAGATCGAGGCTCGCTACCAATCACTGATCGCTGAGTTGGCGAATGCCCCAGCGAGCGAGGAACGGCGGGCCCAGTTACGGCGCGCGTATTCCCTCCTGAAAGAAGAGTAGAGGAGTCAGTTCATGCCCGGTCCCTCGGATCATCCCTTGCGTTTTAGCGTACAGGTGCAGGCCCAACACTCGACCTGGCCCGAATACATCGCGGCGGTGCGGGCGGTGGAGGAGATGGGCTACTATAGCGTCTGGAACTTCGATCATCTTCTGCCGCCCGATGGGGCCGACGATGGGGCCTGCTTCGAAACCTGGACCACCTGCGCCGCCATGGCCGCCGCGACCAGCCGCATCCGCCTGGGCATCCTCGTCAACGGCGTGCTCTATCGCGACCCCGCGACCCTGGCCAAGAGCGCGGTCATGGTGGACCAGATCAGTAATGGCCGCTTCGAGTTCGCCCTGGGAGCCGCCTGGGCTGAGCGCGAGTTTCGTGCCTATGGCCTCCCCTTCCCTCCGATCGGTGAGCGGATGGATCGCCTCGAGGAGACGCTGCGAATCGTCATCTCGCTCTGGACCGAGCCGCGCACGACGTTCAACGGCACCTATTACACAATAACGGACGCGCCGTGCGAGCCAAAGCCGGTGCAGCGACCCTATCCGCCGATTTTGATCGGTGGCAATGGGGCCCGAACGCTCCGCAAGGCAGCCAGATACGCCAATGAATGGAACGGGTTCGGCTCGCCCACCGACATGGTTCCGCATATCGAGCAATTGCGGCGGAACTGCCAGGCGATCGGCCGCGACTTCAGCCAGATTACCCTGTCCGTCCATCCGTTGCTGGCGATTGCCCGGACGCATGAGGAAGCAGAGGCGAAAGCGCGGGCGCTGGCCGCCAGCGTGGGGAAGCGCGTGGACGACGACCCAGAACGCTGGTTGATCGGGACACCGGCCGAGATTCGCGATCGGGTGGCCCACTTCCAGGAAGTGGGAGTGACGCACTTTATCATGGGCGTCGGGGCGCCATACGATCTGGATGGGTTGCGCCTCTTCGCGGATGAGGTGATGGGCGGATAGTATAGCTTGACGTGAGTTTTCTCGGGCTGATAGGGGTGTCCCTACCGAATCGCCAATATCCGTAGGCCATGGAGCGCGGCTCACCGCCAGCTGTGCACCAGGTGCTCCGGGTAGCCGGTGGGCACCGGCTCCCGCTCGTGTTTACGGGTAACCACTGTTTCGATGGCCGCGAAACGGCGGGCGATCAGATTCCGCGCTCCGCCCTCCCGTTGCATAATCCCTTCAAGGACCACCAGGGGACGACGGACCAGCGCCCGCTCCCGTTCGTAAAGGGGTGGGCGGACTATCACATTGACCATTCCCGTTTCATCCTCCAGGGTGAGAAAGACGAAGCCGCGGGCGGTGCCGGGTCGTTGACGGCAAATAGCGAAACCAGCGGTCCAGGCGGCCTGGCCATGCTGAATAAAGACCAGGGACTCGGCTGGGAGAATATGGGCCGGGAGACGGGGGCGGACGAAGCGGAAGGGGTGAATGCCGGTCGAGAGGCCCAGCACCTCCTGCTCAGCCTCCGCCCAATCCCGTTCATCGAGGGTCGGTAAGCGGGCCGGCTCGTCGGGCTCGCGGAGCAGAATGCGCTGGCCCGCCAGGGCGCGCGCCTCCTCGGCCAGGAGCGGGAGATCCCAGAGCACCTGTTGGCGGGAGGCTCCGAAGGCGTCAAAGGTGCCCACCCGCGCCAGGGCGGCCATGGCACGACTGTCCATCCCGGCGCGAGCCCAGAAATCCACCACGGAAGTGAAAGGGCCCTCGGCCAGGGTAGAGGCCAGTTGGGCCTGTGCCTCGGCGCCGATGTGGCGCACGTACTTATACCCCAGGCGAATGCCGTCGTCCTCCAGGGAACAGCGTACCTGGCTGTAGCGCACATCCAACGGGAGAATGGCCACGCCATGGCGGCGGGCATCGTTCGCGATCACGGCGGGGGAGTAGAAGCCCATGGGCTGGTTATTGAGCAAGGCGCAATAGAACGGGGCGGGATGGTAGCGCTTGAGCCAGATCGACTGATAAGCCAGCAAGGCGAAGCAGGCGGCATGTGAGCGGCAAAAGCCATACTGGCCGAAGCCGCTGATCTGGGTGAAGAGGATGATTGCCTGCTCCTCGGTGAGTCCGTTGGCCCGGCATCCTCCCTCGAAGTCCGCGCGTAGCGCCTCCATGGCCTGGCCGGAGCGGCTGCTGGACATCGCCCGCCGGAGCCGATCGGCTCCAGCGGGGGTGAAGCCGGCCACCTCGGTCGCGATCTCGATGATCTGTTCCTGGTAGAGTACGATGCCCAGCGTGTCGCGGAGGATCGGCTCCAGAAGCGGGTGAGGATAGATGACTGGCTCCAGGCCCTGGCGCCGACGCAAATAGGGATGAACCATGTTACCCATGATCGGGCCAGGACGGACGATCGCCACCTGGACTACGATATCGTTGAACTGGCGAGGCTGATGCTTGTAGACCATTTGCTCCTGGGCCCGGCTCTCCACCTGGAAGCAGCCGATCGTATCGCCTTTCCGAAGCATGGCGTAGATTTTGGGATCGTCGAGCGGTAGGTCTTCCTGGGCCGGCATGTCACCGCCTGCCGCCCGGATCAGGTTCCCCGCCTCGCTGATCAGGGCCAGCATTCCCAGGCCCAGCAGATCGATCTTGATCAGCCCGGCGTCCTCCACATCATCCTTGTTCCACTGCACCACCACCCTGCCCGGCATGGTGGCGCGTTCCAGCGGCACCAACTCCATCAGGGGGCGTGAGGTGATGATCATCCCGCCCACATGAATGGAGAGATGGCGCGGACAACCGTCCAGGGCATCGGCCAGGCGGATCAAGGTAGCCCAGGGACGGCTCTCCCGCTGCTCGGGCGCCAGGCCCAGGCGGTCGATGGCGGCATGTGCATCCTCGATCGACCACCCGTCTACCCCCTTGGCCAGGCGGTCGATCAGCGGCACCGGGAATCCGAGTACCCGCCCAAGATCGCGGAGGGCGGAGCGGGGCCGGAAGGTCACCACGTTGCAGACCATGGCTGTATGGGCCTCGCCATATTGCTCGTAGACATAGTGGATCACCGCCTCGCGGCGATCGTTCTGGATATCGAGATCAATATCGGGCATACTGGTCCGCCCTTCGTGCAAGAAGCGATCGAACAGAAGGTGATGAGCCAGGGGATCGACGGGGGTGATCCCCAGACAATAGACTGCCAGGGAGTCGGCGGCCGAGCCTCGGCCCTGGCAGAGAATCCCCTTCTCGCGGGCGAAGCGGACGATGTCGTGGACGATCAGGAAGTATTCGGCCAGACCAGTCCGTTCGATCACCCCCAGTTCATAGATCAGCCGATCGAGGGCGGCCTTGGGGAGGCCGGCGTAGCGCCGCCGTAAACCTGAGAGGCAGAGATCGCGGAGATGATCCATCGGAGTGGTACCGGGAGGGACGGGGAAGGGAGGGAGCCGCGCGTGGCTAAAATCGAGCGAGACGGCGCAGCGCCCGGCAATCAGGGCCGTGTTGGCGAGCGCCTCCGGGTACTCGGGAAACAGCACGGCCATCTCGGCCGCGGACTTCAAGGCGTACTCGGCGTTGCGTCGCCGGGCCGGATGGGGCTGATTCACGGTTAGACGTTCGCGGATACAGACCAGGGAGTCCTGAAGGTCGGCTTCCCCTGGATGGGCATAATGGACATCGTTGGTCGCCACCATCCCCAGCCCCAATTCGTTCGCCAGGTTGCGTAGACCGGCCAGGAGCGCGTTCTCGCCCTCGATGAAGTGTCGTTGCAACTCGATCCAGAAGCCCTCCGGACCGAACAAGGTTCCCAGCCGGTGGGCCAGGGCGCGGGCGCCCTCCGGGTCTCCGGCTCGGAGGAGACGCGGCACCCCTCCCTCGGGGCAACCGGAGAACGCGATCAGTCCTTCGGTATGCCGCTCCAGAACCGAGAATGGAAGGTGAGGCCGGCGTTTGCGGCCGGCCAGTCCGGCGAGGCTGATCAGACGTGAGAGGTTGTGATACCCCGCCTGTACACGGGCCAGAAGCAGGAGATGCGAGCCATCCTCCAGGGTAAGCTCGGCCCCCAGTACCGGGCGGACTCCCGCCTCGCGGCAGGCGAGGTCGAAGCGCACGACCCCATGGAGGCCGTTATGATCGGTGATCGCGAGGGCGGTCAACCCAAGCTCGGCAGCCCGTTTGGCCAGCGCGCGGGGGGAGGATGCTCCGTCGAGCAGGCTGAAGTGGGAGTGACAATGGAGTTCGGCGTACCGAGGCGCCTCCTGTATATTCGTACACATGTTCTATTAATGGGGGAATGATCATGGGGTTGTCAAGGGGGATACTGATGTGACGTAAAGCTGTTTTGGTGGCAGGGAGTTGGCGTATGCCGCCACTTACTGGCCCAGGGGCTCCATATTCCCGGTCACAATCCCTGGCGGAGGGATCGTAGCCGTACCGAGCCCGGCGCCGCGCGGCAACTCGGCGATCGGAATATGGCACAGGACTCCGTGGCCGGGACCGACCATCTGGAAGGGCGGAAACACCTGGTCGCAGATCGGGCCGATGTGCCGGTGGCACCGGCCCTTGAAGGGGCAGCCCTGACCGTCAAGCACCTCGGTCTTGGTTTCACTGTAGAGCGCTAGATGGGCGGTCGGCGCGTCGGGGTCGGGGACAGGCACGGAGGAGAGGAGTAATTCGGTGTAGGGGTGGTTGGGGCCGCTATATACCTGATCGGCGGTTCCGGTTTCCGCGATGTAGCCCTTATACAGCACCACCACTCTATCGGCAAGGTATTGCACCACCTGCAAGTCGTGGGAGATGAAGAGATACGCGGTCCCCCAACGAGTTTGTAGCTCCCGCAGCAGGTTGAGCACGGTGGCCTGCACGGAGACATCCAGCCCCGAGACCGGTTCGTCGCAGATCACCAGTTTGGTCCGGGTGGCGAAGGCACGGGCAATCGCCACTCGCTGCTTTTCTCCCCCGCTCAGCTGGCTGGGGAAGCGATCCATGTAGCGCTCATCGAGGTTGACCGCGCGCAAGAGATCCCGCGCCGCCGCCTCCGCGTCTCGTTTGCCCAAGCGTTCGAGCAGGCGGATGGGGCGGACCAGGATGGTGCGAATGGTGTGGCGGGGATTGAGCGACATGTCGGGATTCTGGAACACCATCTGCAAATCGCGCAGCGTGTCCTTGCCGCGCCGATCGAGCCTGAGCGGCAAATCTCGGCTGCCAAAGGTCATGGTGCCCTCGTCGGCCACGGTGAGGCCGAGCACGCAGCGAGCCAGGGTGGTTTTCCCGCTCCCGCTTTCCCCCACCAGGCCAATGGTCTCTCCCTGGGCCAGTTGGAGGTTAACCGCGCTCAATACTCTCGCGTTATGCCGGCTCGCTCCCTTGAACAGGCCGCCGGCCGAGCCCTGAGGGAACGTTTTGGCGATCCCATGCACCTCAAGAAGGGCCGGCGCGGCTGACCCCGGCATCGATTCGGTCTCCAACTGATTCGCGTGAACGGTGGCCTGTATTCTGGCCTGGTTCGCGACCAGGTGGCGCCAGTGAAGGCAGCGGGTGGCGTGCCCGTCCTCCTCCTTGAGTTCGGGCCGGATCACCGTGCAGTCGGCTTCGGCGTACGGGCAACGGGGCTCGAACACGCAGGCCGGCGGCAGGTTGGTGAGGCTGGGGAGGCGGCCGGGAATGGGGATCAGCGGTCGGCGGGATTGGCCGCTCCCGCGTGCCGGGAGGCAGTCGATCAAGCCGCGCGTATAGGGGTGCCTCGGACCATGGAACAGGTCGCGGAGGCTTGAGTGCTCAACCATCTCCCCGGCATAGAATACGGCGACGCGGTCGGCGATGCGAGTGATCACCGCCAGATCGTGGGCAATAAAGATGAGGGCGGTATTGAATTCCTGCCGCAGTTCCTCCAGCAACTCCAGCACCGCTGCCTGAGTAGTCACGTCGAGCGCCGTGGTCGGCTCATCAAGGAGGAGAAGATCCGGTTCGGTGGCCAGGGCCATGGCGATCACCACCCGCTGCTGCATGCCGCCGCTGGCCTGATGGGGGTAGAGACGGGCGACTCGGCCCGGATCGTTAATCCGGACCCGCTCCAGCATCTCCACCGCCCGCCGCCGTGCTTCCTCCTCACCAATCCCGCGATGAGTCGTGAACACCTCGGCGATCTGCTTGCCCAGGGGAATCGACGGGTTGAGCGCCGCCTGCGGCTGCTGGTAGACCATGGCCAGGCGATCCCCGCGGAGGGCGCGCATCTCCTTGTCCGATGCTCGTGAGAGGTCATGGCCGCGGAAGAGAATGCTGCCTTTGTCGATTCTCCCGTTTGAGCCCAGGTAGCGCATGATTGCCCAGGCCAGCGTACTTTTCCCGGAGCCGCTCTCGCCGATGATCCCGAGCGCCTCTCCCGCTTGCAGGGTAAACGAGATATCACGGAGGGCCGGGATCGCGGCCTTCCCTTGCCGATACGAGACGCTGAGATGCCTCACCTCAAGGAGTGGCGCCTCGTTCATGATCCGGTGGCCGGGATTGTCGATGTCTCCGGCACCGACCGCGTCTGAGCCGGGGCATCATCTCCCCGTTGCTCCAGGGAGAGCATCAGTTGCTTGACTCCATCGGACACCAGATTGACTCCGATTACCAGGGTAGAGATCGCGAGGGCGGGGAATATCACCATCCAGGGGGAGACCGAGGCGTAGTTCTGTGCCTCGCTCACCATCACGCCCCAGTCCGGGGTAGGCGGCTGCACCCCGACCCCGAGAAAGCCGAGCGAGGCGATCAGGAAGATCGCGTACCCAAGACGGATTGAACCCTCCACGGCCAGGACGCCGAGCAGATTGGGGAGTAACTCCCGGAGCATGATTGCCGGCCCGCGTTCGCCGCGCAACCTGGCGGCGGCGATGAACTCCCGGTCGGCGAGCGGCAGCACGGCGCTTCGGACCACGCGAGCTACCAGGGGAGTGAAGACGATCACGGTCGAGGCGAATAGCCCCAGATCGCCGGGCCCGAACATGGCGAGGATCAGGAGGGCGAGGAGGACAGCCGGGAGGGCCATGGCGGCGTCCGCGATCCGCATCAGTACCTCGTCCACCACGCCGCCGTAGTAGCCGCTGGCCAGAGCCACGATGGTGCCGCAGATCAGCGACGCGAGCGTGGAGACGCCGGCGAGCACCAATACGGATCGGCTGCCGAACATGACTCGGCTGAGAATGTCGCGGCCGTGATCGTCGGTGCCGAACCAGTGGGCCCCCGAGGGAGCCGCCTGGATATCCTGCAAGTGGAAGCTGCCCTTGATCGGGTCATAGGGAGCGATGAGCGGGGCGAATATGGCGATAAATACCCAGGCGATCACCAGAAAAGCGCCGAAGGCGGCCAGCGGCTGCGCCTGAATCTGCCCCAGCCAGAACCTGGCGCGACGATGCCGAGCCCGGCGACCCGCGGAGCGCGCGGTTGGCGGCCGGTCAGCGCTCACGCGCTTCATTCTCCGACCCCAAGGTAGGGATCGAGCGCGGATTCAGAAAACATCTCAGGAAAACCGGACGCGGGGATTGAGCACGACATAGAGGACGTCCGCCAAGAGATTCGAGAGGGAGAAGATCAGAGCGATCACCAGGGTAATGTCCTGGAGGAGCGGTATGTCTCGCTGTTGAACTGCCTGGAGCAGCAACCGGCCCAGGCCGGGATAGCCATACAGACTTTCGGTGACCACGATCCCGCCCAGGAGCCAGCCCACGTTCGAGGCGATGATCGTGATCGAGGGCAGCAGAGCGTTGCGGAGCGCGTGCCGCAGTACCACCGAGCGGTAGCGGACCCCTTTGAGGACGGCGGTACGTACGTAATCGGTCTCCATGACGTCGATCACGTTGGTACGGGTCATCCGGCCAATATAGGCGAGGAGGACCAGGGACAGGGTTATTACCGGCATGATAAATGATTGCACCAGAGGCCAGAAGCCAATGCTGGTATCGAGGGTGTTGGTGGCGGGAAGCCAATGCAGCCAGGTGGCGAAGATCGCCACCAGGAAGGTACCGGTCACGAATTCCGGTTGCGCCACTCCGGCCAGGGTGACGAGCGAGATCACGGTATCAGGCCAGCGATTCTTGTTGAGGCCGGCCAGGATGCCGAGAACCAGGGATACTGGAACCGTGAAGAGGAAGGCGGCGCCCGCCAGGATGGCGGAGTTCCCCAGCTTGTTGAGGACGAGCGGTCCCGCCGGCTGCTGAAAAATCAAGGAGTTGCCGAAATCGCCGTGCAAGATGCCGCCAAGCCAGGAGAAATAGCGCAAAACCGCCGGCTGATCGAGGCCAAGCTGCTGCCGGAGCGCCTTGAGCGCGTCCGGGGTCGCGGACTGACCGAGAATGGCCTGCGCCGTATCACCCGGCAGGATGCTGGTGACCGCGAACACGATGATGGATACCAGCAGCAGAACCAGAAGAATCAGCAGGCTTCGCCTAAGTAGGAATCGACCCATTCATGCCACCCAACCTGGTACCTGCCTGGTTCTCGTATCTTGAAGCCCCGCCGTTTACGCCGGGGCTTACTACGGGGCTCCCCGGCCTTACCGACCAGGGAGCCCCGTTGCATAACCTCACCTGCTGACTACGAGAGCCAGACGCTCTTGTAATACTGGAATGTGTTGGACATGGGCTGATAACCCTGAACGTTGTTCCTGTACGGGAACACGAAGGTGGTGAAGATGGGAATGATTGACGGGCCATCGTCACTGATCAACTGCTCGATCTGCTTGTAGAGCGACTTCCGTTTCCCCGTGTTGAGTTCGGAGGAGGAGGCGGCGATCAGGGAGTCCAGCTTCTTATTGCTGTAGTGCGCTTCGTTGTAGGGCTGGCCGGTCACGTACAACTGCTGCAGCAGTTGGCTGACCACGGGGCGGGCACCCCATGAGGTGATGCCAAGGGGGACGGTGAGCCAGTCGGTATTGAAGTAGGCGCCGCCGCCGTCCAGGACGATGTTGATCGTAATGTTCGCGTCGGCGGCTAACTGCTGGTAGGCTACCGCGAAATCTGAGCCGCCGTAGGCGACCTGGGTGGTAAGGGTCACGGTTAAGCCTTTGGGATAGCCGGCCTGCGCCAGCAGCGCCTTGGCCCTCGCTACGTCCCGCTTCCGCGTCCCGATGTTCGTGAACCACTCCCCGTAGGCAGGAGCGATCGGATGATCGTCCCCGATCGTACCGACTCCGCGGAGTACTGCCACATTGATCGCGTCGCGGTCGGTGACCAGCTTAAAGGCCATGCGGACGCGCGGATCGCTAAAGGGCTTCTTATCGGAACGCATGCGGAGGTTATTGAAGCCAGTGGTGCCGATCGCCGCCGCCGTAATCCCAGGCACGTTCATCACGGACTCAGCCTGGGTGGGCGTGAGGTTCGTCATGGCGTCTACCGTACCGGACTTCAAGGCCGCGATCGAGGTTGAAATGTTGGGAAGGAAGACCAGCTTTATGGCGTCCAGGTAGGGAAAGCCGCTCTGGAAGTAATTGGGATTGCGGACCAGCAAGGCATGATCCGCCGGCACGTATTCCTTGAGCATGAAGGGACCGGTGCCCGAAGGCTTGGTGGTGAAACTGCCGGAAAAATTGTTTTCGAGGATGCACATATGATAGTCGGCGAAGTTCACCGGGAAATCGGGATTGGGAGCCTTGAGGGTAAACTGGACCGTATAATCGTCCAGCTTCTGCATTTTGCTGATCCCCTGGAAGAGATTGGCAACCGGCGAGCCTGTCTTGGGATTCAGGGTTCGCTGCACTGTATAGAGCACGTCGTCGGCGGTGAACGGCTTGCCGCTGTGAAACTTGGCGTTCTTCACCAGGGGGAAGGTCCAGGTCAGTCCATCGGCCGAGGTGGTCCATTTGGTGGCAAGGTCTGGATAGGGGATCAGATTATGATCGAGGCGGACCAGGAAGTTATAGATATTGTCGCCTACGAGAATGGTCGCCACATCCCCGATCAAGGCAGGATCCAGCGGCGTGGTGGGAGGAACCACCGCTACTCGTAAGGTGCCGCCCCGGCGGGGTGACAGCGCGGTCGCGCGGGTGCCGGCGGCCTGGACTGGGCTGGTATTGTGAAGGATGAGGCCGAGCGCGGAGATAGTCATGCCCGCCGCGATACCCTTCCTCGCGAAGTCTCGGCGCGTCAGCCGCCCCTGACGTAGGTCGGCGAGTAGGACCTTGATCTCTTCATCCATTTTTGACGTCTCCAGTTTGTACACAGTGCGCAGCTTCCCGCGCCGCCGCGAACCTATCGGGCTGGACAGGCGGGTTAGGCTGACCGTAGCACGCACGTCCTTACGGTGTCAACCAAGATAGCATCGAAGATCCGGCACCCTGTCGTCCTGGGTATAATCGGGAACGTCATCTATTGTGAATGGGTGATGTAGGTGAGCGTGAGATGAGGGAAAGTCGGATGGGGCGGGGAATCCTGGAACGGTTGGCATCGGGCGTGGTGCTGGGCGACGGAGGCTACCTTCTGGAGCTGGAGAAACGCGGGTACGTGCGGCCCGGCCCTTTTACGCCCGAAGTGGTGATCGAGCGCCCTGAGGCACTGCTCGAGTTGCACCGGGAGTTTTTGCACGCGGGGGCCGAGGTGCTGCAGGCGCTCACCTTCTACGCCAGCGAGGATAAGCTGGCCACGGTCGGCCTTTCGGGCAAGGTGGACGATATCAACCGGCAAGCGGTAAAGCTTGCGCGGCAGGCGGCTTCCGAGGGCGATGCCCTGGTGGCTGGCGACCTTAGCCTGACCTGGGCCTATGACGGCGCCGATGCTGGCTCCATGGCGCGCACCCGTGATCTCCTGGCCCGCCAGGTCGCGGTCCAGATGGAGATAGGGGTGGACATGTTCATCTGCGAAACCTATATCTGGCTGGGCGAGGCGCTGATTGCTCTGGAGTGCGCCAGGGAGGCCGGGGTACCGGTGATGGTGACCATGGGCTTCGAGGATGATCCAGTGTCGCGCGAGGGTTACTCGCCGGCCGAATGCGCTCGGCGGCTGGAGGCGGCAGGGGCGGACATCGTGGGGATCAATTGCCTGCGAAATCCGGCGCACACCCTGCCGCTGATGGCGGAAGTATGCGCGGCGGTGTCCTGCCACACCGGCTGCCAGCCGGTGGCGTATCACACTCCGGACGCCCACCCGAACTTTACCAAGCTTGATGCGTTTCCCTTCGAACTGTCGCCCTTCCAGTTGCCGCGCTCGGCCATGGCCGGCTACGCGCTGCAAGCCCGCGACCTGGGGATCGGCTTCATCGGTTCCTGCTGCGGCTCGGTGGCCGAGCATGTGCGGGCGATGGCCCTGGCCCTGGGGAAGATTGATCCCGATACACGCCCCTGGCATATCGACTATGGGAAAGCCCAATCAGCATTCGAATTGCATAAGCATGGGCTCGAGGCTCGGGCGTAGCCATGGCAGTCAATCACGAGTTCGAATATATCGTCATTGGGCTGGGCGGCTTGGGGGCGGGCGCGGCCTATTGGTTATCGCGACGGGCCGGGAAGTCCGTGCTGGGTCTGGAGCAGTTCGCGCTCGGCCACGACAAGGGCGCGTCCGAGGATCACTCGCGTATTATCCGCCTGTCGTACGACAAAAAGGTCTACGCCGAACTGGCGGCGCACGGCTACGCCGCCTGGCGGGCGGTCGGAGAGGAACTGGGACGGCCGCTGCTGATCACGAGCGGAGGCCTCGACCTGTTCCCCGAGGGAGGGATTGTCTCACCCGCCGGACACATGGCGGGGATGCGCGGCCTGGGAATCCCCTTCGAGGAGCTTTCCGCCGCCGAGGTGATGCGCCGCTTCCCTCAATTCACGCTGCATGAGGAAACGGTGGCGATCTATCAAGAACAGAGTGGGATCGCCCCGGCGCACGCCTGCACCCAGGCCCATCTCACCCTCGCGCGCTCACACGGCGCCACCTTACTTGACCACACTCCCGTTACGGCGATTGGCGCCAGGGCTGATGGCATGGAGGTAGTGACGCCCCAGGCGACCTACCGCTGCCGGAAGCTGGTGGTAGCCGCCGATGCCTGGACCAATCAGGTGCTGGCGCCGTTGGGGGTTCGGCTCCCCCTAACCTGGACCCAGGAGCAAGTTACCTACTACGCGGCGCCGGACCTCCGGCAGTTCCAGCCGGATCGCTTCCCAGTGTGGATCTGGTACGACAATCCCTGCTTCTATGGCTTGCCGATTCATGGCGAGGAGCGGGGGGTGAAGGTGGCGCAGGATCTGGGCGGTCAGGAGGTTACGCTGGAAACCCGTACGTTCGAGCCGGATCCGAGGATTCTGGCCCGAGTGGAGCGATTCATGCGGAGCCATCTCCCGTCCGCGCTCGGCCCGACGGTGCTTACCAAGACCTGCATGTACACGCTGCCGCCGGATCGCGATTTCGTCATTGATACCCTGCCGGAATACCCGGAGGTATCGCTGGCCCTCGGAGCCGGTCACGGCTACAAGTTCGCCTCGATTATCGGGAAGATTCTCAGCGAACTGGCCATTGACGGCCAGACCCCGTGCAACATCACGGACTTCGCGGTCGATCGACCATTGATCACCATGGCGGATCCACCGCGCGCGTTCGAGGAGTATCTGGCCAAGAATCGCGAGCCAGTGTAGGGCAGCCGGGGACGGCGGTCCCCTGGAAGGAACGGGGGCATCGCGGTGCCAAAACCGTGCGGCCTTAGTCGCCTCGTCCCTGCCGGCCGACCTCAGGCGGCGGTTCGTGGCGTCAGGTGACGCCGCGAGTCCGCAGGTGTTCCGCCAGGGCCTCGGCGGCAAAGCGCCAGTCGGGGCCGTAGGGCGGCGCGTAGGTCCGGGTGA
>DATLQX010000246.1:0-6529 GCA_035534995.1 Chloroflexota bacterium | reverse complement strand
GGTGGATTGGATGACGTTAGCGATGTTCGCGGTTTGCACGATGGGCATGGTGAACTGCCGAGAATAAGAAAGGAATGCCTGGACATCGCCAATTTGGATCTGGCCCTTGGTGACCAGGACGCCGCCTACCACGCTGACCAGGACATAGCCGAGGTTGCTGATGAAGTTCATCAATGGCATGATCACCCCGGACACGAATTGGGCCTTCCAACCGGCATCGTAGAGCCTGGTATTAATCTCGTCGAAGGTTAAGATCGATTCCGCCTCGTGGCCAAACGCCTTGACGATCGCGTGGCCGGTATACATCTCCTCGACGTGGCCGTTGAGCCGGCCCAGTTCCCTTTGTTGGTTGACAAAGTGGACCTGAGATCGCTTGGCCACCATGGTGGTCACCACGACATACAGGGGCAGGGTGACGACGGTGACCACGGTCAGCAGCAGGCTGATCGTGAGCATCATCACCACCACGCCTACGATGGTGACGATGGAAGTGATGAGCTGGGTTAGACTCTGCTGCAGGGTGGAGGAGATGTTGTCCACGTCATTGGTTACCCGGCTCAGAATCTCGCCATGCGTGCGGGCATCGAAGTACTGCAAGGGGAGCCGGGCGAGCTTCGCGTTGGCATCCCGCCGGATGTCATAGACCGTCTTCTGCGCTACCCCAGCCATCACGTATTGCTGGAGATAGCTGAACAGGGAACTGATCAGATAGAGCCCGATCAAGATGAAGACGATGCGTTCGATATAGGCGAAATCCATGCCGGGAATGGGCCGATGCAGGCGCGCGGCGGTAAACTTGGCCAGCATGCCCTCGAAGATCTTGGTCGTGGCCTGCCCCAGGATCTTGGGGCTGACAATGCTGAAGACCGTACTGATGATCGCGAAGACGAAGACGACGATCAGATTCCACCGATGGGGCCGCAGGTACCCGAGAAGGCGGAACAGGGTGGCCCGAAAGTTCTTGGCTTTTTCCGGTGGCCGGCCCATCGCTCCCCAGTTGCCGCCGAAGGGACCGCCGGATCGACCAGCCTCGGGCTTGCGCACCGGTCCCTGATCGGGACGTTGCTCGCTCATGCGATTTCCTCCGCCGAGAGTTGCGAGGAGACAATCTCCCGATAAATCTCGCAGGTCCGCATTAACTCGCGGTGCGTGCCCATGCCGGCGATCCGGCCTTCGTCCAGGACGATGATCCGGTCCGCGTCCATCACGGTCGCCACCCGCTGGGCGATGATCAGAACCGTGGCGTCGGCGGTTTCCCGCTTCAGGGCAGCCCGCAGGCGGGCATCGGTCTTGAAGTCGAGGGCGGAGAAGCTGTCGTCGAAGAGGTAGATTTCCGGCCGGCGCACCAGGGCGCGGGCAATGGCCAGGCGTTGCTTCTGCCCTCCCGACACATTGGCGCCGCCCTGCGCCATCAGGGCCTCGAACCCATCGGGCATGGTAGAGATGAACTCCATGGCCTGCGCCGTCGCGGCGGCATGAAGCATCTCCGGTTCGGTCGCGTCCTGTTTCCCGTAGCGCAGGTTGTCGGCGATACTGCCGGTGAAAAGCACCGTCTTTTGCGGCACGAAGCCGACTTTGGCTCGCAAGGTCGCCTGTGACATCTGGCGGACGTCCACGCCGTCCACCAACACCGCCCCGCTGTCCACATCATAAAAGCGCATAATCAGGTTGACCAGGGTCGATTTCCCCGAGCCGGTGCCGCCGATGATCGCCGTCACCTCGCCCGGTCGGGCGCTGAAGGTGACATCGCTCAGGGCCGGCTGCTCGGCCCCAGGATAACTGAAGCTCACATGCGCGAACTCCACGAAGCCGCGCTCGCCATCGGCGCGGCTGGGGTCGGCGGGGTCGATAATGTCGGCCACGGTGTCCAGCACCTCATTGATCCGAACCGCCGCCGCCGCCGCGCGGGGGATCATCACGAACATCATGGAGACCATGAGAAGGGCGAACATGATCTGCATCGCATACTGAGTAAAGGCGATCAGCGAGCCCACCTGCATATCGCCGTGGTCAATCCTGATCGCGCCGAACCAGATGATCGCCACGCTGGTCAGATTCATCACCAGCATCAGCACCGGCATCAAGAGGGCCATGATCCGATTGGCTCGCACCGCATTATCGGTCAGATCCGCGTTCGCGTCCTGGAAGCGGAGCCGCTCATGCTCGACCCGGTTGAAGGCACGCACCACCCGGATCCCCGTGAGGCCCTCCCGCAGCACCAGGTTAAGCCGGTCGAGCTTGATCTGCATCAAGCGGAAAAGCGGGACCGCTCCCCGGGCGATCAGCGCGATGGCCAGGACGAGCACGGGCACGGCGACCGCGAGCACCAGGGTGAGGGGCCGATCCAGGGAGAGGGCCATGATGATGCCGCCGATTCCCGTGAGGGGCGCGCTGAGCATCATCCGAAAAATGACCACCGTCACCATCTGCACCTGGGTCACGTCGTTGGTAGTCCTGGTGATCAGGGTAGCGGTGCCGAAAGTGTCGAACTCATGCTGCGAGAAACTCTCAACCCGCGAAAAAAGGCGGCCGCGGACGATCCGCCCGAAGCCGGAAGCTGTCTTGGCGGAGAGATAGGCGGCAATGAGCGCGCAAATCAATCCACCGGCGGAAATCAGCAGCATCAGGCCGCCAATCCCCACGATATAGCCAACATCCTTATGGATGATCCCGTCGTCCACGATCCTGGCCATCAAGGTGGGCAAATAGAGATTGGCCAACGATTGCAGGAAAACAAGCACCAGGATCACGGCGATCATGCGCTGGAATGGCTTCAGATAGCGGTAGAGCTTCAGCATGGGGAAATGATCTCCAGCTTCCCGCGGCAAACCCGCTGGTCGTGGAACGGAGGCCGGCACGGGACCGGCATCGGCGGCCGAGGGGCGACAGCCGGAATCCAGGATACCGCTTCCGGTGCTATGTGGATCAGGGCCGCCGCGGTTTTCCAGGCTACGAGCGTATCAATATTTACGCGGACCCTGTGGGAGTGGTGAAAAGTACCCCTTGCCGCCGGCCCGGATTGGGCGCATGCTAATGCGCAGTGCGCTACCATCGATCTCGGCTCGCCTCGCCGTGGTGGGCAGCCAGAGGCGTCAAGCTTGGGCCGGAGTTCACGCCACCAACATGCAACGCCAGCTACCTTCCGCTCAGCCAGGCCGGGGACACCGCCTCACGCGGCAGCCTACTTCCGCCCAGCCCAAAAAGCAGATCGCGGAGGCATTCTTCCTGAGCCAGATTCTCGCTCTCCAGGCCGCCCTGGCCGAGGCCGAGAGTGATATCACGGCGATCAGCGTGGCCATTGCCCACCACGCGCGGGCGCTCACCGGAGCCGATGGCGGCGCGGTGGAACAGCGGATTGGCGACGAGTTGATCCTGCTCGGCGCGGTGGGTGATCTGGATATTCCCCCCTCCCAGCATTGGCATTCCATGGAGTCGTTCTCCGGGCTCGCCTTACACCTGGGGATGCCGCTCCGCTGCGATGATACATGGAGCGACCCAAGGATCAACCAGGGACGGGCCCGCGCCCTGAGCACGCGAGCGGCGCTGGCCGCGCCGCTCCGCCTCCCGGATGGTACGGATGGGGTGTTGCTCGTGACCTCGCGGGAGCCGAATGCATTCGGGGCGCGCGATGAGGATGCCTTACGCATGCTGCATGGGTTCCTGCGCACCGCCATGCGGCATGCGGTGGCCTACGCGGCCGGGGCTCTGGCCAAACAAGAGCATCTCCACCAGGCGCTCTCCCGTCATACCCTGGACCTGGTGAGCATCATCGACCCCGCCGGACTGATCCAGTATGTCAGCCCATCCCACCTGGCCGTGCTGGGCTATAGGCCGGAGGAACTCCTGGGCACCATGGCCCGCACTCTGATGCATCCCGACGACCTCGAACGGATCGAGCGTGCCTTTGCCAGTGTATCCAGCGGCCCAGGCAAGCCTGTCAGCTTCGAGGCCCGCCTCCGTCGCGCGGATGGCTCCTGGCGACTTATGGAGATGACCATCATCGATCAGGGAAACGACGGGATGGTCCCCGGTGTGATCGTCAATGCCCACGATGTGAGCGAGCGAGCGGCGGCCGAGGCGGCGCTGCGCGCCCGCGAGGAGCAACTACGCACCCTCATCGCCCATCTCCCAGTGACGCTGTTCGCGATCGATGCCGGCGGCGTCTACACCCTCTCCGAGGGCCGCGGGTTGGCGGCGATTGGGCGCCGGCCTGGGGAGATCGTGGGTCGATCAGTAGAGGACGTGTGGGCCGGGAATGGCGAGGCGATTGATTCGGTAAGGCGAACCCTGGCGGGGGCGGCCACCACGACCCTGGTGACCACCAGCGGCGTAACCATGGAATCCAAGCTGACTCCGGTTCGCGATGCCGATGGCGCGATCACTGGATTGATTGGCGTGGCGGCGGACATTACGGAGCAGGTGCGCGCGACCCAATCCCTCCAGGCCAGCGAGCAAAGCTTCCGCGCTCTGGTCGATCACGCGCCGGTAGGGATCTGCATTCTAGGATCCACCGGAGCGGTCGAGGCGATAAACCCCGCCTTCCGCTCTCTTCTCGGGATCGGCGAGGACGAGATGCTTGGGCGGACCCTGGCAGAGCGGTTCCCCGGTATCCCCGCCGGTCCGTTGATCGGTGATCCGGCGGAAGGGGTCGAGGTAGAGGTGCGCGCGCTTGACGGACGGTCGCGCACCTGCCTGATCACCATTGCCCCGCTCCGCGACGCGGACCCAGAGGAGAAGCGCGCTCTATTTCTGATTGATGTGACGGAGCAAGCCAGAGCGCGCCGTCACTCCGAGCACGCGAGAGCGGCGGCCGAACAATTGGCTCAGTTACGGAGCGACTTCGTGGCGGCGGTAAGCCATGAACTGCGCACCCCGCTCACCGCGATCGTCGGCTATGCCGAACTATTACAAGCACATTGGAGCATGATTGATGAGGGCCGGCGCCTTGAGCAAATCAGCCGCATTGTGCTCTCGGCGAACCGGCAAAAGCAACTGGTTGATGATCTCCTCCTGCTCAGCCGGGCCGAATCAGAGACCTCAATTCAGCAGGCCGAGGCGGTGATGCTGGTTCGGCTGGTGGAGCGGGCAGCCGCCGAAGTCCGAGGCGCCTATGGCGAGCAACAGATTACCCTGGAAGGACCCCCCGCGCTGTGCGTGCTGGCCGAGCAGGGCC
Organism: Chloroflexota bacterium; assembly: GCA_035534995.1. Lineage (GTDB taxonomy): Bacteria > Chloroflexota > UBA5177 > JANWHV01 > JANWHV01 > JANWHV01. The sequence continues at coordinate 1,356 of DATLQX010000246.1, read as the reverse complement.
ACGCGGTGCGGATAGTGGTGAACCTCCTGGACAACGCGGCCAAGTATTCCCCCGAGGGAAGCCCGATCACGGTCAGTTGGGGCCATGAAGGGCCGCTGGCGTACGTCCTGGTCCGTGACTGGGGGCCGGGGATTCCGGAGCGTGGGCGGACCCAACTCTTTACCCGCTTTGGCCGCATCCCCGGCAGCCGGATCCGCGCCGGGCGCGTGGGCACGGGGTTGGGTCTCTACATCGCGCGACGCCTGGCGGAAGCCATGGGCGGTACCCTTGACCTGGCCGAGACCGGCCCCGAGGGAAGCACCTTCCGGCTGTGTCTGCCATTGGCGGGCGGGTAGGAAACATCAGGCTAGGATCGGGCGAAATCCGGGGCTTGCCCAATAGAGCTCAAGTGGAGACTCGCCAGACGCCAGTGGCCCTGTTGGTGGACCAATACCAGCGTGGCGCGCAGTTGCGCCTTGATACTGTTGCCGCGATAGGCGACATCCTGCGTTTGACGGCCGATCAACACGGCCGCCTCGTTGTATCCGCGGACCTTGACCTCGTCCAGGTCAAGGGAATCGTATTTCAAGTCACCGGACTGATGTCGGGCCAGCCACTCTCGCTTGGTCAGCATGAAGCCGAGCGGTCCGACCCCGATGAAGTCGTCCTCAAGTGTCCTATCGAGGAAAGCGGTATCCCCACGCAATTCCGCCGCGGCCCAGGCGTCCGCCAGACGCGCCACCTCTTGTCCAATGTGTTCCAGGTTCATCGGATCCTTCCTTTCTGTCGTCGGTTGATGGTTTCTTTAAGAGCGAGCCATCTAGTCGCGTGGCCCTGGCGGTTCTCGGGCCACCGGGACGACTCGCCTAGAGCCGCGGGAGCCAAGAATGGTCTCACGCCAGATCGCGCATCGGTATATGCAGGGCATGGGAGTCTCCTTCCGGCATCACGAGGGGGACGCCTACCCGTCTATAGCACGCGGACTACGGCCGTTGGTGGGCGGAGGGCGCCCCCTTGCCGCCGCGGCGCTTTCTCGCCAGGGCGATGGCCGCCCCTACCCCAATCACGCTCGCGGCGAGCAGCCGGCGTCGCGGCGGACTGGCGGCTTGATGCGAACTGTCGGCGAGCCGATAGAGGGCCGGCATGGCGCCAACCCGATTCGCCTCCAGATTCGCGAGCATGTGGGTCGGTTCCTTTCATGATTGCTGCATGGATTGAGGTAGGCTTGTTGCTTGAGGGCGCGGCTCGCGCGCTGCGTTCGCCTTCGCTTCCCCCGTGGCCGCCTGGGAGGCGGCACCTTGCTCCCAGGCGCGCAGCGGAAACTCCTTGAGGAAAAGCACGACCAGGAAGCCGAGGGCCGCGATTGGGATGGCGACC
>DATLQX010000245.1:0-9399 GCA_035534995.1 Chloroflexota bacterium | reverse complement strand
CCGCCCATGCTTGGGGCCTCGGCCGAGGCGCCGAAGTCACCGAAGTCGCTCCCCCCATCGGCCGCCCCGACGCTGGCGAAGCTGGAGACCAGCTTGCGCACCGAGGTGCCGTGGCACTGGCGGCAGATCACGCCCTCCGTGCTCATGCGCTGCGGCACGAACAATTCAAACTTCTGACTGCAATCGCCGCATTGATACTCGTAAACCGGCATCGTGTCCTCCAAAGGGCCTCTGGCCGCCCATTTTTCCCAACCACACGGGTTCGATCGTCCGCTGCCATGGTAGCGCGCTACCGTTCATCCTTCAACTGGCCGGCTGATTAGACCTGCCAGTTATCAGGGCTTTCGTCATCCGGGAGGCCCGCCATGGTGAGGGCCGTGTGGCGGGCGGTGTCCACCTCGTGACCTTCAATCCCGCGCGCGACTGCCTGGCCGATCGCGCGGGCCAAGTGGTCAACGGCGTCGGGGTCGTTGGGGGACCACCCAACGAGCGCTGCTCGGGCGGACTGGGTGGCTGCCTTTGCCAGATCACTCTCCATGGCGGCCTGCTCCTTAACGTTCGATTGGCACTCCTACCATGCTACCCCATTCGGTCCACGATCCGTCGTAGTTCTTCACCTTCTCGAAGCCGAGCAACTGGGTTAGCACGAACCAGGTATGGCTGCTCCGCTCTCCGATCCGGCAATAGGCGACCACCTCGTTGTCCGGGCGCACCCCCTCGGCGGTATACAAGGCGCTCAGCTCCTCCGCGCTCTTGAAGGTGCCGTCGGTATTGGCCGCCCTGGCCCAGGGAATGTTCTTGGCGCCGGGGATATGACCGCCGCGCTGGGCGCCCTCTTGCGGATAGTCCACCATCGCGATCACCTGACCAGAGTATTCGGCGGGCCCGCGGACATCCACCAGGCGCCGGTTGCCGGGGGCCTGGACGAAGTCGCGCAGTACCTCGTCACGGAAGGCGCGAATGGAAAGGTCGGCCTCGCGCGCGGTGTAGCTGGTGGTTGGGAGCACCGGCACGTTCTTGGTGAATGGGCGGCCCTCCGCTTGCCACTTGGCGCGGCCCCCGTCCAGAATCTTGAGGTTTTGGTGGCCGAAGAGGCGGAACAGCCAGAACGTATAGGTGGCGTACCAGTTGTTGCGGTCGCCATAGAAGATCACGGTTGTGTCGTTCCCGATCCCGCGCTTGGCGGCCAGGCGCTCGAAACCGGCCTTGTCCACGAAGTCGCGGCGAATCGGATCTTGTTCGTCCTCATGCCAGTCGATCTTCACCGCGCCGGGGATGTGGCCCGTCTCATAGAGCAGGACATCCTCGTCCGATTCCACCACGCGGAGATTCGGGTCGGACAAATGATCGGCCAGCCACTCGGTCGAGACAAGGACTTCTGGATGCGCGTACTGCTGTCCCATTGGTACTCTCCATCATATGGGTAGTGGATTCGGTTCAGGCCGACCTATCGGGGTGGCCTTCGTCGATTACCTTTAGTCTATCACACTACAACCGCTGGCAAACGCTAAAACCGACTGGTATACTCGGATTAACGAGTTACGCGGAAAAGCCAGCGCCGCGCAGGGGCTGATTGGGTACAATTGGGACAACCGCCGCGTCCTCCCATGGGAGGTGGCCACAAGGAAACGAGGGCAGGAACGATGAGTAAGAGCTTTCAGCAGTTGCTTCGGGAGACCCGCGCGGGAGTGCGCGAGGAGAGCCCGGCCACCGTGGCCGCCCGCCTGAAGAGCGGAACCCGCCCGGTGGTCCTGGACGTCCGGGAACAGGATGAGGTGGACCAGGGGATCGTGGCCGGGGCCCGTCATATCCCGCGGGGCTATCTGGAGACCAGGATCGAGCAGGAGATCCCCGACCGCTCCACTCCCATCGTGATCTACTGCGCCGGCGGCGTGCGCTCGGTGCTTGCCGCGGCCTCTCTGGCCATGCTGGGCTATGACGACGTGGTCTCGATGGCGGAAGGATTTACCGGCTGGAAGAACGCCGGCCAACCGTTCGAGGTTCCCCGCACCCTGACCCCGGCCCAGCGGAACCGCTATAGCCGCCATCTCCTGATCCCCGAGGTGGGCGAGGCGGGACAGCTTCGCCTCCTGGACGCCAAAGTCCTCTTGATTGGCGCCGGTGGACTGGGTTCGCCGGCCGCCCTCTACCTGGCGGCGGCGGGCGTGGGCACGCTTGGCCTGGTCGACGCGGACGTGGTGGACGAGTCAAACCTTCAGCGCCAGATTTTGCATTCCACCGAACGACTGGGCATGGCGAAGACTGCCTCGGCCCGGAAGACCCTGGAGGCCCTGAGTCCCGATGTGAAGGTGATCGAGCATAATGAACGGATGGTGGCGGAAAATGTCCTCCGGATCATCGGTGACTACGATCTGATCGTGGACGGGGCCGACAATTTTCCCACAAGGTACCTGCTCAACGATGCCAGCTTGCTTGCCCACAAGCCGATTATCCATGGCAGTATTTTCCGCTTCGAGGGGCAAGTGACCGTATTCAAGCCATATGAAGGCCCATGCTATCGCTGCCTCTTCCCCGAGCCACCGCCCGCCGAATTGGCTCCCTCCTGCGCCGAGGCAGGCGTGCTCGGCGTGTTGCCGGGAATCGTGGGGTGTCTGCAGGCGAGCGAGGCCCTCAAGCTCCTCCTTGGGGTGGGCGATCCGTTGGTGGGACGCCTCCTCCTGTTTGATGCCCTGGAGACGACTTTCCGCGAGCTGAAGTTGCGGCGGAATCCTGAGTGTCCGGCCTGTGGAGAGCATGCGACCTTGACCGAGGTGACCGACCTCGAGTTTTCATGTGCCCTGCCGGTGGGGTAGACGAGATCATCCTGCCCCGAGCCCACCGGGCCACGATGATCGCCCATGCCAGGGCTGGGGCCCCGTCCGAGGTCTGCGGCGTATTGGCCGGAGACCTCGGGCGCGTGACGCGCGTCTATCCGGTGCCGAACATTGATCCGGACCCACGCCGCTACTTGATGAGTCCCCGGGAGCTCCTCCGGTCGCTGCGGGCGATTGACGACCTTCGCCTGGAGCTTCTGGGATTCTACCATTCCCATCCGTCGTCGCCCGCCGTGCCGTCGGAAACCGATCTGAAGCTGGCCTTTTATCCGGAGAGCTACTACGTGATCATCTCGCTGCACGTGGCGGACTCGCCGGACATCCGTTGCTACTGCCTCCGCGCGGGGCGTTTCGAGGAGATCCTGGTTCGCGACGAGCCAGAGTAGAGCAATCTATCTCACCCCAGGACGCCCATTCACCAACTCCACGGCGCGCTGCCAGGAATCGCTCTCCGCCCCCATCGCCTCATCGTGAAAACGGTAGTCGGTCTTCCTTTGAAACTCATCCAACTCGTGCAACATCCGGGCGACGATCTTCCGGTGGCTGGTCACCAGAGCGCGCGCGGTTTCCGGATCGCGCCGCTCGGCCAGCGCCACCTCCAGATGACCAAAGCAGAGCCCGGCCGAGGTTTCGTACCCTTCGAGGAAGCGCCACTCGCTACAATGATCCGCGAAGGTGCCGAGATAGGCGGCCACCTCGCGTTCGCGGACCAGGCACATGGGGCACGACTGCCCGGCTCGCCCGCCCAGTAGGGTGGTCAGAGTCCGGCGCCGCTTCCCGGCGGGGAGATTGCCGGAGGAGACGGCCGAGGCAAGACGCTGGTCCAGGCTATGGAGAACATCGCGATACATGATCGCGGTGCCGAGGGCGCCGCCTCGGACCCGATAGACCAACCACCAGGCGTGATCGCAGCAAAAGCCGCCCGCCTGCCGCAGTTCGTCCCGAAAGGGGATGTCGTTGACGTTTTCGTGAATGAGCATGTCGAGGTAGCGGAGCAGCGCCTCCTCGACGATCCGGCACACTGGACAGCCCGGCTTGGCGAAGGCTTCCACGAGTTGATGATAGGCGGTGTGACGCTCAGCCATGATCCTTCCAGTATACCGCTCCAGAGGACGCGGAACCGGCTTCTCTAGGGGAGGTGGGACACCTGGCTGGTAAAGGGTGCCTGGTTGTTGACCAGGCGGATAATACTCTGGCGCATGCCCGCCGGCAGCATCCCCGTATTGGCGGCGGCGTTTTGCCACAGCCAGACGGCCACGGTGGTTTGCTTGAGGGTGGCGTTGAAGTCCTTCGACCCATAGACCGCGAAGCCGGCCAGGAGAATCATGCTGAGGAGCACCCCGCGGAACAGACCAAACAGGGCGCCGCCAAACCGATCCACCCAGCCCAGCAGCATGATCTTTTCCACGAAGCGCAGGAGATTGGCCGCCACCTCCACCACCACCACGATGGCGATGAAGGCAATCACGAAGGCGGCCGCCCCGTTGGTGGAGGGATGCTGAATATGCGCGTCATTCAGAGCCGGGTCCACGTAGGCGGCGAGCCTACCGGCGAAGATCGCGGCCAGCACCAATCCAACCACCCCGGCAATCGAACGCAGCAAGCCGCGCATGAACCCGTAAAAGGTGGAAAGGGCAATCAGCCCGATCACCACGGGGTCGAGCCAGGTGGTCGTGGTGGAGGCCGTACCGGCTGCTACCGCGAGCATGTCGCAACTCCCTATCCTGGGCCGATGGTTCGCGGCAGCGTTGGCTCCCGTGGGTGCATCGTAGCATAAGGCGGAACTCCCCGCGCGGGGTTATCCCCCCCCAAAAGTCAGGGGTGGAGACAACCCCGCGCGCAAGCTTTACACCTCGGTGGTGGGCGGCTCGGCCAGGATGCTGTAGATCTCCCGCCGGGCACTGTCCACCACCGCCCGCAGCCGAGCCAGACGCTGCGGATCGTTGTTCGAGGAACGGGCCGCCTGGACCACCGCGCGCCCGAAATCCAACACTTCCTTGCCAAAGGAGCGCATTTCCGCCGAGGGGATGAAGCTATCGTGACCCCAGTGCCGCGAGTGCTTCTCCTCGCGGTGGCTGGCCAGGTACGCCCGCCCATCGTCGGTGATCGAGTAGACGCGCTTCCCATCCTCGCTATTGGAGCGGACGTAGCCGCGATCCTCCAACATCTGCAAGGTTGGGTACACCGTGCCGGGGCTGGGAGAGTAGAATCCGGAAAACCGGCTCTCCAATTCCTTGATCATTTCGTAGCCATGCTTGGGCCGCTCCATCAGCAACTCAAGCAGCAGGTACTTCATGTCGCCCCGTCCGAACACCCGTTCCGGGGCCATGCCAAATCGTCGGCCAAATCCACCCATGCCTCCCCATCCTTTCGGCGACCAGCGATAGCCGCCCTGTCCTTTGAAACCCTGATCCGTGGCTTGCTTATCCATCGATCCTACCTCCTCAATCAATCGCCATCCGGCGATAACGATATATCGATAGTAATAGTCTTTGCGAATAGGCGCAAGAGGGACGGACCCCTGCCTTCCGGGGGATAGGCGAGCGGGCCGAGATAGCCTACTATCGGACCAAGTATGACACCGGGTTCATGGCCCGCCGCTTCCTTCTTCAGGATGAGAGTACGTGAGACACATGGGGACCAGGCGAAATCGACGATATGTGTGTGCCGCCCTGACCACGACGGCCCTGATGCGCGCTTTGGTGGCGCTCCCGCTTGCGGGCGCCCCAAGCGCCCCAGTGACTTCGGCGCTGGAGGCGTCGTATCTCGGACCCCTGCGCTCGGCGCCGCTCGGGAGAGCGTTTCCCTGGCCACTGAGCGATCCGCTGCTGGGTGGTCGTTCAATCACCGCTTCAGTTCCCCAGCCCACGGCTCACGTCGCCAAGTACGCCGACGTACCGATGAGCGCTTCGGCGCAAATGGTATATGGACCAGCGGTACAGCGCGCCGTCTACGGCCTGAGCGCGAATGAGACGGGCGCCGGGCAGACCATCGCCGTGATCGGCTGGGGCGATCCGATTTCGGACGCCGACCTGGCTACCTGGGCCAGTGGGAGCGGCGTGGCGCCGCTCACGTCCGGTTCGGGAGCCGGGCAGGTCCAATGGCTTTCCGTCTCGGGCGGCAGCTCAAGCACTGTCCAATCCACGCAGGCTGAGGTGGCCATGGACGTAGAGTACGCGCATGCCATCGCCCCGCAAGCCAGCCTCCGCGTCTATTTCGTTCCCGACACCTGCGATTCAACCGCCTGCAAGGGTGATTGGGGAAGCCTTGAAGCGGCGGTGAGCGCGGCGATCGCCGATGGGGCGAAGGTGATTACCGGTTCGTGGGGCGCGCATGAGTCGGATCTTGGCGGCATGGGTATCTCGACCTTTGAACCGATTCTCCAGGCAGCGGCGGCGTCTGGGGTCAGCTTCTTTTTCGCCTCGGGTGACACCGGCTCGGCGGGTGGGGTTGAGTATCCGGCGTCGTCGCCCTGGGCCGTGGCGGTGGGCGGCGCTCAATTAAACGCGGCGGACCCTTCGAGCGCCGCCAATCTCGCCGGCTGGTCGCTGAGCGGCGGCGGCTGCTCGACCCAGCTCGCGCGCCCATCCTGGCAACCGGCTGTATTGGCGGGCTGCGAGAACCGAGCGGTCCCCGACCTGGCCCTGGACGCCGATCCGAATACGGGAGTACCGATTTACTTCAGCCTGGGAACTGCCCAGGGCTGGCTGATCGCGGGCGGTACCAGCCTTGCCACCCCCATGGCGGCAGCCCTCTATGCCGACCGCTGCGCGGAAGCGGCGTGCGGATGGGCGAATCCGGCGTTGGCGACCGCCGGCACGCAAGCTGGGGCCTACTCGCCGGTCCTAGCCGGGTCGAATGGAGACTACCAGGCGGGGCCTGGATGGAACGCGCTCACCGGCTGGGGGGTGCCAAACTTCGCCGTCTGGCGGGCGGCCATGGCCGGGGCCGCGCCCACCACCCCAGAAGTGCCGGCCGTCACTCCGATCCCCGTCGCCCCAAGCGCCACCGCGATCCGCGCCGTTCCTACCGCCTCGCCCACCAGGGCCGTACGGCCACCCCATGGGCCACGATTATCGTAGGCGGGACCAGCAGATTTGCCTGCCTTCTGCTTCTGCTCAGTCCTGGGTAGTCCAATCAGATCGCTGACAAAGCGTGGGGTAAACCGCAACGTACGGTACCCTTCAGTCATGCTCCTGATCCAGAAGCCTGCCAAGCTGCTCTAGGCTGAGATCCAGCATCTACCCCGACCGAGCCTGCGTCATCGCCTCCTCCAGGAGAGCCCGATGCTCCGACTGATAGGCCCACGCATCCTCGCGCGGGATAACGATCGCGGGTTTTTTGCTACGAATACACATTCGGGTCAATGACGGGTAGCCCTTCGGCTGCCGCGGCGTTTCGCTGGACGGAGTCAGCTGACACAATAGCGATTTCCGGACCGGTCAGGCGCACCGTGTAGATGATGTTCCCTGCCGCCGGATCAAGGAGGGCAGTAGCCCACTCGGTTCCGGCCTCACGAGCGTATCGCTTCACCAGGGCGCTTGTGTCGCGATAGTACGCCGACACCAGCTAACGGCGCTCTTCGATAATCTGCTCCGAGAGCGGGCGGCCTCGGATCGGAATGGGCTGAAAATTGTCATCAAAGACCATTACGTGGCGGCCGGCGCGGGCTCGGAACCGCCGCTCGTCGCCATCGGGCGCCGGCGGCGCGCGACCAGCCCCTTGGCGGCGATCGCCAGGCCGACCACGGTCATCACGTACGGGATGGACTGCGCCAGTTGGCCGGCCCCAATATTCGCGGCTTGCATGTTGCTGGATACCCCTTGCGACCCACCGTAAAAGAGGCAGGATAGGAAGGTGCCCAGGGGAGTGCCGCGGCCAAGGGTCTCGGCGGCGAGGGCGATCCAGCCCTGGCCGGCGGACATGTTTTGATCGAAGCCGCCGAGCGGGCCAATCGAGAGGAAGCAGCCGCCCAGTCCGGCCAGGACGCCACAGATCATCACGGCGATGAACTGGGTCCGGCGCACGTTAATCCCTACGGTAGCCGCCGCTTCCGGATTCTCTCCCACCGAGCGAATGTGGAGACCAAGCGGGGTTTGATACAGCACGATATGGCTGGCCGGGACCAAGAGCACCGCGATGTAGGTGAGCAGGCTCTGGCTGGTAAAGACGGGACCAAGCAGGGGCAAGGAGTCCAGACCGGGAATGCTGAAGGCGGGGATGGTTTGCAAGGCGGCCGGTTGGTAGTTTCCCTCCACGCCGAACCAATGATTGAGGAGAAATACGGTCGTCCCGCTGGCCAGCAGGTTGATCGCGATCCCCACCACGATTATGTCAGCCCTGAGGCCGATACTGGCGAGAAAGAAGATCAGCGAAACCACCAGCGCTCCGCCTACTCCCGCCGCGACCCCCACCAAGGCGTTCCCGCTGGTGCCGGAGGCAGCGGCGGCGAAGAAGGCCGAGAAGAGGAGCAGTCCCTCGATCGCGATGTTGAATACCCCCGCCCGATCCGTGAAAAGGTATCCTAATCCGGCCAGGATCAGGACCGTGCCGCTGACCCCCACGGCATCACCGAGCAGCTGGGGGTTGAAGATCTGGTGCCACATAGGGTTATGCCACGCTCGCCCTGGCGCGGAGTTTCAATTTCTTCCGCCAGTCAAGGGTCACCTGCACGGTCACGAAGAGGATGATCAATCCCTGGACCACCGTGATGATATGGCTGTCCACGTTGGTGTTATTGGCGATCAGCTGGCTGCCCTCCTCGAGGAGGGCATAGAGAATCGCCGCTACCAGCACCCCGATCGGCTCCAATCGGGCCAGGAGCGCGACCGTCACCCCAGTGAAGCCCCACTGGGGCCCGGAGAAGGTGGTGGTGTATTGGTGCTGGAAGCCCATGACCTGCACCGCGCCGCCGATCCCCGCCAGGGCGCCGCCGATCACCATGGCCCCGAGAATCACCCGTGGGACCGGGACACCGCCCAGGCGGGCAAAGTTCGGGTTGTGACCGGCCATGCGGATCTCATAGCCAAGGGGGGTGCGGTAGAGGAGGACGAAGGCGAAGATCACGGCCAGGATGTCCACCACGAACCCCCAGTGAAACTGAGATCCGGCGATGGTGGGGAACTGGGCCCCCACCGGGATCACGGCGGTGGCCACTCCGGCGCTGCCGCTGCTCGCCAGCGGCCCCCCAGGGCTGACCGCGAAGCTGGCAATGTCTATCGCCACGTAGTTGAGCATGATTGTGCTGACCAATTCCGTTGCCCCCACGTAGGCGCGCAGCCATCCAGGGATGGCGGCGAATGCCGCTCCCCCGATGGCGCCGACCAAGATCACCAGGGGCAGGAGCACCACGCCGGGGAGGCCCGACCAGGCAACGGCCGCCCAGGCGGTGGCGAGGGCCCCGAGCTGCAGCTGACCTTCGCCCCCCAGATTGAAGACGTTGGCCCGGAAGGATATGGCGGCGGTCAAACCGGTCAAGGTGATCGGGATGGCATAGAAGAGGACGGCGCTAAAGGACTCCCAGGTACGGAAGGGTTCGATCAGCAGGTTCTCGTAGGCCGGGAAG
>DATLQX010000244.1:0-4292 GCA_035534995.1 Chloroflexota bacterium | reverse complement strand
TCCGCTTCCGGGACCACAACGGCAACCTGCTGCCCATCGGCGAGGAGTTGCAAGCGGCCTTGCACCTGGCTCAACGGCAGTGGCTCCTGGAGCGCGAGGCGCGGGCGACGGACGCGCGCCAGGCGGCGGAAGAAATCCGCCAAGCGGCGGAGGCCACGCGCCTTGAGCGCGAGGCGAGAGAGGTTGAAGCCCTCCGGGCGGCGGCGGCGGTGCGCCAGGCGGCGGCGGTAACGCGTCTTGAGCGCGAGGCGAGAGAGGCCGAGGCGAGGCGCGCGGAAGCGCAAGCGGCCCGAGCGGAAGCGGCGGAGGCGCGGATAGCCGAGTTGGAGGCGAAACTGGCACGCATCCGTGAGGATGAACCAGGGCAGCCCCGAGAATGATGCCTTGGTAGCGTCAGCGGTTCCCCGAGGCTCAAGGCGCGAAGTCGGCGAACGTTCGGCCCTTGAGATAGTCGGGGAAAGTATGGATGCCGGTGATCTGGAGAAAGCAGCGATCCGGGAGATGATCTAGATTTGGGCGGGCGAGCCCGATCCGCAAGAACACCGCGCGATTGCGTAAGAGTTGGGCGGCACTCTCGGAAATCTCCCCTGGCGCGCGGCCCATCGCTCGCCCGCGATCACAGACGTATCTCCAGGCAAGGTCGGTGATGCTCAGCCGGTAGTACGTGCCCTTCATATCGTCGAACCCAAGGCGATACCCCCATGTACCATCGTCCTTTTGCCCATGGAAGACTTCACGAATCCTCAACGGAGCCACGGTGCCGAGGGATCGCTCTCCTCCTCCCTGCCATACATACCAGCCGTGGTCAGTCATGATCTGACGGCCAAATATCGCCTCCACGGAAGGGGAAAGTGAGTTCGTCAGTAGCGCGCGCCATCGGACTTCGGACACGCGCCCAACCAGTCGCACCGACCGGGGGGCGTAGAAGATGTCCTCCGTGTGCGGCGGTTCGGATTGTGCATGGCCGAAGTCGAATTCCAACTCGGCGGCTGGGTATATGATCGCTCGCTCGCCATGGCGCAACATGCTTTCGTGGATGCCTGGGGGCGGCAAGATCGGACGGACACAGCGAAGGTCGGAATCATATCCCGCGATGCACACGCGCCCCTTCCGCATCTGGGTAAGGTCCGTGATCACCAGGGATCGCTTCACAGGTGGATCAGTTCGACCGCGGGCCAGTGCTCGATCAGCCGTTCCCCTACCAAGCGGCGATGACACTGGTCCGCCGTGGGCTCGCTGCACAATAGACACGATCGAAGAGTCTCAAAATCGGCGCGGTTCAAGGACTCCGGGATCCGTCGTTCGCGCATGAGGGCCTCGAACCGCTCTACGTAGCGTGGCCAATTCCGATCGGCTCGGTACGCTCTCAGGATTTCCTTGGTGGGAGCGAGTTCCGGCATATAGACGTAGCGACAGCCGGGCACCAGCCTGGAGAGAAAGTAGGGAAAATCATCGCGTTTGGCGAAGCCGGACAACTGACCGTCCGGACTGATCCGGATGTCCACCAGTCGCTGTATCTCGTGCCGGCGAAGGAGGTCGAAAAAGGTCTCGGCGCGTTTTTGGGTGAAGCCGATAGAGAAGACCTTCATTGGTACTTTAGAAGAGCGAGCCCTGAATAACCAGGGGCTTCTCGATCAAGGCGGGGATGGCGGCGGCTTCAAGGAGCAACCCCGTGCCGCGGATATGGTGCACGCTCATCTCCGGGTGCCGCGTCATGAGATAGCGGGCGATCAGATGATGCCGATGGCAGTGCGCCGGATTCTCCTCGCTGCACATGACGGCGGTTGTTTCTTCCGTCGCCAATTCCAGCAGGCGGTCCATTCCCCGGATGAACCAATCTCGGGTCATGATCGCCGGATAATCCACTTCCCGCAAGTAATCCGCGTCTCCGAGCGGGAGCGCGCCCGACTTGTAGCAGGAGGAATCGGCAGGTCGCCCTCCCAGGTACTTTCCCGCATAGGCGTACCGTAGGTCACGTTCCCGCAAGGCGGCTTCTAAAGGTTCTCGGGTGAAGTGAGGACTATACCGGCTGTACGGCGCGCTCCGTACGTCCACCACGATCCGGATCCCCCGCTCCTGGAGCAACCCAACAAGTGTCTCGAAGCTATGATTGCTGTGGCCGATGGTGAATACGGTCATTGGCTGCCGCTCCGTCCAGTGTGGTCCAGGTTCCTGCCGGAAAGGGTACCATGAAAATGCCGCCTGGGAACCACCCACACCGGATAAGACCAGAGGAATCAGTGGTGGTTCCCGCGAGCCGGCCCTGGGAGAGAAACGAGATGCGCGTAGCCATACTAGGAGCCCCGATCGACTTTGGCGCCTCCCGCCGTGGGGTGGACATGGGATGCAGCGCCATCCGCTACGCCGGTCTTCAGGGCAGCCTGCAACGGCTGGGCCACGACGTGGTGGATCTGGGAAACGTGCGCGCCAGCCTGGCCGAGCAGGGGGACGCCGGCGACCCACGGCTCAAGCACCTGGACGAGATCCTCGCCGCCTCCCGGGATCTGGCCGACCTGGTGACCGAGGCGCGGGCGGATGACCGCCTGCCGGTGATCCTCGGGGGCGACCATAGCATCGCCCTGGGCTCGATTGCCGGGGCGGCGAGGGGCCGAACCCTCGGCGTTCTCTGGATCGACGCTCACGGCGACTTCAACACCCATGAGACCACTCCAAGTGGGAACATACACGGGATGCCGCTGGCGGCCAGTTGCGGACTGGGCGATCCGCGCCTGGTCAATCTGGCCTACCCCGGTCCCAAGGTGGATCCTCGCCACGTGGCGTTGGTGGGGGTCCGCGATCTGGACGAGCCGGAAAAGGTGTTGCTGCGGCAGGCAGGCGTCTCCGTCTTCACCATGCAGCACATCGACCGCCAGGGGATGGACCAGGTGATGGCCGCCGCCCTGAAGATCGTATCCACCGGGACCGACGGGGTGCTGGCCAGCCTGGATCTGGACGTGCTGGATCCCCGCGAGGCGCCAGGGGTAGGGACGCCGGTGGCGGGCGGCATCTCCTACCGCGAGGCGCACCTGATCATGGAGTTGCTGGCCGAGTCGGGCCATATGGTGGCCCTGGATCTGGTGGAGGTGAATCCGATCCTGGACCGGGAAAACGGGACCGCGCGCCTGGCGGCGGAGTTGGCCCTGAGCGCCCTGGGGAAGCGTATCTTCTAAAGCTATTCCTCGATCAGGGGGTTCGGAGGCGGCGCCTCGACCAGATCGTGGACGATATACAGGGGACGCCCACGCACTTCGTCGTAGATGCGGCCCAGATATTCGCCGATAATCCCCAAAAAGATCAACTGGATTCCACCCAGGAGCAGCACCACGATCAGGGTGGTGGTCTGGCCCTGTATGCCGCCGCCGAAGATGCGCACGATCACCGCGATGGCCACCCCGATCAAGCTGAGGCCGGCCAGGACGAAGCCGGTAGTGGTCGCGAGCTGCAAGGGAGCATAGCTAAAGCCAGTGATCGCATCAAGGGAGAGACGGATCATCTTGAGCAGGGGATAGTTGGTGGTACCCGCGAAGCGCTCCTGGCGATCGTACAGCACTGCCTCCTGGCGGAAGCCCACCCAGACCGAGAGGCCGCGCATGAAGCGGTTATGTTCGCGCATGGCGATCAGGGTATCCACCACCTTGCGGTCCAGGAGGCGGAAATCCCCGGCGTCCCGCGGCAAATCCATGGAGGTGATACGGGTGATCAGCCTGTAGAAAAGCGCGGCGGTCAGCAACTTGAATCGGGTTTCGCCGGGGCGCTTCCGCCGTTGGGCGTAGACCACCTCGGCCCCCTCTTTCCAGCGGGCGGCCAACTCGCTGATCACCTCGGGGGGATCTTGCAAATCGGAGTCGATGATCACCACCGCGTCCCCGCGCGCGTGATCCAGTCCGGCCGACACCGCCATCTGGTGACCGAAATTGCGCGAGAAGTTGACCACCCGGACCCGCGGATCCTTTTCCACTAACCGGCGCATGACGGGATAGGAGTTATCCCGACTCCCATCGTTGACCAAAATCAACTCAAAGGGCTCTCCCAGCGCCTCCATGGCCGCCGTGACCCGCTCGTGAAAATGCGGGAGCGTCTCCTCCTCGTTATAGACTGGAGCGACCACCGAATAGGTAGGCCGTTCGGCCACCACTTGAGGGGCACGGGCGGGGACGGAGAGGGCGGACAACGTTTTTGCCTTTCGCGCGAACAACCGTAGGTATAGTACCATGCCCCTGGACGACGTTCCACGACGCAAGGACGCGGCCGGAAAAGAGGCGGGAAGGCACAATGGAAGATCCGATGGCGGG
>DATLQX010000243.1:0-10015 GCA_035534995.1 Chloroflexota bacterium | reverse complement strand
CCCCTATACGAGCGTATCGGTAGAATGAGGTACCGATAAGAGAAGTTGCATGCGGGAAGGGATAGGCAATGACGGCTGATGCTCAGGCGGCTTCTTTAGCGGACAGCATCACGCTTGTCGCCGACCATGCGGCTAAGAGAGGCTTGGTGCTCAATCGAACGAAGCTGGTCAAGATCCTGTACTTCCTTGACCTCACCGCTTGGAACGAAATCGGCCGGACCATAACCGGTGTCGAATGGCGATGGGACAATTATGGCCCATATGCAGCCGATATTGTAGAAACCTGCACTCGCATGTCCGCAAGTGGGGAGTTGGCGGCCACTCAAATCCAAAACGATTTCGGCACAACCGAATACCGTCTCCGGTCAAAATGTCCTCGGTATTTTCAGGAGCCGAGCCCTAGCCTAGTTAAGCTTGTAGATGGCGTGGTAGGCGAGTATGGTCTGTATATAGCATCCACGCTCCGCGATCTTTCCTATAAGACGGAACCTATGCTTTACGTGCAAACACATGGGCATCGTGGGGATCTTCTTGAGTTTCCCGCTCCTGCCCCGGGTCACGCCTCGGTGAGACAAACCGTTGCTCGGTACGCGAGACTGGCACGGAACACCGAGGGTGTGGATTCAGGAGACACCGCAGCTGCTCTGCGGGAAGACATTCAATCATTGCAAGCCGCCCGAGCTGCTGCTACTCGCCGGATGCTGGGCGGCGAGTAGCAGCAGGAATGTTACGTAAGGTATTTGAAGCGGGTTCCATCTACTATATTCCTGATGTGCGCCTCAGACTTCCTGGAGATATCGATTCCCGAACGCATCATCCACAACGCCCCGTGCTGATCGTCTCCGATCAGAACGCCCGTCATGGCACCAATGCGCAGCCATCCCAGCTTTGGCCGAGTGTGCTGATCGTGCCGCTCTCTTCGTCAACCACCGGCAGAACCAAATTCGACGTGAGGCTTGGCGCCGGAGAGGGCAATCTGCCGAAGAAGTCTTGGGCACGTGTACCGGCCTTGCAGGTCGTGGATAAAGACTATATCGGAGATTACCTTGGTAAAGTCACTCCTGCCGTGCTCGAAATGGTCAATGCCCAGATCCTGAACTATCTTGGTCTCATCGATCCTGAAGGCGACGAACCAGAAGTTGGCTCAGAACCCGACCCCGAGGGTGGCGGGAGCCGACCCAATTAGGACAAAACTCGGCCCCGACTTTCGGCAAGCTCTCGCGCCTGCTCCGCTGTGAGGCCAACCAAGTCAGCGTCCTCCAGCGTCACCTCACCAGGCTTCGAGATGTACAGGCGCGCTACGCTTCCATCGCTCATCCTCGCATCAACGTGCTCGAGCTGTAAAGGATGCGGATCATGCTCAAAGCGCGACTGCGATTGCGTTCGAAACACCGAAAGGATGGTAGGGCCCCTCGTTGTCATGATGCATGCCTCTCAACAGTCAGCATCCTGAGTTCAGCCATTGCTGCTCGCCAGATCGCAGTCCAGCAACCGTAACATCGCTCCGCTCCAATCTTCATCGTGGGCGATAACATAAGCGCCCAGTCACACCGCGCGAGGCGTTCGTATTCTTTACGCTAATACTACACGCAATGGACTACACTGTCTTTCCCATCTGGCCACGGGGAAGCCGCGCGCTCTAACCCAGCCACACCGTGCGCCTTTCGCGGGCGCTCTGAAGCGCGCTGTCGACGATCCGTTGCCCCATCCGTGAGGTCTCGACCGAGAGCGGGCCGCTGATCGGCTCGCCGCTCTCGATGCAGTGCAAGAGGTATTGGATCGGGTTCTGGTGGGGCGGAGTTAGCTCGTCCACTGGCAATCCCTGACCCTCGGGGTGGGCGCGGGTCTGCACGCGCACTGCCGGTTCGTAGTCGTAGGAGCTGATCGTGCCCTCGGTGCCCACGATGACGAAGCCGCATTTGGGTTGCGGCTGCCAGGTCCAGGGATCGGTGAAGGTGCCCCACCGAGTCTCGAATTTGGAGAGGCCGCGCCGGTAGCGGGCGATGGTGATGCTATGCTCGTCCACCTGTAGGCCGGTGGGGATATCGATCACGCTAGTCACTTCCAGCGGCGTGGCGCCGCCGTGGAACCAGGTGCCGAGCGTCACCCCGTAGCCCAGATAGCCGAGCAGCGAGCCGCCTCCCTTGTCTGGATTATAGAACCAGCTTGCCGCCTTTTCCGCCAGGGTCGGGGCTGTTTCGATTTTATCGGCGGCGTGCCGGAGCGGCCCGCGATTGCCGTCGTAGTAATGGACCTCGTTCACCGCGCCGATCACTCCCTCGTCGATCAGGCGTTTGCTGGTGACGTGCGGGGGATACCAGGCCAGGGGCCAGTTGATCGCCATCAGCTTCCCGGTGCCTTCCATGGCCGCGATCATCCGATCCGCCTCGGCCAATGAGGCGGCGAACGGCTTCTCCACCAGGATATGGACGCCGTAGGGGGCGATCCGTTCGACCCATGACGCATGTTCGGCGGTGGCCGGACAGAGCAGCACCAAGTCCGGTTGGGTCCGCTCCAGGCATTCCCGATAGTCCGTGAATATCAGACTGGCCGGGATGGCGAAGGCGCGCGCAGCCGCCTCCATTCGCGCCGGATCCTCGTCACAGATCCCGACGATCTCCACTTGCGGGTGCTCGCGGGCCAGGCGCAGGTTATCGCCCATGTGTTGGTGATCGAAGTTAATGCCGGCGATCTTGAATGTCATGACCTGGCCGCCCTTTCCTTGCTGACGATCCACGAATGTCCCATTGTGCCAGGAAAACGATTCGCCAATCCATCGGGGGAATATCCCGGTATAGTAAGGACGAGTTCATCGTTAGCGCCGGAGGCGGAATCTCTATGTACGCCCTCACCCGCGAGGTCAGCCCCACGATCACCGAGTGCGCCCTCACTTTCCACCAGCGGCAGCCAATCGATCTCGATCTGGCCCGCGCCCAGCACCGGGCTTATGGTGACTGCCTGCGCCGCCATGGGTTCACCGTCCTGGTCGCCCCGCCGGCGCCGGACCTGCCGGACGCGGTGTTCGTCGAGGATGCCGCCGTGGTGGTGGAGGAGTTGGCGGTGCTCACCGCCCCCGCCCTGCCCGCGCGGCGGGCCGAGGTGCCGTCCATGGCCGAGGCGCTGGCCCCTTACCGGACCCTGGCCCGGATCGTTGGCGACGCCACGCTGGAGGGCGGCGACGTGCTCCGCCTCGGCCGTACCCTGTTCGTGGGCCGCACCCAGCGGACCAATCAGGAGGGGATCGATCAATTGGCGGCCCTCCTGCGCCCGCACGGCTATGCGGTGGTCGCCGTGGAGGTCAAGGGCTGCCTGCATCTGAAGTCCGCCTGCAGCGCCATTGGCCCCCAGACGATCCTTGCCAATCGATCCTGGTTCGACCCGCGCCCCTTCGCCGACTACCAGATCGTTGAGATTGCCGGCGACGAGCCGGGCGCGGCGAACGCTCTCCTGCTGGGCGAGACCGTGATCCTACCGACCTCGTTTCCCCGCACCCGCGCTCTCCTGGAAGAACGGGGCTTCACCGTCGAGAGTCTGGACGTCTCGGAGTTGCAGAAGGCCGAGGCGGCCCTGACCTGTTGCAGCGTGCTTTTTTAATCCAGCGTTCGGCGGCGCCAACCGCCGACTGAGGTCGCGCGAGTGTTGACTTGAAGCCTCACTCACCACCTGGGCCGCGACCCGTGAGTGGTCGAGAATGTAGTAGGCAAATCACCTCTTGCTCTGCCCCCGCGTGGTACACTCCGGCCAGCACTTCACGCGCTCACCAGCAGGAGGGCCACCCGCATGCCGGATCTCGGCGGCCGTGCATTCGAATACATCGTGATCGGGCTTGGTGGGCTGGGGAGCGGCGCCGCCTACTGGCTGGCCCGCCGGGCCGGGGCGGCGGTGCTCGGGATCGAGCAGTTCGAGCTGGGGCACGATAAAGGCGCTTCCGAGGATCACTCGCGGATCATTCGCCTCTCCTACCATACCCCCACCTATGTCGAGCTTGCCCACCACGCCTACGATGCCTGGGATACCCTGGCCGAGGAGACGGGCGAGCCCGCGGTACTGATCACCGGTGGGTTGGACCTCTTCCCGCCCAACGCCGCGATCTCCCTGGCGGACTACGCGAACAGCATGGCCGCCCATGCGGTTCCTTTCGAGACCCTCGACGCGGGAGAGATCATGGCCCGCTGGCCGCAGTTCCAGCTAGAGGACGGCACGATCGGACTCTATCAGGCGCGGAGCGGGCTCGCCATGGCCAGGAAGGGGAACGCCGCCCATCAGCAGGCGGCGCGCCGGCACGGGGCCACCCTGCTGGAGCACACCAGGGTCACGGCGTTGCATCCGCTGGCCGATGGGGTTGAAGTGGCGACCACTCAGGGAACATTCCGCTGCCGCCGTCTGGTGATCGCCGCCGATGCCTGGACCAATCAGCTTCTCGCCCCCCTTGGCCTCACCCTCCCCCTGACCATGACCCAGGAGCAAGTGACCTATTACGCTTCCCCCCACCTTGACCAGTTCCAGCCCGACCGTTTCCCAATCTGGATCTGGATGGACGAGCCCAGTTTCTACGGCTTCCCGGTGTTCGGCGAGCCGGGCGGGGTGAAAGTGGCCCAGGACGTGGGTGGGCGCGAGGTGACCCTGGAAAGCCGCACCTTCGAGGCCAACCCCGAGACGGAGGCGCGGGTGAGCGCCTTCGTCCGCCGGCACCTTCCCGCCGCCTATGGGCCGCCCCTCTACCACAAGACCTGTGTCTACACCATGCCGCCGGATCGCGATTTTATCATCGACACCCTGCCAGAGTACCCTCGGATCGCCGTGGCCCTGGGAGCCGGGCACGGCTATAAGTTCGCGGGGATCATAGGCCGCATCCTGAGCGATCTCGCTATTGACGGCGCCACGGCGTTTCCGATCGCGCCGTTTGCCGTCGATCGGCCAATTCTCACCATGGCCAACCCACCCAAGCATTTCATTGTCTAGGCCCCGGCATGGTAGATTGCTCACTACTTGACCCGATGGTGGTGAAAGGAGGAAGCCCCAGAGGTTTTCGCCGCATCTTGTATAGTGGGGCTCAAATATCTTGGCAGTTCCGTAGGGGCACCCCTTGTGGGTGCCCAGGGTCGCACCGCCAAGGATACCCACAAGGGGTGCCCCTACAAGTGCAGGCAAGCTTACGCTAACGTACTAGCCAACCCCGACCGCGGTCGGGGGATCGTTCAAGACCAGTGTTAGTATCGGGAGGAAACAGCTATGGTCCAACCGAGGTCCAGATCGACGGGCAGCCAGGGCCGTATGGCGAAGGTTGCCGGCCTCATTCTTGTTCTGTCCACGCTCATGCTCAACACCGGCGGCTTCGGGCGCGCGGCGTCGGCGAGCAGTCCCCGCCACGGCGGCACGATCATGGTCAGCGACGGCACTCCGCTCACCACCATTGACCCGGCCTTCACCTACGGCGCTCCGGATTGGCCGCAGACTCATGCTATTTTCAGCGCCTTGCTTGATTTCGACAACGGCACCGGTGTCGTGCCCAACATCGCCGAATCACTGCCGACCTTGAGCAGTGACGGCCTGACCTACACCTTCCATCTGCGCCATGGAGTGACCTTCAGTAACGGCGACCCGGTGACCGCGCCGGACTTCGTCTACTCCTGGGAGCGGGAACTGGCCCCCAAGACCGCCTCGCCGCTGACCTACCTCTGGGTGCAGCTCAAGGGCGCGGCAGCCTACGAAGCCGGCAAGGCGGCGCACATCAGCGGGATCAGCGCCCCCGACCAGTACACGCTCAAGGCGACCCTGACCGAACGATATCCCGCGTTCATCTATATTTTCGGGATTCCGTGCAGCATGGTCGTGGACCCCAAGGTGATCCATCAATATCATGCCGAGAACAAGGATTTCGGCGTCCACGCGGTAGGGAGCGGCCCTTTCATCTTGAAGGACTGGGTGCAGGGCCAACAAATGGAGCTGGTCCGGAACCCCACCTACTTCCGCCAGGGCCTCCCCTATGTCGATGGGGTGCATATCGCGCTCGGGGTCGACAACAGCGTGGGACTGCTCAAACTGGAGAAGGGCCAGGTTGACCTGCTGGGCGACGTGATTCCCTCGGCCCAGTTTCCCAGCGTGATTGCCAATCCGGCCTTGAAGGCGCAGATTTCCACCCTGACCGATATCGGTGTCTACATGATCGCCATGAACACCAAGGTCAAGCCGTTCACCGACATCAGGGTGCGCCAGGCGGTGGCCTACGCCCTGAGCAAGCAACGCGCGCTTCGCTTCATTAACGGACGCGGGGTGCCAGGCACCGGCATCCTTCCTCCTGGCCTGCCGGGCTTCGCCGGGCGGAACATCCCCGATCCCTTCCCGTACAATCCCACCAAGGCCAAGCAGCTCCTGGCCCAGGCTGGCTTCCCGAATGGTTTCACCACCACCATGGGGGTGCCGACCTCACCGAACGAGCAGCGGATGGCCGACGCGGCGATCTACGATCTGCAGCAAATCGGGATCAAGGTGAATATCAAACCAACGGTCACCGAAGGCACGGCGGTGGCTACCATGCCGATGCAGGCATATCACTGGCTGATGGACTATCCGGATCCCGCCGACTTCGTGGATGGTTTCACCTCGTGCGCCTCGGCGGTTCCCGGCGGCTCCAACGTCGCCTTCTATTGCAATCCCAAGGTTGATGCCCTGGCCAACGCGGCGCGCGGCATGGCGACCGGACCGGCTAGGGTCACCGCGTACCTGCATGTCGATCAACTGATCGCCAACGACGCCATGTCCGTCCCGATGTTCTACGATGTCTACTATTACCTCCATTCCAAGCGCATTCAGAACTTCACCGTCCATCCCATGTGGGCGCCATTCTCGTTCGACCGCTACTGGTTGTCGAGCTAGTCTCGGGAGGCCAAAGGGTTTTGGAGGGACGATCCTCTTCGGCGGGGGTAGGGCTGGATCCTACCCCCGGCCAGCCGGCCATGGATGCTCCGGTGGCCCCGCGCTGGGATCGGGAGCCCGTCGAGGAGGTGGCGGTCTCCCGATCCGGCCAGGGCTATTGGTCCCGCGTCCGCCGCCGCTTTTTCCGCGACAAGGGCGCGGTGGTGGGCGCGACGATCGTCCTGGCTCTGATTCTCATGGCTATCCTGGCCCAACGCCTTGCGCCGTACGACCCCGGCTTCGAGGATCCCAACGGCACCACCATGATGGGCGCGCCGCTGCCGCCCTCGTCGGGCCATTGGCTAGGGACCGACGCCAACGGACGCGATGCGCTGAGCCGGGTGATCTTCGGATCCCAGGTCTCCCTGGAGGTGGGGCTGTTCGGGAACGGGGTAGCCAGTATCCTCGGCTTGATCATGGGGTCGCTGGCGGGCTACTTCCGCGGCTGGGTCGATACGGTGATCAGCAGGATTATCGGCATCTTCCTGGCCTTCCCGGTCTATCTGATGGCTCTGGCCCTGGTCGCGGTCCTTACGCCCAGCATCACCACGGTGATCGGCATTATCATATTCGTCTATTGGACCGCGACCGCCCGGATCATCCGCGGCCAGGTGTTCGCCTTGCGCGAGCGCGACTTCGTGGAGGCAGCGCGGGCGGTGGGGCAGAGCGAACTGGCCATTCTGGTCCGACACATCTTCCCCCATCTCTTCTCCACTCTGGCCGTCTACACCTCGCTGGGGATCGCCACCACCGTCCTCTTCGAGGCGGGGCTGAGCTACCTCGGGGTTGGCGTACCCCACGGCACCCCAAGCTGGGGCGGGATGATCAGCGATAACCAGGACGCGGTGACCACGGCGCCCTGGTTGGTGTTCAGTCCGGGGGTCGCGATCATGCTTACGGTGATTTCTTTCAACCTGCTGGGCGACGGCTTACGCGAAGCCCTCGACCCCTACAAGGAGTGACGGCGTGCTCCCGTATCTGATCCGCCGCCTGCTCTGGACGATTATCGAGCTGATCGGCATCTCGATCATTACCTTCGCGCTCGCCTATCTGGTGCCGGCCGATCCGGCCCGCCTCTACGCCGGCCCTCATGCCACCCTGGCGACCATCGCCAACATTCGCCATCAGCTTGGCCTGGATCGCCCAGTGATCGTGCAGTATGGCGACTATCTCTGGCGGTTGGTCCACCTCGATCTAGGGACCTCGTATGAGTTGCACATTCCGGTGCTGCAGGCGATCCTCAATCGCGTCCCGGCCACCGCCGAGTTGGCGGCGGGCGGCGTGTTCTTCGAGTTGCTGCTCGGGGTGCCGATCGGCATTCTGGCCGCCGCCCGTCCGCGGGGGATCGTGGACCGGGCGGGCAGTACCTTCACCCTGGTCGGACTCTCCACGCCGCCGTTCGTGCTGAGCTATTTGCTGATCTTCGTCGTGTGGTACAAGTGGGGCCTGTTCGAGAGCGGCGGCACCGGGAACCCCCTGCCTCTTTATCTGTTCCTGCCGGCCCTGGCCCTCGGACTTTCGGGCGCCGCGTTCTACGCGCGGCTGCTCCGCACCGCCATGCTGGACGTGTTGCGATCCGACTATATTCGGGTCGCCCGCGCCAAGGGAGTGCCGCGCTGGAAGGTGCTGGTCCGCCATGCCTTCCCTAACTGCACCAACGTCCTGATCACCCAGCTCGGCCTGGACATCGGCTTCTTCCTCTCCGGCGTGCTGTTGATCGAGGTGCCCTTTAGTTGGCCGGGGATTGGCCAACAGGCGTGGCAGGCGATCACCAACCTGGACGTGCCCCTGATCATGGGCACGGTGCTATTCGGGGCCGTGGCCATTCTGGGAGCCAACATCGTGGTCGATATTCTCTACGCCTTCATTGACCCGCGGGTGCGGTATGACTGACGCGGGATGGGCGAGGGAAATCCGACCGATCAGTCCGATCGGACTGATCGGTCGGATCGGTCGGAGTGGCGCGAAGGCTCAGGTTCAGGTCGCGCTCTTCGGCGTGGTCCCCAAAGCCTCGGCGACCTGTGCTTGCTCGGCCTGCGGAATGCCAAGCGATGCCATGATCCGCGGGAGGCTGGAAGCATCGCCGCGGGCCAATGCCGCGCGAACTTTCGCCACGTACTGAGCGGTTGTCGTTTGGGTGGTTGGCTGCGTGGCGGCCGTTGCGTGCGCTACGGCGGCTCGGGCTGCCTTCGCGGCGGCACCGGCGGGCGGCGCGCTTGCCGCCGCGACAAGCTTCGCGCTATGTGAAATGGTGACCGAGGTTGCCGGCGCCTGGCCGGCCGGCGCGGGTGATGGCGCGCTTTTGGCCGCTATGGATGCGTCCTGTACCGGCGCCGGCGCGACACGCGCGGCCCCCGCCGCCACGGTTGGAATCGCCATGGGCTGTCCTCCTTGTTCGACGAGTAAGGATCACGCTTGCGTGCCCGACCACTTACCTCCACTCTATCGGCACAAACCGGTAAAAGAAGATAGCATCGATGGCAATTCCGCCAGATGAGAAGAGTGCCCCGGACCTTTCGCGAAAGGTCCGGGGCACTGTTATCTGTTCGCCTGGGGCGGTTTTGCCGCGATGCGGGCCGGCTGGTTATTGACCGTTCGGCTTGGCGACGAACCCGATGGTGTTGCCGTTGGTGCTGCCACCGGCGGCGGTGTAGAATCCGACCAGCCAGCCGAGCCGGTTGACTCCGTTGATCACGGTGGCGGAGGAGCCGGGGGCGTCGATCCGGGTAAAGCTCTTGGTGTTCGTGTCGTAGGTGAAGCCGTGCGAGACCTTCTTGCTGTCGGTATAGGTGCCCACCGCCAGGCCGAGGTTGTTCACGCCCAGGATCTGGGTGGACACCGCGTGATGATAGTTAATGGTCTTCGTGACGCCTGACTGCCACAGGAAGCCGTGCGCGTTGCCCGCGCTGTCGTTGTAGAAGCCGCCGATCAACCCGTGGTCGTTGAGGGTGGTCGCCTGGGCATTGGCGATTGGAAGCAGCAGGAAGGAGCCATCGGCCTCGCGCTCGAAGGGGACGAAGATGGGGGCGCTGCTCGGCCCGTACTGATAGTAGCCCACCTCGGCGCCGTTGTTATTGATGCCGAGTAACTGGTTGAAGGT
>DATLQX010000242.1:0-24596 GCA_035534995.1 Chloroflexota bacterium | reverse complement strand
GCCTCGCTCCGCCCCAGCACCCCAAACGGGCAGGCGGAGACGCAGTAGCCGCAGCCGTTACAGACATCCTCCTGCACGTAGACGCTGTCGAACTCGTTGCGGATCAGGGCGCCGGTGGGGCACGCCTCCTGGCAGGGCGCGGCGGTACAGTGCTTGCAGACATCGCTGTTAAACAACCAGCGGACCCCGCCATCGGGCAGCGCCTGCTCGGTGAAGCTGACATGGCGCCAGGTGGTGGCGGAGAGATGGCTGGTGTTGTCGTAGCTCTGCCCGGTCCAGCGCATTCCGTCCGCCGGCAGGGCATTCCATTGTTTGCAGGCTACCTCGCACGCCTTGCAGCCAATACACAGGGTCGAATCGGTAAAAAAGCCGGTGGGTTCCTCGGCGGGCGGCGGATCAACCAGGCGCATTCCCGCCAACAGGTTGGCGGGAAAGGTTCCATCGTTCACGCGGTCCTCCCTTCCGGTTGGGCCTCCGGCCCAGTGTCTACCATGGGCGCCGATTGAGCCCGCGATCCCACATCGGTGGACGGCACATCCGAAGGTCGGGCCAGCCGCCCCTTCCGCACCTGACAGGTGAACGCCTTCGCCTCGTGCATGCTGACATTGGGATCGCTCACCATGGCGGTCAGTTCATTCACCGCGCTCCCCGTCACTTCGCCGCTGTAGGCGAAATGAATGGGAATGCCGATCTGATGGATGATCCGGCCCTGAATCCGCAGGGGCCGCAGGCGAGGAGTGACCATCGCCCGTCCCTCGATGGTGCCGCGGGCGCTGCTGACTACCATCCACTCGCCGTGCTCGATCCCCCGTTCCGCCGCCAGTTCGGGACTCAGTTCCACGAACATGGCCGGCTGCAGTTCGTTCAGCCAGCTATCAAACCGGCTCATCGGCCCACTCAGATAGTGCTCGGTCAGGCGGTAATTGGTGGCCACGATCGGATAATGGGGATCCTGGGGCGGCGCGATGGGGTTGAGGGCCGACTGCTCCACTTGCACGGCGGGGTTGCTTTGCTGCGCGTAGAGCGAGTTCCCTACCGGCGACTCCAGCGGCTCGTAGTGGGTGGGCAGCGGGCCGTCCTTCGTCCCCGCTGGGGCGAACAGCCAGCCTTTGCCGTCCGGCTTGAAGATAAACGGTGAGTCGCCATCGATGGCCGCCATCCCGGTAGCGTCGGGCTTGGCCCGATAGCTGGGCGGTTTGGTCGGCTCGAAGTCCGGTACGTCCAGCCCCGTCCACTTGCTCTGCTCCTGGTCCCACCAGATAAATTTCTTCCGCTCGCTCCAGGGCTTCCCCTCGGGATCGGCACTGGCCCTGTTATACATCAGCCGCCGATTGGCGGGCCAGGCGAAGCCCCACTCCAGATTGACATGGGCGTTGGGGTCCGCTTTCCGTTCGTTCGCTCGGTTCCGCCCTTCCTCGGGATAGACGCCGGAATAAATCCAACAGCCGCAGGCGGTGCTGCCGTCAGCCTCCAGCTTCTCGAAGCTGGCGATTGGCTTGCCGTCCTTGACGGTATACCCGTTGATTTCTTTCAGCACCTTCACCGCGTCGGGTTCGTCGGTGAGGCGGCTGATCGTCCCGTCAGGGAGGGTTTCTGGTTCCGCTTGCCCGTAGTCCCAGGTCAAATGGGCGATTCCCTGGTCCCGCGCGGCCTGGCTGGCGGCATAGAGTTCCTTGAGCCGGCGTCCGAGGTTCCAGACAAAGTGCAGGTCCGAGCGGCAATCTCCCGGCGGATCCACGGCCTTCTCGTGCCATTGGAGGAGCCGCTGGGTATTGGTGAGCGAGCCGGCCTTCTCCGCTCCGGCGGCGCAGGGCAGGAAGAAGATCTCGGTCCCAATGGTCCGGGGGTTGGGTTGATCGGGGCCGTCTTTCCAGAAGGTGGCGCTCTCGATCAGAAAGAAGTCACGGACCACCAGCCAGTCAAGCTGAGCCAGCGCCGCCCGGTTCAGGCGGGCGTTGGGCGCCCCCGCCGCCGGGTTCTGACCCATCAGGAAGAGGCCGCGCACCTTCCCCTCGGCCATCTTGAGGAAGGTAGGGAGTTGGGAATGATCGGCCACGATCCGCGGTACCCAGGAGAATCCCCAGTCGTTCTCGATCCTGGCGCCCTCGCCGAACCATGCCTTGAGCAGGCTGATCATAAACTTGGGGAGGTTCGACCAATAGCCGTGCGCCACTTCCTCTTGGGCCAGAAACTTCTTCAGGGTGTTGTGGTCGCGGGACTCCGCCGGCTGGGGAATGTAGCCTGGGAGCAGGTTATAGAGGGTGGGAATGTCGGTGGACCCCTGGATACTGGCGTGGCCGCGCATGGCCATGATCCCGCCCCCTGGGCGGCCGGTGTTGCCCAGGAGGAGCTGGAGAATGGCGGCGGCGCGGATTATCTGGACTCCGGTGGAGTGCTGGGTCCAGCCCACCGCGTAGACAATGGCGCTGGTGCGTTCGCGACCCGAATTGCTCATCAGCTGCTCCGCCACGTCGAGGAACTGCTCCGCCGTACAGCCGCACTGATCGGCCACCATCTCCGGGGTGTAGCGGGCGAAGTGGCGGCGTACGATGTTGAGCACGCAGTTCGGATCGTGCAGCGAAGGATCGCGAAGCGCCTTCCCGGGATCGACGGCGCCCAGGGTCTCGCTCCAGGATTCGGCTTTGATATGCGGATCGGTGCTCGTCTTGGGCGGATCGGCGTCGCCCGCGTAATGCCAGTTCGCCTCATGCAGCTTGTATACGTGCTGATCGGGGTCAAAGCCGGAGAAGAGGCCGCCGTTGTCCTCGGCATCCTGGTAGTCCGGGTTGATAATCGTGCTGGCATTGGTGAAGGCAAGCACATAGTCCCGGAACCACCGCTCCTGGGAGAGCACCTGATGAATCAGGCCACCCAGGAAGACAATGTCGCTGCCGGCCCGGATCGGCACGTAGGTCGTGGCGCTGGCCGAGGTACGGCTAAAGTGCGGGTCCACGTGGATTAGCTTGGCCCCGCGCTCGCGGGCCTTCATGGGGAAGCGGAAGCCGATCGGGTGCGCTTCGGCCATGTTGGAGCCCATGATCAAGATACAATCGCTGTATTGCAGATCTTCCTGAAAATTGGTGGCGGCGCCGCGCCCGTACGTGGTGCTCAAACTGGGCACCGAGGCGCTGTGTCATATACGGGCCTGGTTCTCTATCGCCACCATCCCCAGGGTATTGAAGAGCTTCTTAATCAGGTAGTTCTCTTCGTTGTCCATGGTGGCGCCGCCAAGGTGTGCCATGGCGGTGGTGTTGTTGATGATGTCGTCGCCGTGTCGCTCCACGAAGGTGGTATCCCGCGTCTCCTTGACCCGAGCGGCGATCCGCTCCATGGCCCACTCCAGCGGCTTGCGCTCCCATTGATCGCTATAGGGCGCCCGGTAGAGCACCTCGGTTTGGCGATGCGGATTGATCGTCAGTTGGAAGGTGTTGGCACCCTTGGGGCATAGCCGGCCCTCGTTGATCGGGCTGCGCGAGTCACCCTCAATGTTGATGATCCGCCCATCTTTCACGTACACTTGCTGGGCGCACCCTACGGCGCAGTAGGGGCAGACGCCGTTGACGGCGGTGGCGCCACGGAGTCGGGAGTGCTTTTCCACCGACCGCGGGCTAAATGGTTGGGGACTATTCCCCAGCCTCCACCACGCCGAAGGACGCGGTCGCACTTCCTTGTTCTTCATCGCGTCAACCCCTTGTTAGCATCAAGCTTCCTGGTCCCCATACGATCACTATACGAGGCGAAAGTTTAGTAGTCCAAGCGGAGGATCGGAGGATCAGGGGCTGGACGGACCCTCGTCCTTCGGTATATACTTCCGATCACGAGCCGCGGACGAACCCTAGCAACTTTAACAAGTGAATACGACGCTCTTATCCAGAGAGGTGGAGGGACCGGCCCTGTGAAGCCTCGGCAACCGGCGTCGCGTTACGCGACGAAAGGGTGCCAAATCCGGCAGAGCTATTTCTGGAAGATGAGAGACGCGTAGACCCGTACCGCGGATTATGCCGTTTTTCCTCCTTCTTTTTAGATGGAGGATTTTTTATACTCCGCTTCCTCATACGCTCCTCATGGACCAGCATCCTGAGGAGCTTTTGTATTGGGGAGGGGATGACCATGATTCAGTACCAACCGCTCGCGCCCGACGGATTCCGCGGTGATCCAGCGTATCCACGCCTGGTTGAACTCGATACAGCCCCGGCGCGGCTCCGCCTGGTAGGCGATGACCTGGAGGTGCCGCTGGTCACCGGGGAATCGCGCCGCCACGTCAATCTCGATTACGCGGCCAGCACCCCGCCTCTGGTGGAAGTCTGGGAGACCGTGCGGCTGCTGCTGCCGTACTACAGTAGCGTGCACCGGGGGGCGGGTTATAAATCCCAGGTTTCCACGGCGGCCTACGAACAGGCGCGGGCCACTATCAGGGCCTTCTTCGGCGCCCGGCCCGACGATACCCTGATCTTTACCCGTCACACCACCGATGCCCTCAATCTCCTGGCCGCCTCCCTTCCTCCCGGTGCTCGCGTCCTGACCACGGCGGTGGAGCACCACGCCAATCTCCTGCCCTGGCGACGGGCCGCGGTGGACTACCTCCCGGTCCCCGCCGGCCCCGCCGGCCTGCTCCGGTCGCTTGAGGAGTCCCTGGCCCAGGCAGGGGGAGCCATTGCCCTGGTCGCGGTGACCGGCGCCTCGAACGTGACCGGCGAGATCTGGCCCCTGGCCGAGATCGCGCGGATCGCCCATCGGCACGGCGCTCGCGTGCTGGTCGACGCGGCGCAACTGGCCCCACATGCACCTATCGACATAACATCACTGGGAGTTGATTACCTGGCCATGTCGGGCCACAAGCTCTACGCGCCGTTTGGGATCGGGGTCTTGATCGGCCGCGGGGACTGGCTGGCCCGGAGCGAGCCCATGATTCAGGGTGGGGGCGCCGTGGAATCGGTGACCCTCGACGAGGTGACCTGGCGCGGTTTGCCGGAACGGCACGAGGCGGGCACCCCCAACCTGGTCGGCGCCGTGGCCCTGGCCGCCGCCTGCCGGACGTTGCAAGGCTATGGCATGGACCGGCTCGCCGCCGAGGAGGCCGACCTCTATGAGGTCGCCTGGACGCGGCTCTCCTCCATCGCCTGCCTTGAGTTGTATACCGTCTGGGATCACACGCACCCTCATATCGGCGTTCTCTCCTTCAACCTGGAGGGCTATCCCCATGGCAAGCTAGCCACCATCCTGAGCGCCGAGTATGGGATCAGCGTCCGTTCCGGCAGTTTCTGCGCTCATCCATTGGTACGGCACCTGATCCAGAGCGGCCAGATCAACCCCGATCCGCTTCTCTGCGGCGCCCACGCCCCGGTCACCGGCGCCGTCCGACTCAGCATGGGCCTGGGCACCAGCCGCCAGGACATTGATGCCGTGGCCGATGCCCTGGTCGCGATCTCCGAGCGTGGCCCTCGCTGGCGCTACAGCCAGTGTCCCGTAACCGGCGAATACCGGCCCGATCCTGATACGCGGACATGGCCGGCGCTCGTATAGCTATCTCTACTGGTATAGCCTGGCGTGGAAGTTGTAGGAGCACCCCTACGGAACCGCCAAGGGAATTGGGCAGAGCCGTACTCGTGGCGGCAGGCCAGGAAGGCGCGGGAGCGGACCGCTACGGGGCGGGGGCCGAGTTTGGTATCATAAGCGCCAATCATCCCTCAAACAGGGAGGGTGAACGTGGGCGCACAAACCACCAGCGCGTTCAGCGACGTGCTCAAGGAGTACCGCCTGGCGGCCGGGCTGACCCAGGAAGGGCTGGCCTTCGCGGCGGCCTGGGTCGAGGGACGGGCGCTGCCGCTGGAGGCGGCCGTGGCCCTGGCGCCGGCGGATCTATCCCGTCTGGAGCCGTAGCGCCCACTTTTTTGGCCGACACAAGGCGTCCAGGGCATGGTATAGTCTCGGGGTGGATGCGCCTGTTTCCGTTCCTCCGGCCGCTCGCCGGCGGCCCTCATTCGTGCCGGGCCTGATTGGCCTACTCCTCCTTTTTGTCCTCGCTATCGGCGGAGCGGTGGCGTTTTCGGTCTACCTTTTGCGCGCCAATCCCACGCCGGCTCTCCCCGCCGCGCCTAGCCCAGCTCCTTTCCGGGTGGTCTTCCATCAGGGTGGGGAACTCTGGCTCGCGGGGCCGGCGGCATCCCCGCGGCATCTTGCCCTCGTGCCCGCCGGTATCGCCCCGCGGGTCACCGCCATGAGCCTGGCCCCGGATGGACGGCATGTCCTGATGATCAGTGAAGTTGGCGGGTTCCACGGCTGGTTACTGGCAGCACCGAACGCTACGCCGGAACCGCTGCCCATGCCGCCCCGCGCCGTGGGGCCGGGGCCGTGGCGCTACATCGCCATCTCCTGGCGAAATGGGCGGACGCCCTGCGTGCTTCTGGCGGCCGGAGCCGTTGCCGGCCCGCGCGCCGTGGTCGCCCGCTTTGTCGCCGGCTCTGGGGGCGCGGTGAGCGCCGATTGGACGGCCCTGGGAGTATTGGCCGGACAACCGCTCTCGCTCGCCCCCCTGGCGGATCAAATCGCCATTCTCGAAACCGATCCGGCAGCAGCGGACTTCGCGGCCCAATCGGCGATCCGCTTGCAACGGCTGGATGGCAGCCAACCCAGAGTGGCCTGGCACGCGGTAGGCGGCACGCCACCGGCCGCCCTCCTCTGGGCGCCGGACGGAGGCACCGTAGCGGTGGTCGGCGAGCATGGATTGGCGATCCAAAAGTCCAGCGGCCGGCCGGTGCGCGTGGTTTCGGACGGGATTCCCCCGATCAGCTTCAGCCGGCAGGGCGACAGCGTGGCCTATCTCTCCGGCAGACCTGGCGCCTGGCGAATCCATGTTTTGCGGCTCCATGGCGAATACGATCACGACTTCGCGGCGCCCGATGCCCATCCCCCCCGATGGCTTGGCTGGACTCCCGATGAGCGGGCCCTGGTGTACCTCTCGGGGACCACCCTCTGGGTGGTCGCTCCCGATACCGGAGCCGCTACTCGGTTGGCCGGAGGGGTGAGTGGTCAGATCGCCGGCATCGGCCCCGCCGGAACCGCCTTCACGCCTTGAGGCACGGCTGGAGGCGGGGAGCCACCACGCGAATGGCATCCGGGGCCAGGGTAAAGACGGCGGGGAGCCTGCTCGCCAGTTCCCCGTCCAGCGTGAGCATCAGCGGCTCATCCACCCTCACGGAAAAGCACGGTACATGGTAGAGATGGATGCCGCCGATCCGCGGTGTCCGGCCCAGCAGAAGCGCCGCTCCCGCGAGGAAGAGGCGGAGAGAATCTCCCTGCTCGATCGCCAGCACATCCAACCGCCGATCCTGGAGGTCCGATCCCTCGAGACGCAGATTGAGGAAGCCGCCAAAAACCGGCGCGTTGACCACCGAGAGGTGCAGGAGTTGGAAGGAGCGCTCGCGGCCAGGAAGCGCGAGCGTGCAGGTGAAGGAGCGGCGCTCCCTCAAGGCGGCCACGGCGGAGACGAGATAGCTCAGGCGCCCCAGACGCTTCCGCAGGGAGGCACGGGTGGCCATCCGCGCGAAAGTCACGTTCAGGCCGGCGGCGGCGGCATGGAGAAAGTAGCGAGCGGTTCCGTCGCCGAATTCCACCCGCCCCGCCTCGATCGTCGCCGCCGTTCCAGTCCTGAGCAGCGCCGCGGCCCGCGGCAGCCGCATGGGGATGGCCAGCGACCGGGCCACGTCATTGGAGGTACCCAGCGGGAGGATCCCCATCAGGGCGCCGGTGCCGGCTACCTGGTTCGCGACCGTGCCCACCGTCCCGTCGCCTCCGGCCGCCACGATCAAGGGACGTTCGTCCTCCGGCAGGGGAATCCAGCGGTCCAGCCCAGGCGAATCCCGGACATCCAGGACGGCTTTCACCGTCAGGCCCTCGCGTTCCAACGCCGCCTGTATCCGGTCCACGGCCTTCTGGGCGCGCCCCGCGCGAGGACTGAGCACCAGCACCACCTCGCTGGGCAAGGGCATACCCTGATCCTTCCCTGACCTGCCGTGTCCGGCGGACCACCATACCCGCGCCTGTCAAGATACAAGGATCTAGTTCGCCCCGGCCAGCGATTGCAAGTTATGGCTACCCGGCGCAACCCGTGCCTCACCCTGATTCGGCGTACCGGCACGACCCACATCGCGGCCAAGCGCCGCTTCTTCGCCTACCATCCGGCCAAGGCCCTCGCCCTCCTGCCCAAGACGCGCTCTGCCTGACTATTTTCAGACCGTGCCGGAACGTCCTTTTCCCGAGACCCTACCCCCGGCCTATGGTACAATCGCGGTAGGCGCATGGCCGTTGGTGCCTCATCTGGGGTGGCACCCATGTAGCCTTGAAGAGGATGATAGACCATGGCTGGCAAACGCTGGTATGGGCGCGATACGCAGCTCACGCTGCGGATGGCATTCACGTTGTTCCTGCTGGCGCTGCTCTACAGCGTATTCCTGGCAGTTTTGTGGAAGTACACCGGGAGCCTTGTGCTGCTGGTGGTGGTAGGGGCCGGCATGGTCCTATTTCAGTACTATGTCTCCGAGAAGCTGGTCCTCCTGAGCACGGGGGCCCGCGAGGTCTCGGCGGCCGAGGAGCCGGCTTTGCACGCGATCGTCGAACGTCTGGCGCAGATTGCCGACCTGCCCAAGCCTCGGGTAGCGATCATGGAGGTGGGGACGCCCAACGCCTTCGCCACCGGACGGAGTCCCAAGCACGCGGTGATCGCGGTCACCCGCGGTCTCCTGCGTCTGCTGGAGCCGCAAGAATTGGAAGCGGTGCTGGGCCATGAGATGAGCCACATCAAGAATCGGGACATGATGGTGCTGACCTACGCCAGTCTGTTCGCCAGCGTGGCCTCGTTTATCGTGCAGATTGGCATGTGGACCGGCTTCGGCATCGGCGAGGATGACCGCGATAGCAATAATGGGGCGGCCGTGGTCGTGTTTCTGGTCTCGGCGGCCGTCTGGGCGATCAGCTTCTTCCTGCTGCGCAGTCTCTCGCGGTACCGCGAGTACGCGGCGGATCGCGGCTCCGTGCTGTTGACCGGTTCCCCGTCCACCATGCGGTCGGCGTTGCTCAAGGTCAGCGGCACCATTCAGCGGATCCCCAACTCCGACCTACGGGCCGCTCAGTCGATGAATGCGTTCTTCATCGTGCCGAACGTGAAGCAGTCGGTGGGTGAGTTGTTCGGTACCCATCCCAGCCTTGAGCACCGCCTGGCGCGTCTCGAGGCGATGGAACGGAACATGAATGCCGCGCGCGGCTAGCCATCAATGAGCTTTCTCGATCGGCTCCTGGGCACATCGAAGCCGGTGGCCTCCAAGACCGAGGCGCTGTTCGCCATGACCACGGCGGTCATCACCTTGCAGACCTCGCTGCATCTGGAACCCAGCAATGCCGCCGCTCTGGCTTTCAAGGCGATCGACGTTGGCCGCTTCGAGGAACTCAAACAGGATATTGGGGCGTTGCTCCAGATCCGGGCCGCCGACACGAAATCCACCATGAGCACGATGATCGACACGTACGGCTATCAGTGGGTGATCCTGCAAACCGAACAGTTCGAGGATCTAGTCACCACCATTCATCTGGTGAGCGAGGAGTTGAAGTCGCGCGGCTTCGGCGAGCAGTTGCTCTCCTCGGTGTTCAAGTTCACCGGCGAGGGGCGAAACGTCTACTGGATCTACAACTATAAGCGCGGCACGTTCTACCCCATGGTGCCGACCGGGGCACAGACACGGGACAATGCCTTCGAGTTGCGCTTGCAGGTCTTGATGAAACACGAGTTGCCCATCGAGCCGGAGCTGGAGCGGTGGTATTCCCTGTGGGGCTCCCCCGTGTGAGGGAGCCCCTCTCCTTTAGCCAGGGATCAGGCCATCCTCCTTGAGCACGGTCACGATCTCGTCGAAGGTGAGCGTATCCGCTGGGAGAATGGCATCGGAGGTGGCAATCTCGCTGTCCGGGACCGGATTCCCCCGCGCTTGCACGAAATCGATCATGGCGAACAGGGTTGACGTGACTCCTTGCTCGTCGTGTTTCCGCACTGCTTCTTGTAACGTAACATCAAGCGCGTTCAAGCCCTTGACCGCGTCGCCCTCAAGGCGGTATTGGCCGCTGCCCTGCACACGAATAATCATCGTCGCTGACCATCCCCCATCACTTACCGGCGGGGCCGGCCCGGACTAGCCGGCGCTGCCGACCAAACTCTCGTGCTTGAGCAGCGCCCCCACCTCGTCCACGCTGATCGAGTCAAACGGCAGCACGGTATCCGAGGACGCAAGTTCGTCGTCCCCCACCGGGCTCCCCTTGTCCTGAGTGAGCGCGATCATCTCGGCCAGAACCTGATGGGTCCGTATTTCGTCCCGCGCCTTTACGGCCTCCACCAATTGATGATCGAGCGCGTGAAGCGCCTGCACGTCCGTGTCGGTCAAGCGGTATTGTCCGCTCCCCTGCACCCTCACGATCATTGGCCGTTCCCAGAATGCTCACCAAGTTGCTTGGGCGCCTCGGCCCCCTGGCCCAGTTGTGCCTTCAGGGCCGCCAATTCGGCGTCAACCCCGCTGCCGGCCGAAATCTGATCCAATTGGGCTTGCAGATCGTCGCCGGGACCAGTGAGCATATCGGGGAGGGTGCCGGACGCGGTCAACTCGCCAATCGCGTTGGCCCGCGCCTGCATGGCCTGCGTTTTGTCCTCGGCCCGCTGAATAGCGGCGTTCACATCGGCCATCTCCTCGGAGAGTCCGCTGGCCGCCTCGCTAATCCTCACCTGGGCCTGGGCCGCCGTGTATTGGGCCTTGATCGTTTCCTTGCGGGTCCGGAATGCCTCAATCTTGGCCGAGAGCCGCTGCTCGCCGGTCTGCAACTGCTGCTGCTGGGCCTCCAGGTTTTCCACCTGGCCTTGCATGCTGGTTAGTTGCGTTTGCAGATCGGCCTTCCGTTGCAGGGCAAGGCGAGCCAGATCCTCACGGTTGGCGGCGAGGGCCTGACGCGCTTGATTATCAAACTTCGCCGAATCCTGCTGGAGTTTGGTCAGTTGCAACTGCAAGCGCGATTTGGCGGTCACTACGTCGGCGATCCCTCGCCGCACTTTTTGCAATTGCTCTACCTGTTGCTCGTACGAGAGGTCCAGGGTCTCGCTTGGGTTTTCCGCCGCGTCCAACGCAGCGTTCATCTTGGCCTTGAAGATCGTGGAAATACGACCCAGCACGCCTGCCATCAGAACCTCCCTGTGGGCGCGATTGGGATTGTTTTACCGGCCGCGCATGCACCGCGCGCGCAACCGTCCCTTGCCAGGGCAATTATAACACTGGTGGTGCCCCAGGTGAAGGGGTCGCGAACCACATGGCCTGCTTGGCGCCCCGCACGAGCCTCCCGCGCCTTACACCGCCCCCGCCGCCACGGGCTCCAACTCCTCGCCCGCCCCCGCGGGGTCCGCCCCGCCCTGCGGACGCGGGTCGAGAAACTCGATCTCCGCCAGCAGCAAACCCAGGTCAAAGCGGTCCTTGCCGTCGGCCCCGGTCCAGGTTCTGGGCTCCAGCTTCCCCGCCACCACTACCCTGGATCCTTTATGAAGATACTGGCTCACCAGCTCGGCTTGCTTGCCAAACCCGGTGACCGTCACCCAGAAGGTGGTGGGGACCACTGTATCTCCCTGCTTCTGCCGATCGTTCACGGCCAGACGGAAGCGGGCCCGCGCCAGCCCCGCGCTCGTATACGAGAAGTCGGGATCGTTCCCCAGGTTGCCCATGAATTGCGCGTGGTTACCGATCATTGCATCCTCCAGTGTGCGTGAAGCGTATTTCTCCCCTCCCTCATTATAGGTTATTTGTTCTAATACAGCAATAGGTGAGAACTGATCAGCGCTTTACTCCGACGTAGGCTGCCGATCCGCTCGGTCCACTCAGCTCATAGTGCGTCTCAAGGCCAGCAGCGGTGAAGGCCGCC
Source organism: Chloroflexota bacterium (assembly GCA_035534995.1). GTDB lineage: Bacteria > Chloroflexota > UBA5177 > JANWHV01 > JANWHV01 > JANWHV01. The sequence continues at coordinate 12,659 of DATLQX010000242.1, read as the reverse complement.
AGATGCTGTTCGTGGCTGAAGATCCCCAGTTCATGGCGCTCGGCGAAGTTCTCGACCCCATCCGCCGTGGTCACCAAGTAATCGAAATACAGTACCGAGGCCCCGTTCTCCACCCGCGAGGTTCGCATCCTGGCCACCCTGATCCCCGGGCCTTCCGCTGCCCGCGTGGTTACCAGGGTCTCGCCGATCTGTTCCGGGGGAATCCAGGGCTCGACTATCACGATTCCGCCCGGATGGGCGTGGGCCGCCATCAAGCGGATGGTCCGGTCGAGGTTTCCCGGCCAACGGACGTAGCCAATGGAGCCCATCAGGCACAGGATGACGTCATAGCGCCGAGGCAGATCGAGGTCGGTGAAGCTCCCGATATGCAGCGGTACGCCAGGGAGTCGCGCGGCCGCCACTTCCACCATTCCCGGATCGAGATCCAGACCCTCGACCGTAAAATGCGTCCGCAGATACTCCAGATGACGTCCAGTCCCGCAACCAAGGTCGATCAGGCGAGTGCCGTCACTCCTTTTGTATCGCTCCGCCAGGCTGGTGATCCGGGCAACCTCCGTCGCGTAGTCGCGCGCGGCGTTGAGGAGATCATGGATCGCGGCCGATTTGGTCTGCATGGCCCACCCATTGTACCGCGTCCGCCCCCCGACCCCGGTCGGCGGATGTGGGGGCAGGCGGGCGCGCCGCCCGCCTGCCCTCACTCCTTTACGGCGCGGTATAGGGAACGCCCGCCACCTCGGATCCGCTGTCACCGGCCGGGTTGATCATCGATTGGATGGCGTAGAACCGGGCTCCGTTCACCCCCTCCACCAGGATGCTGCTGGCAACGCCGGGAACCCCAAGATCTCGTGCCTTGAGACTGATCCGGCTCAGAGCCGGGACGGATACCGTGCGGGTGACGCTCTTGCCGGCCCCATAGAGCACGGTGACCGCGGCCCGCGAGCTGGTGGTGGACGGATTATAGATCCCCAGGGTATCGGTGGCTCCTCCGGCCGTGGTGCCGCCGGGAAATACCTGATCGGCGCTGGGCGACCCAGTAGCGAACAGATTACTGCCGCCCACCGTGGAGTGGGTAAACTGGCCGAAATAGGCAGCCTTTTCCGCCACGATCCCCTGGTCGCTGGTGAACACCAATCCGAGATCGGCGGTCCCATAGGAGGCCGAGAGATTGATGGTGACGCGATGACCGGCCTGCAGCGTCACCATCCGGCTTCTCGCGACGGCGCCGCGCGTATTGATGATCTTCAGGTTCACATGGGCAACCGCCGGCCCAGGGTTGAACAGGATCAGGTGCGCCTGAGCATGAGAGGGCAGGTGGCCAGGATCGATGTACCCGCTCGTGAGGGTAGCGGTTGCCCCCACCGTGGTGGCCAACCCCTGCCGGCCCGTCGCGAAAATCTGGGTGCGCTCGGCCACCACGGGCACGTCACTGGTGGTCACCACGCTTACCGCCTGCTCGGACGCGATGTCCGCCACCCGAATGGTCGTGCGCGAGGAGGGCGCGACCGTCGTGTTGGCGTCCTTGGCACCGCCCTGGTCGTTGACCAGATGGATATGCACGTGCGCGACGGTGGTCCCCGGATTGATGAAGCTCAGGTACTCCTCGAAGCTGCCTACCGTATAGCCATCGGCGAAGTACCAGCGGCGGGCCGCGTCGGCGGCGCCCTCCGAGTAGGATCCTGAAGCGTTCTGGCGCGTAATCGCCCGTCCGCTGACCAGGGGCTGATCGCCCTGGATCAGGGTGGCGATCGATTGATTGTTCCCTACCAGGGGTTGCAGGTTCACCGTCCTTCGGCTCCGCGGCGGCAGATTATAGCGGGTAACCGTGGTCCAGCCTCCATCGGTGAGGAGACGCACCTGGACATGAGCATCAACATTGCCGGGATTGACCAGGTCCACGTTGTCGGTCAGCCCCTGGCCGGTCGCTCCCTCGGGGAAATACTGGGTGGAGGCTATGGTAGCCAGAAGCGGATCCACGGTGGGAACCGGTTGGGGCGCCGCCGCCTTGACCGTAATGGTCAGCGGAAGGTCGGCGAGTTGGTCGAAGAGGGAGGTCAACACGTAGATGTGCGCGTGGTAGACCCCAGGGGCAATCCCGTCCGGCACCTTGACCGTCCCATGAATGAGGGTGCCTTTTTGAGGCAGAGCGGCGGCCAGGTTCCCCTGGAAAAAGCCGCTTGCGTTGATCGTCACGTTCTTTCCGTATTGGGCATCCATGGTCACCCACGGTTGGGGGGCCAGTGAGTAGCCCTGGGTGGCGGCGGCTACGTAGATGGGCTTGGTCGTGGCATGTCCAGGGACGCTCAGTTGCACGAACCAGTTCCCACTCGGGAGGGTGTTGCCCTGGACCGCGGTTACCGTGCCCTGGCCGGTCTTGCCGCTGATCGCCACCTGGGTTGGCACGCCGAAGCCTTGATAGGTCTCGGCGATCGGATCACTCATCTGCACGTCGAGCGGCGCGTTTCCGTTCAGGGTCTCCGCCTGGGTGACAATCTTCTCGGTGCCGGGCGGCACGAAAGCCGTGGTATAGGACATCACCTGGGTGCTGGTGGCGCCCAATGGCCCATCTTGCAGCATGCCGCCCGCGCCACCCAACGGAAGGTACTGATACTGGTCGGTCGTGGCGTAGGACAGATAGCCTTCCACGCCCAGACCGGTGTTCGCCACCTTGACCGTGAACGGCTCCGCCGCCCCGCCTGCCTGGGTGCTGATCGCGTCGGTGGAGAGTTGGGCGAATGGCTGGTCAAAAGCCACGATGCCCCGCAATTGCTCGGTGGGATACAGGCCGGCCGGCGTGGAGTTGAGCACGGTCACGCGCCAGACCCCGGCAGCGGGATTGATCAGATACCCATCGATGCTGCGCTGGCTGAGATCGGGAGGTCCACTCGGATCCTGAGGATTGATCAGCGCGTTGTCCTCCAGATTGGTAATCTTGCCGTTGGGATCGATCAGCGAGACCCAGAACAAGTTCCCGGAGTGCTGCCAGGCAATCGAGACTTGCAGCGTATGCATGTGGGCCGGGGCCACGAAGGTAAAGTACTTGGTCTCCGTGGCGAATCCCTGATCCCCCACTCCTCCGGTATAGGCCCCGCCAAACAAACCGAACCCGTTCCGGATCGGGATGGCGGTGGTTACCACCACGGGGATAGTGGCGATTCGGTCGCCCGAAACGGCGCCGCCGGCCGCTACCGGCGCGAGGCTGTGTTCGCGGGCCTGCACGGTGACCACGCTCACCCCCGGCGAGGTCAACGGGGGCGTGGTGAAGGTCACGTGCGTGGTCTGGCCCGGGCGGAGCGTGACCTGACTGGGGGAGACCAGGGTCGGTTCGCTAAAGAAGCGCCCGAGCGCGATATGGCCGGTAAAGCTGGTATTGATATAGTGGCGCACATGATGCGCGTCCACGGCGGGAATCTCGCTCACCACGGCCGTCCAGCGTCCGGGAACCGGGTGCGCGACCGTGGTGCTGGTGAAGCCGGAGCCGGCCTGGGAGGACTCCGCGTAGTTCACCATATTGTTCTGTGGATCATAGATGATCAGCCGAAGCGAGAGATTGCTTGCCCTCTGCGGACTCGGCTTGGGAATGGTGGTTTGCGAGGGGAAATTGACCGAGGCGGTGAGCTTGTTCAATCCCGCCGGGACAGTGAAGGTAAAGGGAGAGATGGCATCAGCTGCCAGGGTGCCTTTGAAGCTGATCGCCTTGGTCTGGTGGAGGACCGGGTTCTGGAAGGTCACCCGCTCGGAGGTTGATCCGCTATTGGTGACCGTGATTGAGTGGCTGGGCCGGGTGCCGGGCTCGCCATAGAGTGAAGGCGACCCGGAGAGGAGGATGGAAGGCCCCTGGTGGAGGACAGTCTGGATCGCCGCCAGGGCGTCCACGCGCCCCGCCGCCTGGTCCGCCGCTGGGTAGCCCAGGTTGTCGGCGCTGCTCAGAATCACCTGCTTGACATACGCGGGCGTGGGATGCCGCCCATGGTGGATCGATTCATAGGCGCCGATCACCATGGCCGCCACCCCCGCGATCACCGGAGTCGCCATGCTGGTGCCGCCAAAATAGCCGATCGTATAGGGCGGCGAGGTGGGGCTATCCTGCGCGAAGTTCCGCGGGAAGGTCGCCCATCCGCCGTCGCCCGGCGCATAGACATCGGGCCGGTTTCGCCCATCGGACGTCGGACCACGGGAGGTGAAGTAGGCGATGTTATCCGGGGTGATCTTCCCGTAGTTGGCGAATATCCCGGTTTGGGCGAAGTTGTCGAGGTTGGTGGAGGCGCCGGCGGCGATCACGTCGGGCGCGGTGGCGGGCGATCCCAGCGTACCCTGGCCGGGCCCCGAGTTTCCATCGGCGGCCACGACCGTGACCCCCGCTTGCACCGCTGCCTCGTCGGCCAGGGAGACAATATCCACGCCATCGGTGACAAAGGGAAAGTTCGTGCCCCACGACTCACTGATCACGTCGGCATGGTTTGCCACCGCCCAGCCAATCGCCCGCACGATATTACTATCGGTGGTGAACAAAAAGGGAGCGCGGGCGTCGAGAATCTTCCCGATCATCAGCTTCACGCCGGGGGCTACTCCCTCGAAGGTGAAATAGGTCTTATCATTGAAACGCTGCCCAGGCTTGGCGACCGGGTACACCTCGGCTCGATAGGTATCATTCGTCTCGTAGATCGTTCGAGCCTGCCCGGCGATGGTGCCGGCGACCGCCGTACCGTGGCCCACCGTGTCGGTGAGGTCGGTCCCAGTGAAGTCGGCATAGAGCGGCTTCCCGTCGGCGCCGGTGGCCACCACTCCCTTGAGATCCGGCTGGCCCAGATCGATCCCCGAATCGAGAATCGCGATCCGCGTCCCCTTGCCGCTGAATTGCTTGTGCGCCAGATCGGCCTTGATCAGGCCCAGGGTATTGGGTTCGCTGGCCACGGTCTGGCCGGCCGGTACCGTGCTCACGGCGCGGATGCCGCTCTTCGCCAGATGTTGGTTCATTTCGCCCGCGTTGGGAGCCGGGTAGATCTTGTAGGTATGGTCCAGCGTGATGGCGGCCAACTCCGGGTTCCCCCGGAGCGCTTCCAGGGTCTGGGCGCTCACGCGCGCCGCCAGCCCATGCACGATGTCCAGCGAGAGAATCCGCGATGCTCCCGTGGTCTCGAGATCGTGCAGGACGGCGGCGCCGCCCCCCTGGCGCAGGAGCATGATCACATCAATGGGGCCGCGCTGGGCCTGGCTGATCAACGATGGGGTAAGGCCGGTGATGGTGATGGGAGAGGCGCCGGCGCGGGAGTTCCCAATACCCCCCGGCGCGCCCGGCGTGAGCGGCAGAGCGGCGAACACAAGACCGGCGACAATACAGGCTCGGACGGCATGGCGCGAACGGATGTACATGCGAGACCTCATTACTTCCAGCAAGAGAGACAATCATGCGTGCTAGTGGCCGGCAGCCGTCCGCGGAGTGTTACCAGCCTAGAACGCTCCAGGCACCTGGCGAGCCCGATCTCAGCTATTTTATGGGGCCGCTCCCTCCAGTATCGGCGTGGTTAACTCGATGAAGATGTCTTCCAGGCTGTGGTTTCCCTCTTGAGAGCGCTCACGCAACTCCTGAATCGTGCCGGTGGCGATCATCCGTCCCTGGTGAATGATCGCCACCGCGTCACAGATGGTTTCGGCGATCGCCAGAATATGGGTGGAGAACAGGACGGTGGCGCCGCCGCGCGCCCGTTCAGCCAGGATATCCTTGAGAAGCCGCGCCGTGCCAGGGTCCAGCCCCACGGTGGGCTCGTCAAGGAAAAGGTTCGGCGGTTCGTGGACCAGGGCGGCGATCAGGGCGATTTTCTGCCTCATACCATGGGAATAGCTGCCGATCAGTTGATGCTGATCGCCGCTGACATGGAAGAGTTCGAGGTAGTGCTTGACGCGGCGGTTCCGTTCCTCTCCCCGCAGGTCGAACAATCCGCAGATGAACTCGATATATTCGCGCCCACTCAGTTTTTCGTAGAGGTAGGGCTCGTCCGGCACGTAGCCCAGGCACCGTTTCGCCCCGACCGGATCCGCTTCGATATCGTGGCCATCGATTCGGACCACGCCGGTGGTGGGACGGAGAAGGCCAACCATCATCTGGAGCGTGGTCGTCTTCCCGGCCCCATTGGGACCGAGGAAGCCAAAGATTGCTCCGGGAGGAATGCACAGGTTCAGTTCCCGGATCGCCCACTTGGGTCCGAACTGTTTGCCAAGCTGCTCACACTCGATCACGGCCCGCTCAATCCGGCTGATGGCGCCCGTGCGGCGCCGTCCCCTCAGAGTACCCGCTAGACGGGTAGTCCGCAATAATCAGGGCTTAGCCACCGCAGGTGTAGTGATACACCGTCTTCCCGTTCACCACGCTGGTTGTATAGGTATAGGCGCCGGGACAGCCGCTGGCGTTCGTCGTGGCGCTCGTACCCGGAGTCGCCGTGCCCGACGGAGTGGTCGTGCGGGACGAACCGGCCGCCGCTCCGCCCGAATAATCGTCCTGGGAGGGCACGTCGAAGGCACGGGGAACACTGCCGGCCGCGAAAATGTCGGTGATCCCAGAGCCCGTGCTCGCCAGACCGGGGAGGGCGCCGGGTGGGGCGTGGACCGCGACGGTCGCGGTGACGATACCCGGCGGCTGGATGAACTGTTCGACCGGCATATTTTGCAGCATGGTGGCCATATAGGCATGCCAGATGGGGGCGGCGCCGGTGATGCCGGTACTATTGATCATCGGCGAATCGTTGGGATTCCCCACCCACACCCCGGTGGCCAGGTTGGGCGTATAGCCCAGGGTCAGGTTGTCCTTGAAATCGTTGGTGGTCCCGGTCTTGCTGGCCACCGGGCGATCCGCGAGGCCGAGCATACTGAAGGCGGCATCACCGAAGGCCGGAACCTTGGCCGCCGTATCGGCGAGCACGTTGGTAATCAGATAAGCATCTTGCGGGGGAATCACCTGCACGCCCTTCGGCGTCTTGTATTGCCACAGCAGCGTGCGGGAGCCGTCGGTGTTTTGCCGGTAGATAGCCAGGATGGGCATGTAGGGACGGTAGATCCCCCCATTGGCGAAGACCGTATAGGCATTCACCTCGTCCAGCAGCCGGCCTCGGTACCCGCCCAGGGTGAGTGAGAGCCCCAGCTTGGAAGGATCCTGCTGTTCAATCCGGTAGCCCATGGCGTCTATGACCTTCAGCACCTTGGCCCGGCCATCCGGGCCGAGGGAATAGAGAGTCTTGACGGCGGGGATGTTATACGAATTGGCCAGGGCCGTGCGGATGGTCACCATCCCGTGGTATTGCAGGTCATAGTTCTTGGGCGTATAAAAGCCGCTGGGCTCGCTGGAGTCCGGGAACTTGACAAAGGAATCGCTGATCGATTGACCGGGAAAATGGCCGTTCATGAAGGCGGTGACATAGGTGAACGGCTTAAAGGACGAGCCGGGCTGGCGATAATCCCAGGCCATGTCGCATTGCGGGCAGTCGATACTGGCGTTATAGCCGATCCCACCCACGAAGGAGCGAATCTCATTGCTCTTCGGATCGATGGAGACCAGGGCCCCATCGGTGACGTTGGCCCAGCCCAGGGTGGACACCTGCTGATTCACGAGATTCTGCGCCACCTGCTGGGCTGCCGGGTCGAGGGTGGTCTTGAAGATAAAGCCGCGGTAGATATCATTGGGCTGTTGCAAGTCAGGGATGCCGAACTGGGCCAGGTTCTTGGGATCGGACAAATAATCGTTCACCAACCAGTTCACGAAATAAGACTCGATGGAATTGCTGGCGCTGTGCTGAATCAGACTGGTGAAGGTGTAGTGCAGAGTTTCCGCTTCCGCCGCGTCGTGTTGTGCCTGGGTGATGTGGTGCTGGGCCAGCATGAAGTTCAGCACTTGGTGTTGGCGCGTCTGAGCGGCGTCTGGGTGGCTGTCCGGATCGTACTCACTGGGGGCCTGCGGGATCCCAGCCAGGAGGGCGCACTGGGCCAGATCGAGTTTGGAGGCCGGCTCGTTGAAGTAGTACCGCGCGGCCGCCTCGACCCCATAAATGGTGCCGCCGTAGGGGGCCGCGTTCAGATACATCTCAAGAATCGCCTCCTTGCGGCAGCGCAGGCTGCAATTCTTGATCTGTTGGGTGACCCCAATAGAAATCAATAATTCCTTGATCTTCTGCTGAATTCCGCCTGCGTTTAGCTGTCGGCGCGTATCGAGAGCCGCGCCAAAATCCGCCAGTTTGACCAGTTGTTCCGTGATTGTGGAGGCGCCCTGTAAGCCCGTGGAGGCCGAGGCAAGGTCATGCTGCCCCGCCTTGATGATGCGGGCGACATCGACGCCGGGATCGGTCCAGAAGGTCCGGTTCTCGGTGTCAATGGTGGCGTTCACCAAATTGAGGGGAATCGCCTTCAGGGGAATCAGCGACCGCACCCCCAGATTGGGGTTCACCAGATCCTGGAGGGTGAAACCGGCCCTGTCCTCAACATAACTTACCTGATACGGCTGCTGCTCGAAGGCGGCCAGCCCTTGCATGCCGGCGGGAACGACTGACTGGTAATAGCGATAGATACCAATTCCGCCCGCGACCACGAGCGAGACCAAGATCAAGAAGGTAGTACCGATAGTAAAGGCGGCGGAGAGGGCGACCACCAGGGGGATGCGGGACGGCGGCTTTTTGGCCCGTTTGGTGGCCCGGCTCACGGCGACGGTTCGTTTCATGATGCCTTCGTCTGCTTCAAGATTCCGGCCGTGGCCGGACGACGCGCTTCCCGATCAGAGTCGGGCCCGGATTCGTGCCCAGTGTAGCATGGGAGTACATACGCGCCAACCGGTATTATCCCGATCCCAGTATGTCCGAGAATAGTCGGCACCCACGCTGGCCCCACGCGAGGTGGTTCACCATCGGTCGGGCTCCGGAGATCATTTTCAGCCGCGGGTTAGATCCTGACTGCCCGCAGGCCCAAGAGGCTACCAACCTTTTCGATGGTCGCCGCGTGGTGGCCGACTCCCAGCGCCACATGATGAGTTGGACCCTCGCGGCACCATCGGTCGATGAACTCGTCGGGCGGCAGCCCGAAACGCAGGCGGCTGTTGGTGTTGCCGATACGCAAGATGGGGCCCGCCAGCGACTCGCCTTCCGCCGCCAGCAGCTTGAGCTGGCCATCCGCCGTCTGGGTGACCCCCAGGATCGTCACTGGTCCCGTTTTGACGCTGAACTCCACTGAAATGCCGTGCCCTGCTTTCCCGTGGTAGAGGCCCAGGCCGCGCAGGATGGGCCGGCGATCGCTGATCGCCGCATGCCCGGGGCCGTCGTGTCCCATGAGCACGAACCCCTCCGCGAGATCCATGGCATAGAACTCGGTGAAAGAGCCACCGGCCCCCAGCCGGTCCAGCATCAGCATTGCCACCGTATTCTTCAGGTCACCCTCCCCGGCACAGGGTATGCCGCGCGCGGTGAGCCGCGTGCCGCCCAGGATCATCGTCGCACCCAGTTCCTCCTGAGCACCCTGGCCGCGATAGTAGTAGGCCAGGCCATTCAGCCGGCGCGCCGCTACCAGCCGATCCATGCCGGCGGCTACCCGCGCCGCCCTGGCGAGGCCATCCGGCAGCACCGTCGCGTCCAGTTCGAACATCGCGCGCGTTTCGGCCAGCGTCGTCTCCAGCTCGGCATCGGTTACTTCCTCGACGCACTTCTGGAGGTCGTCCATCTCCAGCACCTCCACATGCAAACCGAGTTGCGCATGGTGCTGGGTGAAATCGGAATACATATCGAGCATGCCGGGGTAGGTGTGGCCCAGGAAGCCGATGCGGGCCTGGCGCAGCGCGCGCACGGCTCCGGCGGCGCGACACCATTCCCGGATCTCACCCCAGGGGCGCGAGTCATCACTGTCAGTCAGCAGCCCGGATACCACCTGGTAGGAAATCCGCGCGCGGCTGAACGCGCCGGCCAGCTCGGGCGCGCAGCAGGCTGAGCAGTTGGCGAGCCACTCGCCGGTGTCGGTATTGGCGTAGTCCAGCGCCGCCACCGGCTGCAGGTTGAGTACCACCACCGGTACCCTGGCCCGCTGCACGGCGGGCAGCACCTGCGAGGACGTAGCGTAGGTAGCGGTGTGCAGCATGATCAGGTCGACGCCCTCGTGGGCGAACAGGTCGCCCGCGGCACGCGCGCCATCGGCATCATCGACCAGGCCCGCCGAGACGACATCGGCCCAGGCACCGATGCGTTCCTCGACCTGCCGGCCGTAGCCTTCCAGGCGCTCCTTGAGGCCGGGAAACTGCGGCCAGTAAGCGGCCAGCCCGATGCTGAATACGCCGACCCGGCCCCGCATGGAGGGCCGCGTCACCTTAGTGTCCGCCTCGCCCATTTTCTGCTCATGGGGTTTATTCTATCGGCAGACGACTCCAGGGCGCGAGGTAGTACCGCAATCTTCTTGCCGGCCCATCGCCTTTATCGGGCTTCGGTCGCCGCCGCCACGGTCAGCCGATGCAAGCCGACGAGCGTCTCCTTGTCCAGCCGTGGCCCGATGTAGCCGCCGGCCAGGACAAAGGCGATCGGGATAGCGCGCCGGCGAGCCCAGGCGAAGACCAATTCCTCGCGCTCCCGCAGGATCTCCTGGGTGATGCCGGACAGGCCGCCGATCGGGCAGCCCTCGTAGGGATCCATGCCCGCGTTGTACAGGCATAGGTCGAACGCCGGTGCCGTTCTTTCCAGCGCGTCCAATCGCCTGCTGATCTCCGGGAGATAGTCACGGGCATCGTGAAGAACCGAAAGCGTGCCGCGTTCCCCCGGCTCATAGCGGTCGTACGCATCCACCGCGACATCCGCGTGCCAGATGCGCCGATCATCGGCCTCCAGCGAGTGCGTCCCGCCGCCGCAATGGGCGTCGAGGTCGAGAATCAGCACCGACTCGGCACCCGCGTCGAGGGCCGCGCGCGCGGCGATCGCCAGCCCGTTGAAGGTACAGTAGCCGGCACCGGTGTCGCGCCGCGCATGATGCAGGCCGCTGGAGAGCGATCCGGCTACCCCGTCGCGCATCGCGGCCAGGGCTGCCGCGATGGCCCCGCCGGTCGAGGCCAGCACCATGGGCCACAAGCCGGGATCCCAGGTCAGGTCCTGCGACTGAGCCAGGGATCGCGGCTCGCCCGTGCGCACGGCCGCCACGTACTCCGCTCCATGAACCCACCGCGCCTGCTCCTCGGTGGCGGGAACCGGCGCCTGGAATTCAACGCCGGGGATCGGCTGGGCCGCGAGCGACTCCGCGATCCAGCCGGACTTGCGCGTGGTGGCGAAGTCGTGACCGGCCAGGGTGTAGGAAGGACTATAGAAGAGCTTCATGGAAACCTCAGGCTACAGGAAGATGTCGGGTAAACTGTGCCACCAGCCTGGCAGATCGACGACCTGCTCCACGGCAACGCACTAACCACCCAGCAGACTCTCGGATTCCCACGCCCCTCCTGAAGCACAGGTGAACAGATTAGACGGATGACACAGATAACCACCCTGGTTCGCGGGTCGTCAGGTGGGCGCGGAAAGATCTCCACGCTCCGGTGCATCTCACGTCTTTGTTCATGGCCGAGCGTAGTTCCAGGGGAGCCATCTGTGTCATCAGTTCCATCTGTGCATCCGTGCTTCAGGGCGCCTCCACCCGATCGCGAACCGCACCTTTGTCTCTGAAGCGAAAATGTGGGTAAGGATGATGCCTGAAGGTCGTGCAGCATGGATAGCATCCTCTAACAGCTAGGGGCGAGTCAGTTGGCCTTCCTCGGCGGGATCCCAGGGCGCGACCAGGCACTCTACCAGTTCGGGGTCGCTCACGACTTCAGCGGTGGATCGCCATGCTTCGAGGGCATTCTCGTATGGTAGCCACTCACCCGTAGCCACGGCCGTCGAGAATAGCGGGACCAGTTCAGTCCGCATGGCCGCGCGATCTTCCTCATCCAGGGCTTCTACCCACTCCGTAGTGTTAATCATCTCACCAATCGATTCCTCAGACCAGACACATGCTTCCTGTCCATAGTTGGTAGAGCTTGCCTTTGGTCTTTCATTCGCCAGCAACTGTGCCGTTACCAAGCGGCATCTGGACGACATGCGCCGGCTGGTCTTTGACGCACCGCGCCAGGACCACGAGGACGACACGTTCAGCAAGAATTGTAGGGAGCATCGAATATGGATTGACCGAGCGGCTGGAAACTACCAGCCGCCCGTACCCCTGATCTTCCACGTAGGAGAATCGCGTTCCTCGGCGCGCGATCATGGAACTGGCCCGACTCGGTCGTTTGCCGTTAGCCCTCCACCAGGATTTCGTAGATCGCCGGAGTACCGAGTTCAATCCCCGCGGCCTGGATCTGGGCCACGATCGGACGAACGGCCTCGGTCAGACCTTGAGCCTGCTCGCGTGTCTGCCAAAAGGTGAGCGACACGCCCGTTCCTTGCGCGGCATCAAGCCCACCCTGATAGCGCTGGAATCCTGGGAGTCCTCGGAACAAGGGCAGCACTACGTCCCGGCTGACCTGGGTCACCGCGTCTGGGCGGGAAACATCGAAACGAATCGGCGTGACGCGCGCGTACATGGTGGTCTCCTCTCGGCTTTCCGCGACCGGTTCCCGCATGCCGCGCTGCCGGCATGGACGGCAACCACCGCCAGAATAGTCTTCCACCCTCCCGCTGTCAATGATCGGC
>DATLQX010000241.1:0-4051 GCA_035534995.1 Chloroflexota bacterium | reverse complement strand
TTCCTTCGGGGCGGCAAGGAGGGGGACCGCCACGCCAGCCTGCGGGAAATCCAGCATCTCTTCGAGACGCAAGCACTGTTAGGGCCACCTCAGCGCTCGCCCTGGCAATTGGCCTGCGGAGATGCTTTTGTCTACCTCCAGCAGCATATCCCCACCCATGGACCCTTCTTGGGCGTCGCCCTTACTCCAGCCTTCCCCATCGATCCTATTGACCTTGACAATGAGGACGACCATTCATTCAAAATGCTATGCCACACCGTTTTCCATGAGCACGGTGGTCGCCTACGGCGTGAACCGGATGCCGTTGGCTTCGGCTGGTTCAAGGAGCCTGAGTGCAATGATCATTACCCGTATGCCCGTGCCTTCAACGATGGCTCCATCGGGATGCGTCGCCGCCTCTATCCGGGTGCTCCTCCCCCTGATCAGGACCATAAACCCTATCCCGTGAATCTTGTCGGGGCATGGGGAGCACTCTGGGACATGCTCAAGGCCACCAGCCGATGGCCATGGGTGCACTGCGGCTACGAGGGACCGCTTACCGTGCATGTCGGGCTGGGCAACCTTGCGAACACCTATGTCATCATAGGAAGTAAAGAAGATTTTCCCCTACCCGACATTGAACCTAATCGGCTCCCCGGTTGGTCGAAGCAACTCGAATGGGATCACGGCCAACGGCCAGAAGTCATCCTTGAGGCCGCCTTACCTGCGTTAGCCCGGCAACTGCAGTTTGGTGAGTTTGCAGCCATCAAGCACCGTTTGCAGGCCGAGACAGCGCAGCGCCCCTGGGAGGAAGCATAACACGGCACGGCTGGTCACTTGCCGATGTCCAACCTTCGTTCCGCCTTGGCATAGCCTCCGTCGCTTGAAAGTGTGACATATCACGCGGGCGCCGCTCTCTCCTCTCATTGGCGCGGCGCGCAGAGGCAGAACGGATGCGCGGCGGGATCGGCGTACACCGGGCAACTCCCGCCCATGTCGGGCAGACGGATTGCACCCAGCCGGAGTGCCAACTCCTGGGCGGCCACGCGGTCATCGAAATGCAGATCCAGGTGGAGTTGCTGCGGGTATTCGGGGTCCGGCCAGCGCGGCGCTCTGCCCTGCGCGTGTTGGAAGGCGAGCATCGGGAGGCTGCCGTCGTCCCTCGCGATCACCACCCGGTGCTCCGAGTCCTGTTTCCGCGTCCTCATCCCCAGCAACCCCTCATAGAACGCGGCAAGCGCTCGCGGGCTGAAGCAATCGTACACGACGCGGCCTATCCGCCCATACAGCGGCCTGCCGGCCTGCTCATCCTCCGCGGCGTCCCGATACAGGCAGAAGGGATGGCCGACTGGGTCGGCGTACGACCGGTATTCGCCCTTGTCCTGTAGGCGAGTAGCGCCCAGGCGAAGCGTCAACTCCTCGGCGGCCTCCAGGTTAGACACCGGGAGGTCCAGATGCAGTTGCTGGGGATGCTCGGGATTCGGCCAGCGGGGCGGTCGGTATTCCGCCGGACCATCACCGAAGGCCAGTCGGGGAAAGCTGCGCTCGTCCCTGGCGACCACCAGCCAGTCCTCTCGGATGATCCGCATGCCCAGGAGCGCCGCGTAGAACGAGCCGAGCGCCCGTGGGTCCGGACAGCCAAACACGATGTTGCGAATATATGCCTCCATGCCATGCCTCCCTCGGATCTCTCGCAATCACTCCCCGCCCCGCGCACCCCACCAACATCTTACGGCAGCCGCGCCCGGATCCTGGCCAGCGCCATCCGCGCCTCCGGTACGCGCAGCGCCAGGGCGCAGGCAAGGTAGAGGGCGGCGCCGAAGGGGACGCAGACCGCCAACGCCACGAAGGAGCCGAAATGACTGATGTTGATCGAGTCGGTCAGCACATGGGCCAGCCAGCCGATCCCCGCCGTCATGATCCCCGCCGCCAGGTTCGCGCGGGCCAGCGACCAGCCGAGCGGACCCAGGGCGAACTCCGGCATTGTCTGGTGCATGGCCAGAATGAGGACCGCCGACTCTACCACCACGGCGATCGAAATGGCCAGGGCCAGGCCGCCCACCGCGTCGTTCCCCGGCACGATCTTCACCGCCATGGTGCTGAGAAAGATCGCCAGGGCCAGGGTCGAAATCACGGTCAACACCGGGGTGCGGGTCTGCTTGATCGCGTAGAAGGCCCGCGGCAGCACCTCGGCCAGGGCGTGGCCCGGAATCCCCACCGCGTAGTAAATGGTGGCCAGAATGAGCAGATGGATGCTCAATTCATTGTCGCTGGCCCCATAGGCAAAGAGCACCCGCACCACCCGCGGGGCCAGGATGATCAGGCCCGCCGCCGCCGGGATGGTGAGGAAGAAGACCATGCGCAGGGTCTCGCCCAGGGTCTTGGCGAACCCTTCGCGGTCGTCGACCGCCGCCTGGCGGGCCAGGACCGGAAAAGCGGTAGTCCCCAGGGCGGAGGCGAAAATCCCTACTGGGAGGAGAATAAGAGTCCAGGCGTTGGAGAGCACCGCGTTGGGACTGGCGGGCAGGAGGTTCGCCAGCGAGGTAGTGACGATGAACGACGCCTGCACGCCCGCCTGGCCGAACATTCTTGGCAGCATCAGGAGGCCGATCTCCCGCACTCCCCGCGCCGCGAAGGACAGCCGTGAGCGGAGCAGCCGCCCGGCCTCGGGCAGATACGGCAATTGCACCGCCAGTTGCAGGGCCGCTCCCACGGTCACCGACCAGGCGACCACCTCGATGCCGAGGAACTTCCCCAGCCCGATCCCCACGATCACGCTGAGGTTGTAGACCAGCGGGGCCAGGGCGGGCGCGGCAAACCGCAAGTAGGAGTTGGCGATCCCCTGGCTGAGGGTAATCAGGGCCATGAACAACGGCTGCACCAGCATGATCCGGGTCAGGGGGATCGTGTTGGCGATGATCATCGGGTTGCCGTTGGGAACCATCAGCGGCACGTACCGCGGGGCCAGGATGATCCCGAGCACCAGCACCGGGGTGAGGAGGGCCACCGTGAGGAAGAAGATGGTGCTGGCGACCCGCCATGCCTCATCCTCGGCCTCCGCGGTCTTCCTGGCCAGATAGCCGGCGAAGGTGGGGAGGAAGGCCGAGGTCAGCGCCCCCCCAGAGACCAGGTTGAAGATCAATTCCGGGGCACGGAAGGCGGTGATGTAGGCGGCGGAGATCGGACCCGTGGCCCCGAACACCGAGGTGAAGAGGATCGAACGCACCATCCCCAGGACGCGGCTGAGCAGGAACGCGATCATCAGGATGGCGGCGCCCGACCGTACGCCCGGGCGGCGTTGGACGCGCGGCACGCCGCTTATGGCGTTCACGACAGTGGTGGGCGCGTTGGGGTCGACGGCAGCGGTACGCATCTCGCCCCAGATCATACCGGGACTGGGCCGCACCGTGCAGAGTAGACGTACAAAGGCTGTTATCGGGAGTGGAGGGCCATGTCTCGGATACAGCCGGGCAGCGCTTCCCCGCCTCGTCCAGTTCCGCGTACCCTAGAGTTGATGGTTCACCTACAGCGTGGCTTGCGCGTCAATATGGACCCAAGAATCGCTCGCCATTAAAGTGGATCATGTGCTCCGGTGCTTCGGCAAGCCATACCTCGGTCTCCCATGCGATGTCTCCGAGATACTCAACCATGGCACGCCGGGTCAGAAACGCGGTTACGAACACCAACGGCACCGTGGAGTGCTGGAAGATCGTCCGCAAATCATCACGTCGCCTTAAATCGACGGGACCATGGCTGGTCACGGCCTCGATAAGGACAATCCAACCCTTCTCCTTGTGATACACAACTACATCCGGCATTTTGCCATGCCCTTCGATCTTGATGCCGAGCGTTGCCAGAGTTGCTTGGTCATAGTGGGCGAACTTATCACTGGTATCGCCAACATAGAGGAGCATTCCGCCGGGAGTAAACCGTTCACAGAACTCCTGGATGATTGGCACGATCAGCATATTTTGGCCACCGGGAGAGAGCGTAAACGCGGTTCCGTCGGCAAGCGTGACGGGGATACGCTGCATGACTCGATACTGCGCGGTGCGCTCCTGAAGCGTCTGGA
>DATLQX010000240.1:0-15584 GCA_035534995.1 Chloroflexota bacterium | reverse complement strand
CTTGGTGCGAAAGCGCGGATCCTTCTTGCCCAGTGAGCCGGCCAGGACGGGCGCACCCCCAGCGGCACCGCCGTGACCGCGCTTGGGGTCGCCCGTTTCATCGATGATGAGTACCCCCGCCGCATCAGGTGGCGCATCGGGCGCATAAGGGCCTCAATAACCGCGCGGAAAACAGTCATCAACCCACCCGCCAGCGCGAGCGGGCACGGCGTCGGTTCAGGTCGCCAGCCCATGCGCAACGCTTCCGGGAGCCGTTCGGTCCGATCCGTCAGCATTGTTGTCCCGGTCGCCACCTGCTCACGGCAACAGCTTATCGCGCAACCATGGCGGATCGCTCCGCCTGCTGGGATGAGTGAAGCGGTGTCGCGGCCTGATCACAGAGCGCACTGCCCCAAGAGAAGCCGCCTTCGTCTCCGTGCTTCTTGCTCTTTTTACGTTACCGTGACAGAACCATCGGTCGATGCGAGGTTTCAAGATGCTCCACTCCGCGCCGATGGTCCGTGCCGGTCATGGGTTCGTGCGGAACCTACGAGAAGGGTTTTACCGACTGGGGGTGATCATGGCTGATCCGCGCATCCCGCGGGCCTCGCGACTGATTCGGGCGTGGGACGAGATCACCCAGCTGTCGCGGGCGGCCTAACCGGCGGCACCCCTCCCACTCAACGACATCCGTAACTCTGCCCCAAGTTCTACCCCGGCTTTGCTTTAAGTGACGGTCTCAGGCGCCTCGAACTCAATCCTTAGGCTCTCATGGCCAAGGTCGGAGAGAATATCGGAGATTCTTTTGCCAAGCCGGTTAGTAAGCCAA
This sequence comes from Chloroflexota bacterium, assembly GCA_035534995.1. GTDB lineage: Bacteria > Chloroflexota > UBA5177 > JANWHV01 > JANWHV01 > JANWHV01. Next base: position 14,776 of record DATLQX010000240.1, on the reverse strand, counting down.
TCACGCTGAAAGGCGGTGCGCGTGGCCACGCGCAGCACCAGCCCGTCATCAGCGACCACACGGGTGGACGCGACCATCTCTCGGTAGCTTCGTTCCGCGATGATGGCGGCCAGTTCCTCCCGTACCTGTGTCCAAAGAGGATGGTCGTCATCGGGACAACCAGTCATTTCGCGGTGGCTGGGCTTCCCAATTGGCGGTTCCACCCTCGGTGGCTTTCCCGGGCTGGGGGGCTTTCCCGAGGCTGCCGCGTCATCGAGAAGTTGGGCCAGGCAGCCGAAGAAATACGCCATTGGGTTACTGGCGATGACGCCAACTTGCAGACTGCCTCGCGTGCGTGCCCCTGCTTCCTGCAGAAGTCGAATATAGACTGCTACATCAAGCCCAGAGCATTCAAGAAGGTGCAGCGCCCGTGTGATGGTTGCCCGATTCGACGCGGCATCACGGAACGTTCGGCGAAGGGGCTCCAACACCGCGGCCACCGCCGGTTCGGCTTCATGCGGCGACACACCTGGCGAACCGGCATCCTGGCGTGACCGCCTCAGCCTGGATACCGGCATGGTGATCGGCTCCTTCGTTTCGGGCGCCGCATCAGTTTGGGCTGAGTCGAATCGAGTCGAAGATCTTCCTTTCTGTGTTTTGTTCGCTGGGTGTGGGTAGCGTCCGTTCATCGGGACAACCGGTTGTCTGATCAGAGGGACAGGCTGATGCCCTATCTGGGAGACATCAGGTACTGAAGGCGGCTCCGGCGCCAAAAACGGGGTATCAGCCAGCTTCGGTAGGATATAGAGATTGGATTGCCCAAGGCCGCGCCGGACTATCCGCACCAGACCGCTGTCCTTTAATTCCTTGAGATAGCGTATCACCGCCTTTCGTTCCACCCCGAGATCATCACTTAGGCGCTCTTGTCCGGGAAAGCACCTCCCATCTTGCCATGCATAACCCAGTAGGAGGGCGTACGTGAGCTTGGCGCCATGGGTCAAGCCCCTGGCAAAGAGCAACTGGTTCGGCACGAGGGTAAAGCCGGGCCGAGGAGCGGCGTCCTGGTCGAGATTGGTCGTATGCTCGCGACCCTGCTCCTCCAGCGCGGCGGATCCCGTGGTTAGAGCGGGTTCCATCGCTCGTACGCGCCAGATCGGCACGCGATGCCCCCGTGCCCCGACTCCGGAGTCGCCCGAGCCCTGGGCTGCATCGGTATATCTAAGGTACTCCCGCGGCTGGTCATGGCTTGGTCTGGCGCCTCGCTCGCCGACCCTCTTCAGACCGCGCTCATGAAGTCTCGCCTGGGCCCCCATGTCGACGTCCCTTTCTTCAGCTACCATGCGGCGGAGATAGGCGCTCGCCGCCTCTATTCTGACAGGTGCCGCCAGTGGCGCCCCGCCGAAGGAACGCGGTAGATCTATTAGATCTAATAGCACCACCATTTTCTCTGACGACGCGTCACACCTGATGAGGGATCACGGCACAGCCCATGAGGGATTGCGCCACACCCCATGAGGGGCGTCACACCTGATGAGGGTGGAAAAGGACGGCGGCATCGATCCTCCGGCTAGGCCCCGCGACGGCGTCACACCCAATGAGGGGCGCTATATGGTGCCGGCTGTCGTGGGGATAGGCGGGCAACCAGACACGACCTTGAACAGTCGGAAGTTCATAATGCACAGGCAACTGGACCCTTGAGACACCTCGCGACATGGCCGGATGGGCTCGCGCGTCGTCCGCCCTCTTCGCACTGTTGACGCGCGGGAGCACATCGTCACACCTAATGAGGGGTAGTGAGGATATTCGCGCCGTGGAGCCGGATTGCGTCACACCTGATGAGGGGTCCATGCATACGCACATTTGAACCCTGCTTATGGCGGGACGACCCTGGCCCGGCGGCGCCACACCTGATGAGGGATACCGCCGTCTAATCCGTACGCTGCCGGGCTCGCCGCTTGCTCGCCGCCACCTCTATGCGGTGCCGCTTCGCAATCCCCGCGTACTGATCGGTCACCGCCTGGGGCGGCATCACCCGCACCGTGCGGGTGATCCACTCGGCGAACACGGCCGTGGGATTCTCCTCCGTCGCCAGGCGCACATATTCCCAACTTGCCAGCACGCTGTCGTCCTGCAGACGATCCATGGCCCGCTCGAAGTTCTCGATCAATCGCCGGCGCTGCTCTCGGTGGGTGGGAATCTCGATTCCCGTGCTTTCCAACAGGGTTCTTACCTTCCACGGCTGATCGAAGTTGCCCTGGGCCGCTCGGAAGCGCCAGTGCAGGGCCAGTTGGAGCCCGATGCGCATGGCGATCAACTCCACTCCTTGCCTCGGGTTGTAGCGCAGCACGGGAGAGAGCAACACCGCCACGTAGCGCGTACCTTCCTCAATCAGCGGCTTGATCCATTCGCCCGGGGCGATGCGGAAAGCATAGGGGGTGTCCTCCCCAAGCAGGTTGGTTTCGTCCTCCTGCGCCACTTCGAGCAGGCGAGAGCGCACCTTGACGATCTTTCGTCGACCTCGCGCGTCATACACGACCTGTGGCCCGCGAATAAAGATGGAGTTCAGCGCCCAGACGTCATTGGCCACCTTCTCTTTTTGGGCCGGCCGGTACGCGCCCTTGTTGCGCTTGACTCCCTGGAACTCCAGCAGGGCATTGGCCGATACCGTGACCTTGGGCAGATGCGGGTCACCGCCACCCGTGCCGGCAAACCAGGAACCGAGCGCGATGGCGAAGGCCCGTACCTTATCATCGTCCAGGCCAAGCACGGCCTCATAGGCCGCCGCTTCCTGTTCGGGAGTCAAGGGGCTCCGGCCGTCGGACGGGTGCAGCAGCACTTTGACCCGATCAGCCTCAGCCACTCCGTCGTGCAGCTCCTCGTAATACGGTGGATTACCGTTGCCCGGCCGCATCCACCGGCCGGGCATGCGCATGGCGCGGAAGGTATGGGGCAAGAGCGTACTCGAACCGATGGCCACGTTATCTTGATCCAGAATCGATGGGGTTGGCCTTGTGGGATGGGAAGCCGCCCATGGCGCGCTTCCATCCTGTTCAAGTTATTCTTGCACGGTTCCCCTTTAAGGATACAGCGTTCCGGGGGGCTTGCGGCAAGACCCGGGTCGTGTGGCACACTCGTCAGCGGAGGCCAGAACCGACGGAAAGGAGAGGTACGACATGCGTGTGCTGTTGTCGGTATACGGGTCGCGCGGTGACGTCGAACCACAGGTGGGACTGGCGGTCCGGTGAGACGCCGCGGCATTCTTTAGAGAACGCACAAGGGAGGGAGCGGATGGGCTGTTACGTGTTGGGTTTCCAGGATATCGACCAGACACAGCTCGCGGTCGTTGGCGGCAAGGGCGCGCGCCTGGGGGAGCTGTCGCGGCTCGACGGCCTCCGCGTGCCGGCTGGCTTTTGCGTGACGACGGACGCCTTCCAGCGGATCATGGCGGACGCGCCGTCGATCGACGAGCGGCTCGATCGGCTGTCGCGCCTGAAGCCGGACGACCGGGAGGCAGTCCGCGCGCTCAGCGCCGATATCCGCCGAATCCTCGAAGGGATCGCCATCCCCGACGATCTGGCGGCGGCGATGACCCGCCCGCTCGTCCGGCTCGGCGAGCACGCCGCCTACGCCGTCCGATCCAGTGCGACGGCGGAGGACTTGCCGACAGCCTCCTTCGCGGGCCAGCAGGACACGTACCTAAACGTCGTGGGGCCGGCGGCGATCCTCCAGCACGTCAGCCGGTGCTGGGCCTCGCTCTTCACCGAGCGGGCCGTGATCTACCGCTTGCGGAATGGCATGGACCACCGGACGGTTCGCATGGCCGTGGTTGTGCAGCAGATGATCTTCCCACAGGCGGCCGGCATCCTTTTCACGGCCGACCCCGTCACGGGCAACCGGAAAGTCGCCTCCGTGGAGGCCAGCTTCGGCCTCGGCGAGGCCCTGGTCTCCGGCGTGGTGAACGCGGACGTCTACAAGGTGCGGGACGGCGAGATCGTCGCCAAGACGGTTGCCGCCAAGCAGCGCGCCATCCACGCCTCGCCGGCAGGCGGAACGCGGGAGCAGGCGATCGAGCCGGAGCGGCAGCAGCAGCCAGCGCTGACGGATGCGCAGGTCGTGCGGCTCGCGCAGTTGGGTCGGCGGATCGAAGCGCACTTCGGCCGCCCCCAGGACATCGAATGGTGCCTGGTCGACGACGGCTTCCAGATCGTCCAGAGCCGGCCGATCACCACGCTGTTCCCCATCCCCACGGCCGAAGACCGAGAGAATCACGTCTATGTCTCCGTCGGCCATGGGCAGATGATGACCGACGCCATGAAGCCCCTGGGGCTCTCCCTGTTCCAATTGACGGCCGGACGGCCCATGTACGAGGCTGGCGGGAGGCTGTTCGTCGACGTCACCCGGGGCCTGGCTTCGCCGGCGAGCCGCGCGGGCCTCCTGGAGGTTCTGGGGAAAGGCGATCCGCTGATCGGGGATGCGCTGCGGACCCTCCTCGACCGCGGCGACGTCATCCGGTCGCTCCCGGACGAGGGTCTGGGGCGGGCGCCGGCGGGCGGCGCGCCAGCCCCGATCGAGACCGATCCGGCCATCGTCGCCGAGCTGATCGGGCGCGGCCAGGCCTCCATCGCCGCCTTGAAGCGCGACATCCGGACAAAATCCGGATCGGCGCTCCTCGACTTCATCCTGACAGACATCCAGGAGCTGAAGCGGCTCTTGTTCGACCCGCGAAGCCATCAGGCGATCATGGCGGGGATGGAGGCTGCCTGGTGGCTCAACGAGCAGCTGCAGGCGTGGCTGGGTGAGAGGAACGCGGCCGACACGCTCACGCAGTCTGTTCCCCACAACGTCACGTCGGAGATGGGGCTGGCGCTCCTGCACGTCGCGGACGCTATCCGCCCGCATCCGGAGGTGGTGGATTTTCTGCGGCACGTCGAGGACGAGGGCTTCCTGGACCATCTGGCTAAGCGCGCGGGCGGGCGGGAAGCACGAGACGCCATCCATGCCTACCTCGATAAGTACGGCATGCGCGGCGTCGGCGAGATCGACATCACGAGGCCGCGTTGGAGCGAACGCCCCACCGCGCTCGTGCCCATGATCCTCAGCAACATCAAGAACTTCGAGCCGGGCGAGGGCGAGCGGCGCTTCGAGCAAGGGCGGCAGGAGGCCTTGAAGAAAGAACGGGAGCTGTTGGATCGCTTGCGGGCCTTATCGGACGGTGAGCGGAAAGCCGACGAGGTCAAGCGGATGATCGACCGGGTCCGGACCTTCATCGGGTACCGAGAGTATCCGAAGTATGGGATAGTCAGCCGCTACTTTGTCTACAAGCAGGCCTTGTTGGACGAAGCCGAGCGCTTGGCGCAGGCCCGCGTGCTTCGTGAGAAGGAAGACATCTTCTATCTCACCATCCAGGAGCTCCACGAGGTCGTGCGTACGAATCAGGTGGATGACCAGCTCATCCACCAGCGCAAGGACGACTTCAAGTCGTATCAAGCGCTCACGCCGCCCCGGGTGCTGACGTCGGATGGCGAGGTCATCGCCGGGGCGTACCGGCGCGACGACGGGCCGGCCGGCGCGCTGGTCGGCTTGCCGGTTTCCGCCGGGACCGTCGAAGGGCGGGCCCGCGTCATCCTGGACATGGCGGAGGCCGATTTCGAAGCGGGCGACATCCTGGTCACCGCCTACACGGACCCCAGCTGGACGCCCCTGTTCGTCGCGATCAAGGGGCTGGTGACGGAGGTGGGGGGCCTGATGACCCATGGCGCGGTGATCGCACGGGAGTACGGCCTGCCGGCCGTCGTGGGGGTGGAGCATGCCACCCGGCTGATCCGGGATGGGCAGCGGATCCGCGTACATGGAACGGACGGGTACGTCGAGATCCTGCCCTAATGCTCAGTTCCTCAAAAGCGGTACACAAAGGAGCGGCGGCGGCGACGATGGTGGCGCCCATCATCCAGACCAAGGAATCGCATATCCATCTCCTGCATCATCACCAGGTTCTGCTCATTCACGAGCGGCTTCAGATCTTCGATGGCTATACCGGCAATCTCTCCCATGTGAACCCCTTCTCGCCCCCTGACGGACATGTCCAAACGGTAGCCGCTCCGGCGGGCGATATGCTCGTGGTGTGGTCAGCGCGGCAAGCGATCAACTAAACCAAAGCCACCGCGGGATCAGTGGACTCCGCGGGAGGCTGGCGGCGGCCACGGGCGAGGGGCGACGGCGGATCGGCGAGGTTCGGGTAGCGCGATAGAGGCTTGCGGCTAGTCACGAAGGCGGGTCTGGAGACCCCGCCCCTTATGTTGCCATGCATTGCATAAGGCAGGCAATCTCGCCATGTCGCATAGACAGGGTCAGCAGCAGCGCGCTGAGCAGGCAGGCCGGCCGCTCACCGTGGGCTGAGTCGAGCGCTTCGTCCGGCAGGGCGGCAAGGTAGGCGTCCGTCGCGGTGTACACCGCCCGGGCGTAGGGCCGTAGCTCACCCAGATCCAGCCGCACCCGGCGCGCCCAGCCGCGCCAGTCGGTCGTTCCAGCAAGCGGCGGCAACTCGCTCAGGCCGGTGCGGCCGATCCAGCTTGAGAGCGCGAGCGGTGCCCCGGCAGCGAGCACGCCGTTGATGCTCAGATCCTCGCACAGCACGGACTGGGCGTAGCAGGCCCCGGCCGGGGCGGCCGTACCGGGTGGATGCCGGTGGACCGCCTTGATGGGGAGCCCTTCCATCGCGACCTCGAGGAGGTCGTGCGCGAGGCCAAACTGCCGGCGGAGCAGGGCTCGGGCGGACAGGATGCCGCCAGCGGCAGGGGAACTCATCAGTCGTCCCGATCCCGCCCAGCCGCCGATGGTTCGGCGGCGTGGTGCGGCAGGATCGCTGGGAGGCCGAACGCGGCGAACAGTCCCGGATCGCGGAAGCCGGTCAAGGCTGAAATCGCGTCGTCCCGAAGCGTGAGCAGCCAGATCCCGTGCGCCTGGTATACCGATCCATCCGGATCGCGGGTGTAGAGGGCAAAGGCCGGCTGCCGGTTCGCGGCGGTGGGAACTAAGCGGGAGGGCCGTCTGATGCCATTCGATCGCCAGGCCCAGGCGAAGAACGCCTGAATCGCCTCGCGTCCTTGATACCATTGCGGCCAGGGCGGCATGCTCAGGACCGCGTCCTCCCGGAGCAGGGCGACGAAGCGGTCGAGATCGGTATCCTCCCAGGCCCGCAGGTAGTGATCGAGCAGGACGCGCTGCCGGTCGTCCGGCTCTGGTTGGACGTTGGGCCGGCCGCTGGGGTATCGCTGCTCCAGCGTGGCGCGGGCGCGCTGAAGAGCGCTGTTGACCGACGCGGTCGAGGCATCGAGCAATCCCGCTGTCTCCGTGGCCGACCATCCCAGCACGTCGCGGAGCAACAGGACGGCCCGCTGCCGAGCTGGGAGGTACTGGATCGCGGCGATGAAGGCGAGTTGCACCGCCTCATGCATCTCATAGCGCGCTTCCGGACCCGGCTCGTCGTCGGCGATGCCGGCGAGCGCCGTATCAGGGTAGGGCTCGAGCCAGGCGATATCGGTGGGCGGTGCTCCATCCGGCGGCTGGTCAGCTGGAGCGCCGATCATCTCGGGCAGCACCCGGCGAATACTCGGCCGGCGAGCGATGGCATTGAGGCAGGCATTGGTGGCGATCCGGTAGAGCCAGCCGCGGAAGGAAGCGCGCCCCTCGAAGCGATCGAGCCCGCGCCAGGCGCGCAGGAACGTCTCCTGTACAAGATCCTCCGCGTCGTGGAGCGAGCCGAGCATCCGGTAGCAGTGAACCTGTACCTCCCGGCGGTATGGCTCGGTCAGAGCCTGGAAGGCATCTCGGTCGCCTCTCTTGGCGGATTCCAGCAGTGCCATTGCGTGCGTCATGTCGATGGCCATGCTCATTCTTTCCTCGGTCATGCGAGATAATCCAGGGCCTCGCGGCCCTGGATCTCCGGTTAGGCGACGGCGCGCTTCCTTTGTCAAAATCATATCAGCGGAGCCGCGTTCACGCGGACCGTTCGATCTCCCCACTCGATCCCCACGCGGCCTCGACCGGCGCCACGAGCAGGGGAATGGTCTCGGTTACTTCGCGCCGGCCAGGTAGGCCCAGGCAGGCGACTGCTCCCATGAGAGACATAGCGGCGGAAACGCCGAGCGCCCGAGCGAACCCATCGCTAAATGCCTGCGCGGAGGCGTAGCTGCCCCCTCTGGCGAACACGGCAACCAGGATCGCGACCCCAAACGCCCCACCAAGTTGGCGCAGCATGTTGAAGGTGCCAGACGCCTTGCCAATCTCATTCCTGGCCACCGAGTTCATGACAGCGTTTTGCGTGGCGGGAATGGACATCGAAATGCCGCAGCCGGCGACGATCAGTGGGGCGACAAGCGCGGCGTAGGCAAGGTTTGGCGTGGCGATCAGGGCGATCCAGCCCATCCCAATAGCTTGCAGGCTGAGCCCGCCGACCATCAGCGTCCGTTCGCCGACCCGGTTGACCAGGGCGCCGGCGATCGGGGCGACGATGAACACGGTGCCCGTCCAGGGGAGCAAACGCAGTCCGGTCGCTAGCGGCCCATAGCCCTGCGCGGTCTGCAGAAACTGCGCCATGAAGAACAAGGCGCCAAACAGCGACGCGAAGGTCAAGAAGTTCGCCGCGTTGCCCAAGGAAAAGGCCCGGGAGCGGAAGAACCGCATTGGCAGCATCGGCTCACGGGCGCGCCGCTCCCAGGCGACAAAGGCGACGGCAAGTAGGATGCCGGCCGCCAGCGCCGTGACGACCTCAAGGCTGCCCCAGCCAGCGGTGTTCCCACGCACCAGCCCCCACACTACCCCGAGGGTCGCGCCCGTCACGAGTGCAAGACCAGGGATGTCGAGCGCGGTGCGCAATCCGAAGCTCTCCTGGATGCGGCTGAGCACGAAGGGAATGGCAAGCAGGCCGATCGGCACGTTGAGCCAGAAGATCCATTGCCAGGCGATGCCCTGGGAAATGGCGCCGCCCACCACTGGGCCGCTCAGGACGGCCAGCCCGGTCAAGCCACTGAAAATCCCCAATGCCTTCCCTCGCGCTTCCGGCGGGAATGCCGCGATCAGGAGCGCCATCGCGAGCGGCGTCACCAGCGCCGCGCCGGCCCCCTGGATGGCGCGAGCGGCGATCAGCCAATTGGCGGTGGGCGCGAGCGCGCAGGCCGCCGACGCCGCCGCGAACAGTCCCAGGCCGCCGACGAACATGCGCCGGCGCCCGAAGCGGTCGCCGAGTGCCGCGCCCGTCATCAACAGCACCGCGAAGCTCAGGGTGTAAGCGTTCACCGTCCACTCCAGCGTCTCAATTGAGGCGCCGAGGTCGTGACGGATCGTGCTCAAGGCGGTCGAGACCACCAGGGCGTCGAGCGCGACCATGAATGACGCCACCGAGGCGAGTGCCAGCACCCAGGCCCTCGTCGCTCTTTCACTTGATGCTTTCAAGGTTTCTTCCTTTCTCGATCGCCGGGGCAGGTCATGCGATCCATCCCGGCAGCCGCGATCACTTGTGTTCAGGCGCCAAGGAACGCATAGGTTCCCACCTCCTGCAAGACCACCGAGACGGGCGGTTCGACGCATCGCTCCCCGATCTCGGAGACGAAGGCACGGAAGGCCGATAATTCAGGCAACGGATCGTAGCCATCGGCGCCTTCAACCGACACGAGATGAACGAAACTCACTCCATCTTCCAGCTTGAATGAGGCGTAACGGAGCCCATCTGGTTTCTCGCCGTGGAGTTGTTCAAACACTTTAGTGATGTAGCTCTCATTTTCCGCCGCCCGGTCGGCTTTGACCGTGTAGCGAATCATTACCCTTTTCATGACCTCTCTCCTCCAGACTTGATCGGGCCAGGGCTATCCTGGCCTCGTCTCCAGCTCATTCGGCGGTCTGTAACGTCCGCCCATATAGAGAGACCACGGATCGAGGTGAAAATCATCGGTCCCGTTGGATCCGGCGGAAACTCGGGCCGCGATGGCGCATCTTGGTTGTACTCGGAGCAACTCGGTATTCTGGTATACTTATTACTACAGTGAAGGCATAACCTTCCTTCCCTCACGACGCGGGAGACACCTTGATTTCTCGTATCGCCTGGGCGTCACTGACGTTGGATGCCGTGCAGTCCCGCACCGTGGTAGAGTGCTCGTGAACGTTACATTGAGCAGACCGGTGACCCTCGGCCACCAAGCAGGATCCGAACTGGAAAAGGCGCCGATCGGCGACGGCGCTCCGCGGAAACGCGGCATACGGAGCCGGCGTCCCCATCGGTTCGCCTTGAAGCGGTACACCCGAAACGCAAGGGAGCACTGACATGGGAGGACTGGAAATCGGCCTCGTCGTAATAGCCGTGGCGTTCGTGAGCCTCTTGCTCCGCACCTTCCGCATCATTCCGCAAGCCCGCGTGGGCGTCATCCAGCGCCTGGGAAATTACCAGCGGTCGGCGGAAAGCGGCATGACCGTGGTGTTCCCGTTCGTCGATAAAATGTTGCCCTTGTTGGACATGCGCGAGCAGGTAGTCAGTTTCGCGCCCCAACCGGTGATCACCTCCGATAACGTGACCATCAACGTCACCAGCGTGATCTACTATCAGATTCTCGATGCCAAAAGCGCCACCTACCAGGTGGCGAACCTGCTCCTGGCTATGGAGCAGATCGCTCAGACCACCCTGCGGAACGTCATGGGCAGCCTGTCGCTTGATACCAGCCTGACCAGTCGCGACGAGGTCAATGCCCGTCTGCGCGTGATGCTGGATGAAGTCACGGAGAAATGGGGGGTGCGGATTACCAGAGTCGAACTGAAGGACATCAGCCCGCCGAAAGACATCCAGATCGCCATGGAAAAGCAGATGCAGGCGGAGCGGAACAAGCGGGCGATCATTTTGACCGCCGAGGGTGAGGCGCAGGCGGCGGTCCTGAAAGCGGATGGGGCGCAAAAGGCGCTGATTCTCTCCAGTGAGGGACAGCGCCAATCCTCCATCTTGCGCGCCGAAGGCGAGGCGCAGGCCCTACTGACCTTGCAAGAGGCGCAGGCCGAAGCGGTGCGGATGGTCTTCACTGCCGTCAATTCCTCTGGCGCCACCCCGGAGGCGATGCAGTTCCAGTACATGCAGATGCTCCCCAAATTGGCCGAAAACCCCGCGAACAAAGTCATCGTGGTGCCCGCCGACATGGCGGGCCTGGCCGGACTGGCTACCTCGATTTCGCAGATGCTGCCGAGTGACCAGCCAGGGCAACGGACCAAGGCCCTGAGCGGCGAAGGTACCGGTGGGCGCCCGCAGCTCAAGGCAGTCGATACCGTTTAACGCGCTGATGTGCCGCGGCACAGGAAGAGGACCATTATGCCCCTAGATCAGCATGTGGACGAGAGTGAGATCCGGAACCAGGGAACCGTAGTCGGCGAGGGAGTGGCCCGGAACGGGATTGACCGCTCGTCCGCTCGGCGGGCGCACATGCGGGAGCTCACCATGGCCCGGCAAGCGGCCGAGCGCCGATTCGGGCGGCCCGGGCTCTCGATGACCACCGATAGGACGGCTCGGCTGGCGGCGGCGCGAGAGCGGGCGGAGGAGTTACGGCAGGAACTGGCCCGAATCGATAACATGCACCGCGCCTGGTTACAAGACCAGGGTGTCCATGTCCCGGATCGCCTTGCCCGGCAGGGCAGACTGGGCCCCAACGAGTTGCTTCCGACTCCACGGTTGGAGGTGGAAGCCGCCATTTGAGCGGAACAGATCGGAAGGAGCGCTTTGTCTCCGCCGTTATGCGCTGGATGGACGACGAGGTGCCAGGGGCGATGGATTGGGTGATCGCCGAACAGTTTGTCCTTCTCCATGACCAGATGCCTTCCGGCAAGCCTAAGACCGAGAAGGGCCAGGCAAGCCGGAGCCAGGCACCGGCCGAGATCGCGTAAAGAGGGCTCTGTATCCAGGCGGAAGAGGGCCCTTGCCATGCCCCTTCGACAAGAATGGGTAGGGTGTGCTAGTCTGTGCATACGGCTACCGGGCCCTCTGACCCTAGCGCGCTCTGGTTGTTCTCTTCGTGAGGGTGGTGCGAGATGTTGTCAGTTTCCGTGCTGCTGGCCATAACCTCACCTCTACAGCGAGCGCGGATCCGGTTGACCCTCACTGGGACTGCCGGTATCCAGTTGCTTGGCGAAGCCGCGAACGGGGCGCAGGCTGCCCACCAGGCGCGGGTAGATCGGCCGCGATTCCTCCTCTGCGATGCCCGCATGCTGGAGGAGCCGGAGATCGGCGCTCTTTTCGCCCTGGGAGCGGATAAGACGCCCTTCAAGGTAGTGGTGGTGGCCCCTAACGCGGTTATGCCCCCCTATAGTGGCCATGTACCAGTGGCGGCGGTGGTCTCGGTGGAGATTAGCGGGGTCGCCCTGCTGGGGCGCCTGCGGGAGATTATAGGGCTGAACGAAGGCCGCCAAGCGCCCCCGCCGATGGTGGGGATGCGGGATCGCTTCATGGTAGCGGATGAAGGGATGCAGGGCACTCATGGGTGGCAGAGCCATACCACCACGCGCCTCTCGGATCCTACCGGGCAGATGGTGCGATCCCTTGCCGCTCCCCCGAATCTTTTGACCCAACAACTGGAACGGACGCGGGTTCAGCGGCGAGACGAGGCGGTGCAGGCGGAAGTCTTCGCCCTGCTCACCAGGGTTGCCCAACACAGGGATAGCGAGACCGGGCTGCCTGGACTGGGCGATTTGTCGGATACCTTGCGCGCGCTCCCGACCGCTAACTACCCGATTGCCGTCCTGGTGGTGGATATTGCTTTTCCCCCGACGCAGTATCTCACTGAGGGAGAGACGCAGGCCACCCTCCACTCGGCCACCGGGGTGCTCCGTAGCAATGTGCGCCATCACGATCTGGTTTTTCATCTGGAGAAGATGTCCTTCGCCATCTTGATGCCCGGCATGCGGGCATCAATCTCGGCCCGATCCCTTCAGCGTCTCCGCAAGGCCCTGGATCGTTTCCGCCAGCCTACCGCGCGCCGCCCGCACGAACTAACCGTGGCCATGGGCATCGGCTTCTGGGAGCCGGGCGTGCCGCCCACTCACCCTCTACAGGAGGGCTGGCAAAGCATGTTGGCGGATCGTCATCCTGGCTCCCCCAGCCGAGGCTGAGATCGGGGTCGCTGGACCACTCCCTAGCCGAACTCCGGCCAGAAGCTGAGCTGAGTCGGTCGCGGCTTCGTCGCCCGGAGGAGCTTCCGCAGGCGAGCCAGGGACGCCGCGGCCTCGGGCGGGCGCGTCCCATTGAGCAGGACGAAGGGCGCCGCCCGCCCGGCCACCACGCCCAGGGATCGGAGATCGGTCATCTCGCGCAAGACGCCCAGATGCCGAAGGTCGGCGATGCGGCGGGCGCTGACCGGCCCAATCCCCGGCACCCGCAGAAGCTCCTCATAGGAGGCGGTGTTTACCTCCACGGGCCGCTCCAGCGGATGGGCAAGCGAGACCGCGAGCTTGGGATCGAGCGCAAGCGGTAAATGCCCGGTGGGGTCGAAGGCGGCGTCCAACTCGTGGTCGGCAAAATCGTAGCTTCCGGCCAACCACTCCCATTGATAGAGCCGAGCGCGCCGGCGGGGGTCGGGAGCGGGCGCCTCGGCGAGCGGGGTATCCTGGGCGGGCTGAAAGAGGCCATAGTGGACGCGGCGCAAACCGAAGTCACGACGCAAGGCGCGACTCCCCTCCGCCAGGGCACGGTCACTTGCCGGCGCCTCACCCGGTGGGGCTAGACCGACCAGCAGTTGGCTGGAGAGGCCGGAACGCACGGCGCCCTCCTGGTCCAGGGCGCGTAGGTCAGCCAACGGGCGGAGAATATCCCGCTCCCAGTCCTTCCCCGTGCCGAGATCCTGAAGATAGCGCCCATTCGGGGCCTCCACGTTCAGCGAAAGCCGATCCGCCAGGAGGGCCGCCTCCGCGATGGCCGCCGGCGCCACGCCCGGTAGCACTTTGAGATGCACGTAGCCGTCGTAGTGGTGGCGGCCGCGGAGAATCTGGAGGGTGTCGAGCATCCGCGCCATGGCGGGGTCGGGGCCGCCATCGGCGGCGGAACTGAGCATCAGCCCGTCGACCCGCTTCCGGCGCCACAGGTCGGCAAAGGCGCTCGCCAGTTCCTCCGGCGCCAGCACCGCCCTTAGCGTCCCGGCACTTTTCCGCAGGGGACAGTAGGCGCAATCATAGTCGCAGCGGCTACTTTGCAGGACGCGGAGCAAGGTACCCGTGGCGCCGCCCGGCCCCTCGCCGGCGCACAGTGCCCCGCGTATACCGGGGCCGCGGATAGGCGCTCGACCAGCGGTCCCGGCGATCTCATAGCGGGCCGCTCCGCCCAGAAGGGCGAGCTTTTCCTCGGTATCCACGCTGGCGAATCTCCGGCCATGGCCTACTCTTGGGGCGGATCGAGAGCCGCGGATCGCCGCCTTGCCTCATGGTCACGATCCACGCTGTCCCGCTACCGTACCAGGGTCCGGGGCAGCGGGCAAGCGGGCAGCCGGCGTGCACCACGGTCCGCAAAAGTGTGCCCAGGAGGCTCCGGCAAGATGACTATTTTCAGACCCTGCGATGTGCCTCGAGGCGCGCTGAGGTGGCGCCCCAACCTCCCTGCTTCCAGGAAGGGTCGGCACGTCACGCCGGCGCGGAGGTCGCCCGGCCGAGGAGGCGGGTCGGCAGCAGGGAGCGCGCCGCCAGCACGAGGATGAGGGGAACCAGGCAGACGCCGACGGCCAGAACGATTCCGGTCGTTCCTAGCTCCCCCAATAGGTAGCCAGGAGCCAGACTGAGCGCCACCCAC
>DATLQX010000239.1:0-4997 GCA_035534995.1 Chloroflexota bacterium | reverse complement strand
CTAGACGAGCAGCGCGGCAAGCCCTGGAGCTATGCCCAGGCCGGGGTAGCGGAGCTGTTGCTGGTCGACTTCAACCGCCGGTACATGCCGGAGCCCGTGCGGGCGTTGCGCCTGACCGAGGGGCGCTGGGCACCCTGGCCGCTGAACGAGGAAGGACACTGGGAAAGTGAGGCCCTTGGGGTCTCGTTTGCCTTCGACGATCCCTATCTCCGGGTGTATGACGCGGAGGGCCAACTCAAGCCGTTGCCACATGAGGCGGAAGCACGACTCCAGAACCGGGAGGCCCAACTGCGGGAGCGCGACGCGCGCTTACGGGAACGCGATGTCCAGATCCAAGAGCGCCAGGGGATTCTGGATCAGCTTCGGGCGTTGGCGGCTAGCGGGGATATGGCGGCGATCCAGGCGCTCCTGGGCGAGACGGACGATTAGCGCCAGCGGTGAGTTTAGAATCACGGAGATACGGATTGGTACGGAGGGCACGGAAGGGATCCGCTCATGTCATGAGCAGGTGTAGCATGCATGATAGAGATCAACCAGATGTGCTCATCGAACTTGGGCGAAAGGGCGGCTACGTCCCGATCAGCTCCGCTGGTGGGCCACCGCCAGGAGAACCTGAGCTTGCACGGTATCCACAGCGAATGAGTGACGTGCCCAGCAGTAAATCTCAACCGCAAGCACGGGCCGCACCCTCATCTCGGTAACCGCAGTTCAGCCACCAAGCTGAGGTAGATTGAGGATCAGTAGAGGATTGAGCGGTTGCTGGCGCAGGTCGGCGAGTCACTGAAGGAGAGCTAGGTCCACAACACGCTCGCTGCCTTCGTTGACATCGTTGACGTGCCTGGTGCATATTGGAATTGGGACACACGACCCGCTGAGTGAATCGTCTCGATGAGAGGCATGCCGGGTTTGGGGCTTAATACCCTGTAAAAGGAACCTCGTACTAGCTCAGTGGGTCATTTTTATTGGCGAGGGAATAGCAGGCACCTGGCTTTACCCAATAACCTTGCTGATAGCTATAACCCAGGCGGCGCGTCCACCCATCGTGCCCCCACGGACGATGTCCACGGCGCCGCGGCCTGGGAGACCGTCTCGTAGCTCGCGTCGAGAGCCGGATCGAGGAGGAGGACGGCGGCGATCCGCCGGGCCATGTGCTGGACCTCGCGCACCTCTTCCAGACGAAGCGGGCGGCCCAGGAGCGGCTGTTCGCGGTAGCTAAGCCACTTTTTGATCGCCTGGTAGCCGCCGATCGTGTAGCTCCAGACCTTCAGCGGGACGTTCCGCCAATAGGCGGCGCCGTTGAGGTAGATGTCGAGGGTAGAGGAGCCCAACAACTCCAGCATCCGTGTTTGGTCGAGGCCCAGTTCCGCCCCGCCCTCGGCCAGCGCGGTCAGTTCCTCGGCGGCATAGGGCCGCTCCACCGCCCGGCCCTTCCCTGGCATGGTCACTCCGCCCTGGCCGGCATAGCCCCACCCCGCGGTGAGGGCCAGGTCACTCTCCTGAAGTTGGCCACCGCCCACCCGCGCCGGGGCGCCGATCACCCGTAGTTCGCGGCGCGTCGCTTCCACCGTAACCCCCGGCGCGTCCTCCTCGCTGTTCAGCAGCGCCGCCAACCGGCGGCCCAGGGCGGCCGAGATTATCAGGGCTTCCCAGCTGGACGGCAAGGGCGCCCGAGGCCAATCCTGGCGGAGAGCGCCGCTGTTCTCGACGTGGTAGGCCGGGGCATGCAGGGTGGCCAGCACATGGAAGAAGAGATCCTCAGGCGAGGCGGCCATACCCTCCAGGTAGGAGGCGGCGCCGGGCCCGAGGTTCGGCTTCGGCGCCCCACCCTCCGCCGCGTCGAAGAGGCCGAGGGGCCGGAGGTAGAGGGGAAGGCAGGTCGCGCTTCTATCCATTAAGTCGATGCAGCCAATGGAGGTGATAACCTGAGGGGTACTCCAATCTCTTCGCGGCATCTGTTGCGAAACCAGGCAATAATTGCCATCGAACACATGAGGGAAATACTCCTCGCGCTTCCGATCAAGAAGCTCCGTCTCCGGCTCCCAATAGAGCCAGCGCAGGTCGAAGGGCCGATAGCAGTAGCGGACAATCTGATCGGGCAGGAAGCCCCGCCTGCGGAGCTGATCGCGGGTACGCTCCGGATCGAAGCGCGCCGAGCGTTCCATGACGCCCGGTACCTGGCGGCGTATCTCCTCGTGGCTGATCGTGGGGTCGAAGTAGCGACGCATCCTCGCCTCCAGGCGGTCGCGATCGATGTCCACCAGCACGTCGTCTCGGCTGGTCTTGACGCCGGGATAGAAGCTGGGGAATAAGGCCGCCAGCGACGGCCAGACCGCGTAGTCACTCCCGGTTTGCATGGGTGCGAACGGGTAGCCCCAGGCGGCGGATGGGATCACCTGCTCATACAACTCGGCGTGAGGCTGGTCCAGACTGGCCAGCAGATTGGCGCGCTTCCCCGCGCCCCAGAACCGGCGGAAGTGGACGGCTGGGGCAGGCTGGTGCTCGCGCCGGCGGACCATCAGGGCGATGGCCGTGCCGACCTGGATCCCCTCCCGGTTCCACTCGGTGGAAAAGATGCTCGGATCGGGCAATCCCGCGGGAGTCAGCTTTCCCGTCTTGTATTTGTCGCCGTTGAGCGAGTCGATCCAAATACTATCGAACGCCTCCAGATACCGCTCGCGCATGGCGGTGAAGCTGAGACCATCCAGCCAGGAGTAGTTAGAGATGAAGCAGACGATGCCCTGGCCGGTGGCGCCCACGATCCGCTGCTCGGCCAGACTGAAGAAGCGGACGTAGAGATCGTTGAGACCCTGCCCTTGCGGCTGCCGGGTGGCGCGGGCCTTCCGGTAGGCATCGCTCAGGGCCCGCTCCTCGCCGATCGCTACCCCGGCGAAGCTGTTGTAGGGCGGGTTGCCGAGAATGACCAGGATCGGGGTCTGATGCTTGACCTGATTGGCGGCGTCGCGCTCTTCCTGGAAGGCGGGGATCGGCAGCGGAGTCGGTTTGGCCTCGGGGTTCCAGCCGGTCAGGGCGTTGGTAAGGTAGACCGCCGCCCGTTCCCTCTGCGTCTGGATGAGCGGCGCCCCGGCGTTCTGGAGAAACAGGCCAAGCTGTAAATGTGCCACCACGAAGGGGGCGGGGAGCAGTTCGAAGCCGAATACCCGGTGCATGGCGGCCTGCTTCACCTCCATGCCGCCAAGGGCGTCCTCGCCGCGAGCGGCCATGGTGGCCGCGATGTGCTTGAGCACCTCCAGCAAGTAGCCGCCGGTACCGCAGCAGGGGTCGAGGACGTAGACGCGAGGATCGGCCAGGCCGTCGGCGATCCCCAGGTCGTCCTTCAGAGTGCGATCAACCCGCGCCACCATGTATTTGATCACCTCGGGCGGGGTGTACCAGACTCCGAGATCGCGGCGCAGTTCCGGATCGAACGCCTCCAGGAACGGCTCGTAGAAATACTGCACCGCGTTTTCCTCGGCGAAGCGGGCGAAGAAGGATGCGCGATCCACTCGATTGAGGGCCTGGCCGGTCCAGTCGAGCACCTCCACCAGATCGAGCGGTTCGAGGTTGTCCGGGGTAGCCAGTTGGCTGAAGAGGGCGCGGATCATCGGCGCCTGCAACTCCCACACCGCGCGCCGCCAGTCGAAGAAGGCTTTGCCGTCCCCCGGATCGCGCTGCCTACTCCAGAGCACCCAGGCGGAGAAGATGCCGTAAAACAGGGTTTGCACCAGGGTGGAGCGGAAGAAATGCTCGCCTTTGCCGGGATCGAAGCGGACCCCCAGCGCGGTTTCCAGGGTAGTTCGCACGGCGGCGAGGGCGGGCAGATCGGCGCCCTCCATACGGAGGCGGCCATCGCGGGCGTAGGAGGCCAGAAACCAGGCGACATCCTGGGCTGTCTTGAGCGGGGCGGCGTGCAGCAGCACCCGCTTGAGGTATTCGAGGAAACGCTCGCCATGGAGGGCGATGAAGGGGGCCGGATCGGAGGCGGCGGTCCAGAAGGCGGACTCACTGGGGGCCAGGCGGTAGGTTTCCTGGATCACGGACGCGCCGCCCGCGCCCTCGGCCAGCAGCAAGAAGTCGCGATAGTTGGTGACCAGCACCTGGCGATATTTCCCGAAATAGGTGCTCACCTGGAGCGAGCCCGCGGCCACCCGCACATCGTCTCCGGTGCCTTTTACCTCGATCACCCCACGCGAGGGATTCTGGGGGTCCGGCGGCTCCGCCTCGGCATGGGACTGAAAGTGGTCGGGGGTGAAGGTGAAGAGGCCGCCGTCGGGGATCCCGGCTCCGCGATTCTTAATGTTGATCACGCAGCGGACCGGCGGCTTGAGCGATTTGCCCACCTCGTTCAGGAGATTGGCGAGGGCGGGGTAGTAGGAGGTTTCCTTGACCGCCGCGCCGGTCGAGCGGATAGCACGGAGATCCCGAATATAGGTCTCGAACGGATGCATGGGCACTCTCCCGGCTGTAGGCGATGCACGATCAAGAGAGTACAGGATAGAGAACTTACATAACTCGTAAAAATCCGCCAATGCTATATTCCCGTCCCGCAACGGCATTGAGAATTAGGGCCACTCCCTAGCGCGATCCGTCCGGCGCCCAGGCGTGGCGGCCTGGGCGCCTCCGTGCCCTCCATACCGATCCGTGTCTCCGTGATTCTAAACCCTCCTCCGCCTGGGCAATACCCCCCGCCCCCCTGTACTCTCTTGATCGTGGTTCGCCCGTATCCAGGAGAGCGCCCATGAATCCTTTCGACACCTACATCCGAGAACTGCGCGCGATCCGCTCCACCGGCGCGGCGGTCAAGGAGACCTCCTATTACCCGGCGCTCGCCAATCTGCTCAACGAGGTGGGTAACTCGCTCCGGCCGCCGGTCCGCTGCGTGATCAACATCAAGAATCGAGGGGCCGGGATCCCCGATGGCGGTCTGTTCACGCCCGACCAATTCCAGTCCCAGGCCGAGGTGGAGCCGCTGGACCCTCAGAATCCCTCGCGTGGGGTGA
>DATLQX010000238.1:0-13236 GCA_035534995.1 Chloroflexota bacterium | reverse complement strand
GTTGGACCATCCCTTCCCCGATCACGATGCCCTGCGCCATCTGACCGAGGATGGGGGCAGGGTGCTCGATCCCAACGAGGGGTTCAAATACTCCAATATCGGCTACGGGCTCCTGGGGATGGTGATCGAGGCGGCTAGCGGCCTATCCTATCACGAGTACGTGAAGCGGTATATCATCCAGCCGCTGGGGCTGGCCGATACGGGACCGGAGCTTGACGCGCACGCGGAGGCGCGACTGGCCACCGGCTACACGGTCCGCCGCTATGGACGTCCCCGTCGTCCCCTCCCCCACGTCACTACCGGCGCCCTTGCCGCGGCTACCGGCTTCTATTCCACCGCCGAGGATCTGTGCCGCTACGCCGCCGCCCATTTCCTCGGAGACGACACGCTCCTGACTGATGCCTCCAAGCGTGAGATGCAACAGCCGTACTGGAAACCGGAGCAGAGCGACCGGCACTATGGCCTGGGTTTCGTGGTCACCGATACGGACGAGCGCCGCCTGGTCGGCCATTCGGGCGGCTTCCCCGGCTTTATTACCCAGACCCTGTTCGATCCGAAAGAGCGCCTGGTCGTGGTGGTCCTGACCAACGACTCCAGCGGGGCGGCGGACCCCCTGATGCGGGGCATCATGAGTATCATCGAGTTCGCCCACAAGCCGCGGACCGGCCCCAATCAGGGGTTCGGCGACCAGCGCGAGCGATTTACCGGCCGCTTCGCCAACGAAGGAGGGGTCACCGACGTGGCGCTCTTTGGTGACACCCTATTCGCGCTGAGTCCCGACGCGGACAATCCGGTGCAGGTCACGGATACCCTGGCGGCCGAGGACGAGCATACACTCCGCATCACCGAGGCCCCTGGCTTTGGCTCGCGGGGAGAAGCGATCCGCTATACGCACGACGCGGAGGGAAAGATCACCAAGATTGTCGCGGGCGGGATCACGTCGTATCCGCTGGAGATCTTTCTCCGGCGTCCGTTGCGGGATTGACGCTCGGTCGGATCAGTCGGATCGGACGGATCGGTCCGATCTGACCTGGAGATCCGCGCTCCTAACCATCGCCGTTGACTCCTGATTCCAGGCCCATCCGGTAGTCACCGGGCGTACCGAAGTTTTGTGATCGGCTGCCTGCGAATGAATTCGCAGGACCGGCTGCCGCAATTCGCCGGCACGCCCAGGGGAACCTTTCGGGCTCCGGTTTTGGCGCCCGAGCGATACACTGTGATTGGGCATCCCGGAAACGTCCCGCCATGAGGGGCAGGCGCATCGGGAGGGGAAGCGAGGTCACCCATGCCGTTGCCGGCGATCAGTGAAGGCCAGATCCGCCAGAATGCATCCACCACGAGCTTTTCGGCCGGGCTCGCCTCCTACGAGCAAGGGGCCGTGCGCTCCCTGGTGACTCGCGGAAACGTCCTCACAATCGAGGTCGAGATTCCCACCGCTACCCCGTTCCAGGTCCGTTGCACCTTCGACGCTGCCGGCCTTACCAGGGTCGCCTGCGGTTGTAGCGACTCTACACCGCCGGGTTATTGGTGCGAACACATCGTGGCCGGGTTGCTTGCCTGTGCGCGCCGGCCGGAACGGGTGGTGGAGCGTCCGGTCCTTGCCGCCGTGCTGGCCGATCTCGATCCAGAACAGCTACGTACCCTGCTGCTCACCCTGGTCGCCGAGGATCCGGATCTGGCCGCCGCTATCGAGCGCTGGCTCCCGGCGGCCGGCGGCGTGTCCACGGCGCCTCCGCGGAGGATCGCGCCCGATTTTTCCAGTGTACGGCGGGGGATTCGCTCCCACCTCCGCGAACGGTTCCAGTACGAATCCTGGGATGACGATTCGGGAGTCCTTGAGGAGGATGACTCCTTCGATCAGGCACGCCTGCTGATCGCGGAGGGCGACGCGCCTACCGCCCTGGCCTTGCTGGGGGTGATTACCGATGAGTACCTCAAGGGCCTGGAAGACGTAGAGGATGATCACGAGACCCTCTTTGATTCCCTGGGTTGGCTCTGGGCCGAAGCGCTGCTGGCTACCGAGATCACGGAACAGGACCGGCGTGCCTGGGTCACGCGGCTGACAGCGTGGCGCGGAAAACTGGCTGAGTTCGGAGGCGGATCCTCCCTGGACGTGGCGATCGCGGCAGCCGAGCAAGGGTGGGAGTATCCACCGCTGGTCAGGGTGTTGCGGGGGGAGATCACCGATCAAGGGGCCTGGGACGGCGACCGGCCCGACTGCGCGGACGAGCTGAGCGGGGTCAGGCTCCAGATTCTGGAGCGGCAGGGACGCATGCAAGAATATCTCTATCTGGCCGAGGCCGAGGGTCAGGCATTGCTCTATGTGCTGATGCTGGTACGTTTGGGCCGGGCGGCGGACGCGGTTGACTATTGGAGGGACTGCCAGGGGATTCAACCCTCGGACACGCTGACCCTGGCCACCGCCCTTCGCGAGGCGGGCGACCTTGAGCGGGCGCTCCTGGTAGCCGAGCTGGGACTGGCCCTTCCTCCCAGCGAGCCAGGGATCATGGAGTATGCGGAGCCGATGGCGCATGGATCCAAAGGGCGTCTGGCCGCCTGGTTGCGCGATCTGGCGCGCGGCATGGGGCGAACGGAGCAGGCGCTGGCGGCGGCACTGGTGGCCTTCGAGGAGCACGCGACCCTGGCCAATTATCTCCAGATCTCGGAACTGGCCGGCGAGACCTGGCCGCGCCATCGGCTCCGCCTGCTCGATCGTCTCCGCCAGACGCCCACCTACATGGTGAACGATCGGGTGGACATCTATCTGCACGAGGGGCTGCTGGAGGATGCGATGTCCCTGGCGGATCAGCAGCAGTATTCATACACTCTGGTGCGCCAGGTCGTGGATGCCGTGCTCACCACCCATCCGGACTGGGCGATCCGGGCAAGTCGCGCCCAGGCCGAGCCCATCATGAACGGCGCGAAGTCGAAATACTACCACCACGCCGCCAATTGGCTGGCCACGGCCCGTATGGCGTATCTTGCCGCCGGACACGAGGCGGAATGGCAGGCATACCGGGAAGAATTGCTCGTTCAACATAAGCGAAAACATTCGCTGATCCCACTGATCAAGGGGTTGGGCTGAAGAGAGGGGTCGTTGGCTAGCCCAAGAAGGCTCGTACCCGCTCCGCCAGGGTACTTGTGTCCTTGAGTTCGCACTCCCAGATCACCAGCACCGACCAACCCTTGGTCCGCAACTGTTCTTGATTGGCCGCGTCCCGCGTTTTATTGGCCTCCAGCTTGGGCACCCAGAAGTCAAGGCGTGATTTCGGGGTCCGCCCACAGTTCTCGTGCCGATGCCAGAAGCAGCCATGGACGAAGATCACTTTTCGCCGTCCCGCGAAGACCAGGTCGGGGTGGCCGGGGAGGGTACGGGAGTAGAGCCGGTAGCGGTAGCCGAGCCCATGGACGAGCCGCCGGACCACCAGTTCCGGCTTGGTGCCGTGCCCGCGCACCCGGCTCATCCGCTCGCTGCGTTGTTGTGGGGTCAGGGTGTCCATGGAGAGTAACCGGTAACTGGATCATGCACCATGTCGCGGACTGAATGACCCCAGCCGGAGGATCGGTTTGCTCTTGCCTCAATCCCCGTAGTGGTGCGAGCATCCTAAAATGCGCTTCCGACCCTCATTGAGGGGTTCAAAGGTAATGCGAAGGCTCTTGGAGGCAGATGCGGACCATTGGCCGGCGGCGTCGCCTTTCAACTCGTGGATACGTAACGATGGAATATGCATAGCTGTATCAAGTTTAGCCAGTGCCCGTACTACGCGGCGCTGATCATCGCGGGACAAGCGCGTGAGATCAGCGAGAAACTCCAGGGTCATGATCAGGGTTGGGAGATCAGGCACGCTGATCGCCCCGTGCCGCCTCTCCTCGCAACTGCTCGATGGCCCTGGCCATCTCGTCATCGGGCAACGCGGCTATACGTTCAAGATCCTCGCTCGTGACCGTAACCACCCGCCCCGCTTGCCCATCCTCGCGGGCGCGCTTTATCTTGGCCGCGTGCTCCGGCGTATAGGCCCAAGCATCCTCACGCGGAACGACTATCGCCGGTCGCAGCACCAGGGCATCATCCTCAATGTCAATCGTCCAATGTGTCTCGCCTTTAATGTGCAACGCCGCCCTGGCTTCTGCTGGAATCGTCAGTCGGCCCTCTTTGTTGGATGTCGCCGTCAGTGCCATGCGCCTACCTCCTATCCTAGAAGTGTATGAGCCCATGGGCCTTCAGTCAATTCGTCGATTCGTCGGGACGAGCTTCGGACGTGTACGCGGCTGCTTGTATCTCGGATTCGCCCAGTGGGCCGCTGTCACGAATGCGCGGCGCCTCCATTCGGTGCTCCTCACGAGGAGGTTAGGTCCGCCAGCGCCGCCGGCCGTTCACAGGTACTCTCGATCGTCCGGCGTTGCCCGTCGGCCGCCGTCTCGTGAATCGCCTGCATCACATCCAGCACATGATAGGTCAGGTCGCCGCTCGCTCGGGGCGGACGCTTGTCCCGGATCGCCTCCGCCAGGTCGGCCACCCCGATTCCTCGGCTGTTCCCCCGGAAGCCGGGGATGAGGGGAATGTCGCTCCAGCCCGCCTCTCCCGCGCGATGCAGCCGTACCGCGCCGTCGAAGCCATTGGGATCGGGGAGGCTGAGCGAGCCCTCGCTTCCGTGGATCTCCAGGCGCGGGGCCTCGCTTTTCCACACATCGAAGCTGGTGACCAGGGTGGCGATGGCCCCGCTCGCGAACTGCAACACCGCCGCCACGTGCGTGGGTACCTCCACCGCAATCTTCTCGCCCCGGCGGGCCTGGCTGGTGATCGTGCGCTCCGGGAAGCTGGCGCGGGCGGCCCCCGTGACCGAGCGGACGGGACCGAGCAGCGACACCAGGGCCGTGAGATAGTACGGTCCCATATCGAACAGCGGTCCACCGCCGGGTTGGTAATAGAAGGCGGGATCGGGATGCCAGCCCTCGTGCCCGTGGCAGAGCATGTGGGCGATGGCCGCCACCGGCTCGCCAATCGCTCCCTCGTCGATCAGCTTCCGTCCGGTTTGCCACGCCGCGCCCAGAAAGGTATCGGGGGCGCCGCCCACCCTCAGGCCCCGTTCGCGGGCTTGCTCAAGCAAGGTGCGCCCCTCCTCGCGGGTCAGGGCCAGCGGCTTCTCGGTATACAGCGATTTCCCCGCCTCCAGCACCGCCTGGCCCACGCTCGCGTGCGCCCGCGGGATGGTCAGATTCACCACCAGTTCGATCGTAGGGTCAGCCAGCAACTCCGCCACCGTGCAGGCGCGGGGCACCCCGAACTCAACGGCCTTCGCCTGGGCCCGCGCTAGGTCCAGATCGGCGCAGGCGGCCACGCTCATCGCCGCGAAGCGTTGGGCGTTCTTCAGGTAGATGCTGCTGATGTTGCCGCAGCCGATCATGCCAATGCGCATCGGGTTGTTATCCATACCTCACTCGCTCTCTATCCACTACCACGCCGGTGGAAGTATGAGAAGCGGATCCACGATGTACTTCAGACCACTTCCCCACCCACCCATGACCTTAGATGTCTTCTACTACTCCCTCGGCGTGGGCGGCCCACAGGAGCCCGCGGAGGCAGAGGCGCTCCACCTCGGGGAGGCGCACGATGTTCGCCTGGTGCCCGAGCGAGCAATAGAACACCCGGCCCTTGCCGTAGTACTTGGTCCAGACCACCGGCATATCCACTGGTCCATTGGCCGCGTGCGGCCCATCCGCGACCGGGAAGCGGGTGGTGGCGAGCACCCGATTTACCGGGTCGATATGCAGATAATAGTGCTCGGTGGCGACGGTAAAGTCCACCACTCCCTGGGTGATAAAATGGTCGCGATCGCGGATCTCCACTCGATGCGTCACCCCATCGTTCCCCGGATGGGCCACCCACTGGCCGCCGGTCATGAACTGGTAGTCCGGGGAGTTCCGGAAGGCGTCGCTCATCCCCCCGTGGCAGCCGCCGATCCCCACTCCACTCTTCACCGCCGCCAGCAGGGGCCGCAACTGGTCGGGGCGGATCTCCCCCATCGTCCATACCGGCACGATCAGCGAGTAGGCGCGGAGTCGTTCCTCGTCGCGCAACGCATCAAGGGTATCGGCAACCGTCACCGCGAACCCATGCCCACGGAGCCCCTCGGCGAAGATCGCCGCCACCTGTTCGGGCTGATGCACCGCCCAACCGCCCCACACAATCAGCGCCTCGCGCGTACCACCGTGCATCCGCTATCCCCTTTTCCCGTTGGTGAAAACCCGACAAAACCTGAGCCAAGGGTACCATAGCCCTCGACTTCGCTATCAGCGGATGATCCGGCATCCACGGTTCCGATCGGACGGATCGGTCCGATCCGTCCGGGGGCGGCGGCAGGGTCACCCGGCCACAGCCGGAATCGTCCCTTCCATCCGGCCAAAACCGGAGGCCCGATGCCGGCGGACCCTCTACGATCCCCCAAGCCCCCGCAGCCCAAACAGCCCGAACAACTCGTCGCCGCTCAGGCGCGCCCCAAGGTCGATGGTGGCATCCTCCACCACGGCGTCGAAGAGCGCCTGCTTTTCCTGGAGGATCTTCTCAATCCGTTCCTCGATCGTATCCTCGCAGCTATAGGCATAGACATGGACTGGGTGGATCTGGCCCATCCGGTGGCTGCGCGACTCCGCCTGCTGTTCCACCGCCGGGTTCCACCAGCGGTCGAAGTGGAAGACGTACGATGCCTGCTGCAGATTCAATCCTTGCCCGCCGGCCCGGAGGGCCAGCACCAGCACCTTATACTGGTCGCTCTGGCGGAACTGGGCCAGCACCCGTTCTCGCTCACCCTGCGAGAGGTCTCCGGTATAGCTGAGGGCCGGGACGTCCAGCCGCGCGGCGATGGCCCGCGCGCCGTCCCGCTGGTTGGCGAACTGGGTAAAGACCAGGGCCCGATGCCCCTGGGCGATCAAGGTTCGCACCCGTTCCCGCAGGTCGTCCAGTTTGCTGGAACGGCCGGTCAGGGGGTCGAAGTTGCAGATTTGCTTCAGGCGGACGATCAATTCCAGGACGTTTCGCACCCGGATCCGGTCACCCAGGGCATGCAACTCCACCAGCCCTTCCTGCTCGGCCCGGTCGTAGGCGGCCCGTTGGGGCGGGGTCAGGGCCAGCACGATGCCTGCGGCCAGCTTGGGCGGCAGATCGGCCAACACATCCGCCTTGCGTCGTCGCAGTTGCACCCGGCCCAGGCGGTCGCGCATCTCGGCGGGGGAGACCAGGTGCCAGGACGCCCGCGGTGGCTCCCGTTCTACCCATTGGAGGATGGAGGCCAGATCATCAAGGCTGTTTTCCAGGGGCGTGCCGGTGAGGGCCCAGGATCGGGTCCGCCGCAGCCGCTTGGTCACACGGCTGGTGTCCGTATCGGCGTTCTTGATCCGTTGTGCCTCGTCGAGGATCACCAGATCCCACTGCCGGGCCGGCGGCGCGTGCGGGTTGCCGGTAAAATCGGCCCGCAAGGTCTCGTAGCTGGTCAGATAGAGATGGGCGGGGGCGCGCCAGCGCCAGGCCCGGTCGTTGGGTTCGCCATAGACGGTGGAGACGCGCAGCTCCGGCGCCCACTGGGCCAATTCGCTCCGCCACTGAGCGATCAGTCCGGCCGGGACCACGGCCAGGGCGGCGCCGACCCGCCGCTGGTGGATCAGGATCCGCAGGGCGGCGATGGCCTGGATGGTTTTGCCCAGGCCCATGTCGTCGGCCAGCAGCAACGCCGGACGCTCCAGCAAGGCCCGCACCCCGTCGAGTTGATAGCCCAGGAGGGGATGGGGCCACTCGATCGGTCCCTCCCCGCCCAGCAGCAGTTCCAGCGGCGGTTGCAGCACCGCCGCCAGCATCCGCGCCAGTGATTTTTCC
This sequence comes from Chloroflexota bacterium, assembly GCA_035534995.1. Taxonomy (GTDB): domain Bacteria; phylum Chloroflexota; class UBA5177; order JANWHV01; family JANWHV01; genus JANWHV01. The sequence continues at coordinate 5,369 of DATLQX010000238.1, read as the reverse complement.
GGGTTGGGCGCTCCGGCTGCCGAGGGTTGCCAGATGCCGCCGGCCCCTTCGTCCGTGCCCTCTCGCTGCCAACGGGGCGTCTCGCGGAGCGTCTCCAGCAAGGGATCGAAGATCTCCAGTCCGGCCACATGCACGCTGCCCCGGTGCCGCTGTTCCTCGCGGACAGCGCCCAGGAGCATGCTTCTTCCCGGCCCAATCTCGATCCGGCCCACCCGGAGGCGGTGCGGGTCGCCGGTCACGGGTTCGCTCACGGTCGTTCGTGCCGCCTGGCCCGGAGTAAGCCGCGGCTGACGCGGGATCAGTCCCAGCCAGCGGGGCGGCTGATCGGGATCGTGCTCACGGAACCACGGATTGGTGCTCATGATCCGGCGGGATCCGCGTCGCCGAACAGTTCATTCAAGCCGGCGGACGCGCGTTGGAAGGGCTCGAACAGCAAACCGTGACGGATCATCGCCTGGAGCAGCAATCGTTCGGGTGTCTGGTCCTCTGGGGGCGCCGGATACCAGAAGAGGTGCGCCGGGCCATCCTCACCGGGCGGCTCGTGAACCTCTGGGGGCGCCAAGAGTCCCGCGTCCAGGGAGCGGGCGATCCGGCAGACCGGCAACGATACCGTGATGTCCTGCGTGAACAGCTCGGGCGGGGTTTCCGCCGCCAGGCAGAGGATCAGGCGCGGAATGCGCGGGCAGAGGGTGAGCAGCGAGGCGGTCAGGCGGCGCAGGGCAGCCCGGCGGATGTCCGCCGGACGCCAGAGGAAGGTGTTGGGGGTCTCTACCCGGTTATAGGTGAATTCCACCGGCTCGCCTCGTGCGTTGATCTGGAAGATCGCCCCTCGATAGCCAAGCGGATCGCTGTTGGCCTCCAGGAGGAGGAATCCCGCCGTGCCCAGAGTCTCCAGATCGTCCTGATCGTGAAAGGGGATCGGCATCGCCGCTACTCCTGGCGCGGGGTGGTCCCCGACCGGGCGCCCGCCTGGGGATCGGCGGCGGAAGCGGTCCAGGGATCCTCCAGGGGCATCTCGTCCCCCGGATACGTCCGGCCGTCCCCATTGGCGTTGGTCTCGTCCGCCGAATCGAGGTCCGCGTCCTCGCTGTAGTCGATGGTCAAGGGGGTGGCCTCGATCTCCGGCTGGTAGTCTGGGAACAGCCGTTTGAGATCCCACTCGGTGATCCACCAGCGGATATACTCACGCATCGAGGTGCTGGTAGCGAAGGGTGCCGATCCCACGGCCGGCGGCTCCCAGTCGTAGGCCGTTCCGTGCAGGACGCGCACCTGTTCGTAGGTGCGCCGCACCGTATTCCGGTTCGGGGCCGGGATGCGGAGTGGCCGGCCAATCAGGCGCATCCCTCGTTCGGCGTGGGGCGCCAATTCTCGCTCAACCTCGCGGGGACTGGCCCGCAGCTTATTCGGCACGTTCTCCCGATCACGCCGCCCCTCCAGCAGTGCCGCCTCGAAGTCGGAAGTGATGGCGAACACCGAGATCAGACCGGGGTACGCCTCACCTTTGATTCCACCGGTCCAGCGAGCCAACTCGGCGTATGAGCGCCCACGCTGGACCAGACTATAGCGGCCAATCAACTCCACCTCGTCCACCAACAGCACCCAGCCCTTATGGCCGGCCGCCAGCATGAGCTGGGCGGCGAAGCGGAAACGCTGGAACGCCAGTCCCCTGGGGTCGATGCGGTCGAAGAGGTAGGTCGCCCGCTCCCCGCGCTCCCTGAGCGCGCGCTTCAGATCGCCGATCTGGATTGGATCGCCGGCCCAGAAAGCGAGAATGCGCTCGAAGGTCTCCGGATCATGGTGGCGGGCGTGCTCGAATAGGTTCAGGCTGGCGGCGAAGCGTTGGTTCAGGGTCTCCGGGCGCGCTTGCTGCACCCAGGTATACAAGTCGAGAAATGCCTGCTCGCGCGGCTGCAATACCTCGGCGATCAGGGGTACGGCGGCCCCGCGCCGCCCAGGGATCATGGCGGCCCCAATCGCCGCCCAGAACAGCTTGATCGGATCATAGAGCGGCGTTTCCTTGCTGATCACGACCTTACTGGTCACGTACCCCTGGGCCAGAGCGCGGTGCTGAAGGCTCTCCAATAGGTGCGATTTGCCGACGCCGAAGTTCCCGGCCAGGAGAAACCCGGATGGGCCGGTGACCTCCGGCGCTTGCTCCTGGACGGACTCCAGCAGGTGTTGGAAGCGATCCTCGATCTCCGGCGCCGTGGAACCGAGGGCACTCACCGCGTCGCGGTTCGGCACTCCAGCCCGCAGCGCCTCGATGGCACGCCGCGCGTGGTATTGATCGGTGATAGTCCGCTCCTCCATGGCTCAGGTTCCCGCGCCGGCGAGGCGGACCAACGAGGAGAGGGGGTTCGCGCGTTGGCGATCCCGCACTTCATCCCAGATCCGCAGGCGGAGCGCCGTATATTTGGCCAATCCGCGCTTCTCATCGGTCAAGAAAGCGGTAGGGGCGATGGTGATAATCAAGCACCCCTCCAACTCATCGCAGGCATCGATAAATTGGCGCAGCACCTCGTAGACATCGACCACCGCCGTGGTGGAGTAAAAGAGCAGCCCATCCGGCTCGCTGGATCGCCGTTCCAGACTATAGCGGGTGATGTCAAGCACCAGCAGGGTACCGCGTTTCCCGGTCAGTCGCAGCCAGTGGGCGAGGGAAAGGAACATATCGCGGGCCAGGTGCCGTCCTATTTTCTGGAAGATGCCCGCCGGCTTGAGCAGGGAGACCTGGCGTAGTTCGCCGCGGAGCCAGCCGTGGATGGCGCTGATCTCAGGCAACTCAGCCGCGCTCGGCTCCAGGGCTGCCTGGCATAGACGCAGCATGGCGAGGCGGAACTCGCGCGTCATGGCGTAGTCCTGCTCGACCTTTTCGTGTAGCAGAGTACGAGTGCGGCGTCGCACCTCTGGCTCGCTGGTCCCGCTCAATTCGGCGATCCGCCCGTAGTGACAGGGCTCCGGCGGCGCCGGCAGCACGAAGCCATCGGCGGCCAGCAATTGGCGCACCAGGGCGCCGGCCAGGCCGTCCCAATCGACCTGGCGGGCCAGGGCATGGAAGAGCTGATCGATCATATGGAGGCGGGTGGTAGCCCCATCCAGACTGAAATACGCCAGATCGTGGCGGTCGGCCAGCGGCTCCAGGTACCCGCCAATATCCGCCGCCGGAGCGAAGGCGGCAGTGATCGCGAACTTTACCGCCGCGCCCCCAGCGGGCACGAAGGTGCTGAGATAATCACGCTCCAGGACCGCCCGCCATTCGTCCAGCGGCACGTACACGACCCTAGCCTCCCTGGCTGAATGAGGCGCCGAAGTAGCGTTTCTCGGCTCCGGTCTCGGTCACGATGGCCAGCACCCCGCGATCCGACTTGGTTCCGGTGCTGGCATGGAACTCGATCACCGATCCGTTCTTGGTGGTCGTCACCCCGCTCTGATCCACCAGGTAGACATCGCGGGTGAACTCCGGCAGGGCGTACTCCCGTGACTGGCCAGGCATCACCGTGAACAGCTCATAGAGTTCGCGGAGCGGCACCACCGAGCCGAAATGGCGCCCTTTGGACGCCCGATCGACCGCTGTGTTGTAGGCAAACAGCAAGGATTCCAGGAAATCGGCGGCCTTGAATCGGGCCGGGCGGCGCTGCCGCTCACGAAGGAGGGAAATCAGGAACGAGGGACGGAGGCGGCGTTCCGGCTTCCGGTCGATCTTCACCGCGCGGTCGCCCGGCGCGATACTGATCAGCACCGGGTACGAATAGAGCCGGTCATCCTGTTCCGAGAGGCTGAGCCCCCTGGCCTGGGCCACCTGGAGCAACTCTTGCGCGAAACGGCCATCGCGGAGATAGGCTTCCTCGTCGAAGTTCCAGCCCGCCTCAACCCGCGCCACTTCCTGGTCCAGCACGCTCATCTGCTGGCGGATATTCTCGGGCGCGGCGCGCAGCTTCCGTAGGTCGCCTTCTTTCGCCGCCTTTTGCATGGTCTTGAGGGCGCTTGTTACCCTGGCCGCCGCCTTCAATACCGTCTCCGCCTCGCGTTCCGCCCCAGCCAGGGCCGTCTCCAGAGAGAGGGAATCCTCATCCGCCATTGGCACCTCCCAGCTACTCACGCACCGCGTTCGCGTCCACATCTATGTATATGGGCCTTATAGGAATCAGTGTAACCAGTAGTGACAACTGAGTGATCAATAGCTGGTAAAGCCTGAGAGAAAATCACTACGCTCGTACCTCTGCTCGTGGTAGAGTAGGGACAGAACCGAGCCCCAATGACGCGAGGAGACGCGGATGGCTTCCCCCTTCCCCGGCATGGATCCCTATCTGGAACGGCCCGACCGCTGGAGTGGAGTTCACGCCGCGCTGATCGCCGTGATGCGCGAGATGCTGGCCCGCCAGGTGGCGCCGCGCTTCTTCGTGGACAGCGAGGACTCCGTCTATATCCTGGGCCGTGATGATCCTGGGCGCTCGTTCGTGCGCCCTGACCTCTCCGTGGTGGAACTGGTAGGGGTGGGCGGGGTTGCTCCGGCCCACGGACGCATCGCGTCACCCCTGTTGGTGGCGGTCCCCGAGGAAGTGGAGATCCGCGCTCCGTTCCTGGTCATTCTCGATACCCTGAGCCGGGCGGTGGTGACCACCATCGAGGTGCTCTCGCCGATCAACAAGACACCGGGTTCGGCCGGGCAGCGCGAGTTCCTCCGCAAACGGGAGCAGGTTCTAAGATCAACCAGCCACTGGCTGGAGATCGACCTTCTGCGCGCCGGGGCCCGTCCGCTGGGCGTCCCCTTTCATGAGGGCTACGACGCCATCCTGCACCGAGCCCGAGAGCCCGAACGGTTCGACGGCTGGTTCGCGACCCTCCGCCAGCCGCTCCCCACCATCGCCGTGCCCCTGACCGCGCCTTTCGAGGATGTGCCGCTGGACCTGCAAGCGGTGGTGGAGACGGTGTACACGCGCTACCGCTACGACGCGGTGATCGACTACGAGGCGGAGTCGCCCCCTCCCCCCTTCGGTCCCGCCGATACCGCCTGGATCCGCGAGCGGATCGCCGTCTGGCGGCAGGGATGAGCCTCTATCTCATCGCCTGGGAGCGCGAGACACCCACAAGTGAGTACCCGGTTCGCCCCCGTTGAGAGTGGCTACGGGGACGAGCAGGATGCTCGCGCTCCCAGGAAGATCACCGAGGCCGACGACTTTCGTGTCTATCCACCAACAGGATCACGTTTCCCGCGCCCCTACAAAGCGCTCGACCGCGAACATGAGGCGTATTCTTTCCCCATATCCCGATTGACAGCGGGGGTGGCCCACCGTACGCTAGCCTCGATGTCGAACCCGCACCGTCACTCCGTTCGTGACCCGCTTCAGCGTCCGGCGCCCTGGGCCGGA
>DATLQX010000237.1:0-3843 GCA_035534995.1 Chloroflexota bacterium | reverse complement strand
GTACTACCTGATTGCAGTCCACTTCCCGCGTGCTGATCGGGTCATTATTCCGTCCGCCACTCGCGGATATGACGACGCGGCATGCCTCCGTACCCCCTTTTACGGCATGAAGAATGACGTTCTCTTGCAGGACGTCATCTTCCCGAAAGGCGGTGTCGCGGGCCTCGAAAACGTGCAAGCGCCGCAGCCGCATCTCGCGCAGGAATTCCTGACGGAATGATTTGAAGTAGGGTCCATTGCAAAAGCTGCGTGGCGTTATGGCCACCAATTCGCCGCCTGGAGCGAGCAGACGGACGGCGATCGCCAGGAAGGCGGAGTAAAGATTGCTGGTCTCAATACCAATATCGCGAAGCAAGTGGCGGGTTCGTGATCCACTATGAATCTTGCGGTACGGAGGGTTCAAAATCGCGAAATCGAACTCAACACGTTCTCGGGAGAACATGCCCCCACGCAGCATATCCACCCCAGCTTCGATGAAATCCTCCTCAATCAAGGATCCGGCGAACCAGATGCCGGACTGGATGAGTGCCGCTTGGCAGCAGGTTAGAGCAGTAGCAAGGCTGGGACTGGCCAGTGGATCAACCTCATACGCCGTGACGGTCACTTGTCGGGGTGGCGTAGGAAGGCGGGAAAGGCGCTCCACGAGGGCGGCCGAAAGCGATCCGGCGCCCGCGCCGGCATCCAAGATACGCACAGCTGATCGTGGCGTTCCGAACATGGAGGCCATGAGTCGCGCGACAGGAGCCGGCGTGAAATACTGGCCAAACTCCGCCCGACGTGTCGGGTCCAGACGACGCGCGAGGTCCACTCGCAGTCGTTCAACCTGCTCGACTAAGTCGGTAGCCCCAGAGTAGTCGAGAAGTTGGGGCGAAGCCACGGCGACCACCTCACTGTATAGAAGGCGCGAGAATCAATGTCATCGTAGGATGTTCATACCCGCCAACGCAAGGGAGATATAGTCAACCTGATATTCATAGTGGCGTATCCGTACTTACCCCGCGAAGGCCATCTTCATCTGCGCCGGCCGCTCAATCGGGTTCCGGTGGTCCACCAGCCCATGGCGCTCCTTGAGGGCCGCCACTTGCGCTTCCAGGTGGCCGGCCGCCGGGCGCGCGGCGTATGGGCCGGGGTAGAGACGGGTGTGCAAGGCGACGAGGCTCGGGTATTCGGCCTCGAGGAAGCCCAGGTAGTGCGCGCGGATCGAGGGGTTGAGATGCAGCAGATTGGCCCAGAGGAAGCGGGCCCCGTGCGCCGCCGCCGCCCGTACCGTGGCCTCTAGCTGTTCCGGGGCGCTGGAAATACCGGGGAGAATGGGCGCCGCCAACACTCCGGCATGGATCCCCGCCGCCACCAGTTGCTCCAGCACGCGGAGCCGCTGGGCGGGCGGCGGAGTTCCCGGCTCGGTGGCCCGCCAGACCGCGGGGTCCACGGTGGGAATGCTGACGCACACGGTACAGCCTGCCCTTTCGGCCATGGCGGCCAGCAGATCGCGGTCCCTCAGGATCAAGGTGCCCTTGGTGACGATCCCCGCCGGGGTAGCGTGATCGTGCAGAGCTTCCAGGATTGCGCGCGTGAGGCGGAAACGGCCCTCCGCCGGCTGATACGGATCGGTGGCGCTCCCCACCGAGACCTTTTCCCGCCGCCATGCGGGGCGGCTCAATTCGGCCCGTAACACCTGGGGCGCGTTCACTTTGGCGAAGATGATGCCCGTGAAGTCGTCGTCCGTATTGAGGTCCAGGTAGGTATGGGTGCCGCGGGCGTAGCAGTAGTGGCAGCTATGCACGCAGCCCCGGTATGGGTTGATGCTCCAGGGGAACGGCATCCCCCGCACCCGGTTGAGCACGCTCTTGCACTGCATCTCCCGATACTCGACCCGCGCCATTCCGCCCTCGCTTCTAGTCCATACGTTCTATACTATCTGGACTGGGCCGCGCATGCCAGCGTGTTATGCGGATCGTGCTCTCCGATCCTGGCGATCAGGCCACGAGTCGGCTACCCTGGAGGCATAGACTACAACTGTTCGAGGATCGGCCTTATTGTAGACCCCGCCGCGGGAGGAAAGAAGGATGGCGGAGCCCTATTCGCTTGAGGACGCGGTGCGGGACGGAAGCGAGACGGCGCAAGATCTCTCGATCCGCGATTTGCTGTCCAGTCCCCAGGTGTTGAGTTTCACCGACGATGGGGCCATGGTGATCGCGCTGATGGCCGGGCTCAAGGGACATGAACTCGGGGTGGCCGCTCGCAACGTGGTGGCCGCCACCGACGCCGCCGTGGCCCTCCTCCTGGCCCAGGCATGGGTCTCGATCACCGCGCGGGGCGAGCAATTAACCGACGCGACCCCTCGGCGCGAAATGCTGACCCTCTACGCCGAGGATCGGGCCGGCAACCATGAGTCCCGCATGTGGTATATCCATCCCCCCAGTACGCCGGGTGGGAAAAAGACCTTCGAGCTCTTCACCGTCGCCCGCACCAAGACCTTGCTGGACCGGATTGGACCACTCTTTCTGTTCCATCGCTTCATGGAGGATGGTCTCTCGGAGCTTGAGGCGCGGGAGAAGGCGCGCCGGGTGGCGGAAAGGCATGGGGTCACGGAAAAGATCCTGGGGGTGCCAAAGCGTCACAGCCCGAACTAACAGCGCTCTCCGGTCTAGATCCACCCGCTTCCAGAGACCGTATACTGAAAGCTGAAGAGAGCGCCGGAACAAGTTGCCCGCCGGCTCTCGGGGAGACGGACCAATGACGATCGCGAGCCCTACCACCGTGGCGCGGAACGCGCGCTTGACGACTCCGCTCATTCGTCGCGATGGTGTGCTTCAGCCCGCCGGCTGGGACGAGGCGCTGGATCTGGTGGCCGAGCGGTTGGCGGCGATCAAAGCTCAGCATGGCGGTGACGCTTTCGGCTTCTTCAGTTGCTCCAAGGCCACCAACGAGGTGAACTTCCTGGCCCAGAAATTCATGCGGGCGGTATTAGGTAGTAACCATATCGATAGCTGTAACCGCACTTGACATGCTCCCAGCGTCGCCGGTCTGGCGATGGTGTTCAACAGTGGCGGCGGCACCAGTTCCTATACGGACATGGCGCACACCGACATCAACATCCTCTGGGGCTCCAATGCCCGCGAGACCCATCCCGTGATGTTCTTGCATATGCTCAAGGGCATCGACAATGGCACGCGCCTGGTGGTGGTCGATCCTCGCCGCACCCTCTCGGTCGATGCCGCCCACGAGTGGCTGCCGATCCGCGTGGGGGCGGATATCGCGCTCGCCAACGCCATGGCCCAGGTGATCGTCGAGGAAAATCTACAACACCAGTGGTTCATCGACCACGCCACGACCGGCTTCGCGGACTACGCGCGCGCCATCGCGACATCCACGCCGGAGTGGGCGGCGCCGATCACCGGGATCCCCGCCGAGCAGATCCGCCGAGTGGCCCGCGACTTCGCCCGCGCCAAGACCGGGATGATCTGCTGGACCCTGGGGATCACCGAGCACCATAACGCGGTCGATAATGTCCTGGCCCTGATCAATCTGGTGCTGCTCACCGGGAAGGTGGGCCGCCCCGGCTGCGGGGTCAATCCGCTGCGGGGGCAGAATAACGTGCAGGGCGGCGGCGACATGGGCGCCCTCCCCGACCGGCTGCCCGGTTTCCAACCGGTGGAGGACACGACGGTGCGGGCCAAATTCGACCGCGCCTGGGGCGTCCCGGTCCCCCCGAAAAAGGGCTGGCATCAGACCGATATGTTCGCCGCCATGGAGATGGGCCGGCTGCGCTGCCTCTACGTGCTGGGGGAGAATCCGCGGCAGAGCGATGCCGATGCCCATCATGTGGAATCGCTGCTCCGC
>DATLQX010000236.1:0-12908 GCA_035534995.1 Chloroflexota bacterium | reverse complement strand
AGGAAACGGTTCTTGAGCAGCTTGGCGATCGTCGTCCTGTTGATCGCGTAGGAGAGTGCCTCGCGCACCAGGGGGTTATTCAGCGGCGCGTGCTTCTCATTCAGGACCAAGAACTCGGTAAAGAGTTGCGGGGTGGTATGGTAGTAAGGCTTCCCCTGCACGTCCTTCAGATGGTTGCTGGGGAAATTGATCACCCCCATGATGTCCACGGCGCCGGTGTTATAGAGATTATAGGCAGTCTCGGTATTCTTGATGAACTCCACGTTCACCCCAGTCAGCTTGGGCATGCCTCGCCAATAATTCGGGTTGGGGACCAGATCGATCTCCTGATTGTGCTTCCACTGTTTGACCATGAAGGGCCCAGTGGCGGCGGCGTGTTCGGTCCAATTCTTGGGGTCGGCCGTGGCTTGGTCGCGGGGCACCAGATAGGCTACGTTGTAGGCAAGGTCGTTGAGGAATACCGCTGCCGGCGCCACAAGGGTAAATCGCACCTGATTGGTCCCGATCGCCGTGATCCCGGAGACTGTCTTGGCCTTGCCGTTGGCGACAGCCATGCCGCCCGCGATGCTGCCGAGATAGAAGCTGACGTTGCCGCTGGCATAGGAGGGCGAGAAATCGCGGTTGAAAGACCATACCACGTCGGCGGCGGTGACCGGGGTGCCGTCACCCCACTTGAGACCGGGCCGGAGGGTAAAGGTATAGACCTTGCCGTCGCCGCTGACCGTCCAGGAGGATGCGGCATCGGACTGTACGCGCAAGTTCTGATCCAGGCGAACCAGTCCGCCGAATACCAGATCCTCCACAATGCTGCTTTGCGCGTCACCGGCGCTGGGGTTTGGTGGGTCGATGGAGGGGAGATCGCTCTCGCCCTCGTCGGCGTACCGCAAGATACCGTCGCCGGCTCGCGTCGTCGCCGCGTGGGCGCGATTGCCACCGGAGGGTCCGGAGGCGAAGGGTGCGAAGAGACCGGTGATCAGAGCCAGGGCGCCAAGCAAGCGCAACCGGCGCGAACGAATCTCCATGACCGTTCCTTTCTCGTAGGCTAGGTAATTCACTATTATTCCGATGGACGATGGATACAACAAAGCCAGTATACCTGAACCTCCAGCGACGACGCGGACTCACCCTGTTCGGCGCCCCCTTCACGACGGGTCAGCCGGCGGTCTTGATGCCACGATAGGGCTACTACCCTTACTCTGTCAAATAGGGCCACGAACCATGAGATGCTTGCCTCACATCATTTCCTCTGGGAGAACGAGACATGATCCAAAACATCGATCCACCCTTCCGCTGGCGCACCCTGCCCGAGTTTGACCTCCGGGTGGAGCACCCACTGCTCCGCCAGCCGATCAGTCTGATCGTGGACGATCCTACCCCCGGCTACAATCCCGCCTACTTTCATAGCGGCTTCCGTAACGGCCCTATGCATACGTCGCGTGAACTGGTGGATCGCTTCGCCGACCTGGTTGAGACGTCCGGGATACGGGGCAAGTTCAGCGTGATTCCCTACCCGTTTGGCCTGGGCCGAGTGGACAGGGCGGTGCGCGGGGTCAGCGATGCCGATCGAAGATACTTTCTCGACGTTACTCGCGAGCGCATCGCTCCCTGGCTGGACATCACCCCGGAAGCGCTCACCCACTGGAACGCGCTCGATCTGGCCACGGGGCAACTCCTGCCATTCTGGGAGCACCTTTGGAGCCGTGATCAGGACCGGAAGACCCTCTTTCCTTATCTCTCCCTTGGCCTGGAGATCCTGGATCAGGTGGATCTGCCCTGCGCCGGCGTGACCTCGCCCTGGGATTTCGGCGGCCAGGTCGAGGGTGACTACGCGGAGGCGATCCTGGCCGCCCAGCGGGAAGTGCATGGGCGCTCACTCACCTGGTACTTCCTCCAGGCGGATTGGCTCTCTACCCACGTGCCGCCCCGGATGACCATCCACCGGCCCGATGCCGGCGAGGCCGTGGTCAGTATCGTGGCCTGCGATCGCCGCGATTTCGGCAAGGGCCTCTGGTCGGGTCACGCCGCCGACCCCGATATGTTGATCGACGCCGAGGGCCGCGCCGGACGCCTGGCCGAGGTGCTGCGTGCCGGCGGGCCAGCCGTCTTCCACACCCATTGGCAGACCATGTTCGCGCAGGGCAGTCTCGCCGGTCTGCCGGCTCTGGCCGAGGTGATCCGGCGGATCGAGGACCACTTTGGCGACCGCGTGGCCTGGACCAGTTGCGATGATCTGGCCCACTACGCCGCGGCCGCCGCGAGCCTCGCCGCCGAGACCGGGCCCGATGACGGCGGCTCGATCACCCTGCGCCTCGCCAGTCCTTTCCCGTGCCGTCGCTTTACCGTGTCGCTCGGTACGCATAACCCGCGCGAGGTCCGGCTCGACGGGATCCCCATGGCCCGCGTCCAGGCCGCCGACGTCCTGCGTGAAGGGACGTATGTTTATCAGGGCGGTCGGCTCTTTCTGTGTTGGTCCCTGGCCGGCGATCACAGGCTCAGCGTGTCAAGTTGACGAACTCGCGCGGATGACGAGGCCGTCTGGGAGCGCGAGCATCTTGCTCGCCCGCGTTGGTGGTCCTGGCACGCGGTTTGGACGGTGGATGTGGCAGCCCTGGTGAGCGAGGATGTTGTTCCTGGCGCTGACGCGCCAGTGCGAGCCGGGTACCCACGAAGTGGGTGTCTCGCGCTCCCAGGCAGGGTAATCCACCACAGTTCGGTCATGCGCCCATCCCCATGCAAGAAGCCCGTCGCCAAGGCGACGGGCTTCTTGTGGTCGTGCGCGCATCGGTGGACCGTAGGCATTAGTGATTGGGCGGGATGAAGCTTACCAACTTATAGCCGGTCAGTTGGTACGCCTGGGCGGCGCTGGCCACGAAGACATCCACTCGGAGTCCATTGATCGCTCCACCAGTATCCTCGGCCCGAAATTGGCCGAGGCCCTGAATGTAGACGGTGGACCCCAAGGGAATGACTCGTGGATCGACCGCGACGGTCCCCCAATGGGGATAAGTGCCGGTTCTCGTTTTGCTCCCGGTCCAGGTATAGCCGGTGATCCAGAAGAGAGCGGCATTTCCGCCGGGCATGGTCGCGGCGGTCCAGGTAGACGCATTCCCCGATCCAGGAACCGTGGTAGTATAGTCGGCCCGAGCCAAAGCTTGCGAGCCGGCGGCTTGCGAATAGGTGGTCGGGGCAGGATGCACCCCGACCATGCGGAGTCCGGCGGCAATGCGCGGCCGCCGCGCCATGATAGCCAGATCGTCCCCCCCCACGCTGGTCTCTTCCCCTCGGCTGAGGGAAAGAGGAGCGACAGGGGTCAATTTCTGCCTATCGAGAACACGTTCGAGACTCAGTGACGAAAGGCTGGCTTGCCGACCAGGCACCGCGGAAACGATACCGGCCAAATCGGCGGCTGATGCCTGAGGCCCCGCGAACCACGAGGTTCGCGCGGTCGCCTTCGTCAGTATGGCCAGGGTCGCGTTAATTGCTTCCCGAGCCCGCGCGGGGGACTGCGTCCGCGAGTGAAAGAGCGTGTGAGGCCGAACGAGAACGGTGACCTTCGTGGTGTGTACCTGAGGGGCAGGTGAGTAAGCATTGCCCTGGTCACCATGGGGCGGGTTAAGAGCCCCCCCAGGCAATGTGAGGATGCCGCGCGAGGGCGGCGCTTTTAGGGGCGCCGTAGCGACCGTGCGGTCGACGGCGAATAGGGGCTGGAGGACAGCACGGCGCGGGAGTGTATCGCTGAGCGACGGGTGCGTCGTCATGGAAAACATCCCAACCCTTTCTGGATTCAGGTCATCACCCGGTAGAGGCAATGCCCGCGCTTGCGTGGTCCCCGACGCCTGGGCCTGGACCTGGGCGGCTCGGGGGGAGCCGATTCCGTGGTTCAGACCGAGGCAAAGTACGGCAATAACTCCGGCTATCGGAGCCTTGCGTGAGTGTCCAGTCGTGTCTCTCTTCAATAAGTACGGCCGGCTCCAGAACGCTTCCGCCTCTGGTACCGGCTTTCCTCCCTTCCTCCGAGATTGGATCCGCGGCGAGCGCCCACGTAGGCACACGCCGTTTCCGACTGGCGCACGACCGAGCGAATCATAGCATAGCGGAGCTTAGCTGTCACCCGAAAGTGCTGATTACCAGCATCTTCAGGCGGGAAAAGCCTTCTTTTCCCGCTACAATGTCCCTATGAAAGTGCTGTGTGCTCCCGACTCCTTCAAAGGCAGCCTCTCCGCCGCCGAAGCGGCGGCCGCCATGGCCGCGGGTGTGATGCGGGCCGCCCCGCGCGCCCAGGCGCGACAGCTTCCTCTGGCTGATGGCGGCGAAGGCACGGTTGCCGCCCTGGTGGCGGCTCGGGGGGGCACGACACGGAAAGTCGCGGCGCGCGATCCGCTTGATCGGCCAATTGAGGCGGTTATCGGCCTGCTGGGCGGCGGCGTGGTGGTGATTGAGATGGCAGCCGCTTCCGGCTTGCCCCTCCTGGGCTTGAAGGAGCGCGATCCGTTCCGGACCGGCACCTATGGCACCGGCCAGCTGATCCGGGCCGCCCTCGACCAGGGTGCGAGCGAGATCATCCTGGGGGTTGGCGGGAGCGCCACCGTGGACGGGGGAGCCGGGGCCTTGCAAGCACTCGGGGCCCGGCTTCTGGATGGCGCTGGGCAACCAATCCCCTCGGGGAACGCCGGCCTGGCGGACCTGGCGACTATCGACCTTTCGGATTTGGATCCCAGGCTGCGGGCCGCGCGGTTGCGGGTTGCCTGCGATGTGCGGAATCCCCTGGTAGGCCCGGACGGAGCGGCGGCGGTCTTTGGTCCACAGAAGGGCGCCCGGCCGGCCGACATTCCAGTGCTGGAAGCCAATCTGGCCAGGCTGGCCGCCGTGCTGGCCCGTGACCTCGGGATCCAGGTGGCCGATCTTCCGGGCGCCGGGGCAGCCGGCGGTCTCACCGCCGGCTTGCTCGCCGTAGGGGCGCGAAGCGAATCGGGGATCGAGCTGGTCCTGGAAACCCTGGCCTTCGATCGGGAACTGGATGGCGCGACCCTTGTATTGACCGGTGAGGGGCGGCTGGACCGCCAGACCGCCCAGGGTAAGGTCATTAGCGGCGTTCTCAGCCATGCCAGGCGGGCCAGGGTGCCGGTGGTCGCGCTCGGGGGCAGCGTCCGCGCCGCCGATCTCGGGCCGTTGTATGGGACGGGGTTAGCCGCCGCCTTCCCAATCACCGATGGACCCATGAGTTATGCCAAGGCTTTCACTCGTGCCGCCGGCCTGCTCCGGCAAGCCAGCGAACGAGTGACGCGCCTCTGGCTTGCCGCCCGCCAGGATGGTCGTGCTTCCCGTGAGTAGTAACCGTGCCCAAATCAGACCGATCGGTCGGATCGGACCGATCCGACCGATCGGTCTGATCTGCCCAAGAAAAACACAGGAGATCCGATGAGCGAACGAATTGGCCGCTGCACCCGACAAACCGGCGAGACGGAAGTAACCGTAACCTGGAACCTGGACGGGGCGGGCAACGCCGAAATCGCGACCGGCGTGGGCTTTCTGGACCACATGCTCCACTTGCTCGCCCATCACGGCCTGTTCGATCTCTCGGTGCGTACCCTGGGTGACCTTCACGTTGACGCCCACCACACGGTGGAGGACACGGGGCTGGCCCTGGGAATCGCGCTCCGGGAAGGACTGGGAGAGCGGCGGGGGATTGTCCGGATGGCCCATGCGGTGGTGTCTATGGACGAGGCGTTGGCCTTGGTCGCCGTGGATCTCTCAGGCCGCCCCTACGCCGTGCTTGATCTGTCCCTCGACGGGCCCATGCTTGGCACCCTGCCGACTGAAATGGTGCCGCATTTTTTTCACTCGCTCGCCACCGAGGCCCGCTGCAACCTGCATGCGCGCCTTCTGGCCGGCTCGAACGACCACCACCGAGTAGAGGCGGTGTTCAAGGGCCTGGCTAGAGCCCTTCACGCAGCCTCCCGGATTGACCCTGCCAGGGGAGATCGGGTGCCGAGCACCAAAGGTGTGATTTAAGCGGACTTCCTGGCATTTGTAGGGGCACCCCTCGTAGGTGCCCCTACGGAGGCGTCGAGATATTTCGGCCAAGCTGTGCTACGGGTACGGGTCGAGGGCCTTATAGTGAGTGGCAATGCTGTCTTGCAGCGTGACATCGCCGCTGACCGCTCGGCTGATTGAAGCGTCGACACTGCCGTCCTGATTGAGCCGTACCACGGGGCCATGGACGCGCACTCCGCGCCGCGCCTGGCTGCCGTTCACGAAGATATAGGCCGTCACCTGATCGACGTTGGCGGCGACACTGATCAGGAGCACCTGCGCCGTGTTATTGCGGAAACGGAGGTTCGCGCCTTCGCCGAGCGCGGTTGCCGCCGCATCGGTCCCCGGCGGGCCGTTGTAGGCATTGAGATAGGGGTAGGACACGCGGGCGAGGATGGGGAGGCCCGCGTCGTACGCGGCATGGAAGAGCGCCGAAGCGACCTGGGTGAAGGCACTATTGGCGCCGGTACTATCCTTCCGGCCAACCACGTTCAGGCCGGGTATGTACCCACCGACCCCGGTCAGAGGGCCCTCGGTTTTCGCCAGGGAGAAGACCGCGCCCGGCTTGAGCAGAATGTTGCTCACGGCGGCCGCCGCCACTCCCGCGTTGTGCATCCGGCTGGACGAGGCCCCGACCAAGCTCGTGGGGCCCCGGCCGAGCGCCGTGTCAAAGCCATAGGCGCGCGCGACCGTCTGGTTAAACTTCGCCCGAGGGTGGAGGAGGGGAATGACCACGGAGTGACTGGTCGAGGCGGCGTTGAGAATGGCCGTTGCCGTGCGATCGTAGTCAATCAG
This sequence comes from Chloroflexota bacterium, assembly GCA_035534995.1. GTDB lineage: Bacteria > Chloroflexota > UBA5177 > JANWHV01 > JANWHV01 > JANWHV01. The sequence goes on along the minus strand of DATLQX010000236.1, from coordinate 6,080 downwards.
GGTCCCTGGACCGTCAGGTTGGGGAACGGGGACCGCCGAACCATTTGCGTCGGCCACCGTGTAGACCGAGGGAATGGGCGCCCGGTTCACGGCGGCGGCAATCGGCCCCATGGTGGCGCGGAGGCGTTTGGGATCGAGATGGAGAACGATCTTCCAGCCCGACGCGCGCGAGTAGGCGGTGCTGAAGGTCAACAACCTGACCAGTTGTTGGGGGGTAAGATACCAGGCGCGTACCTTGTTCACCGAGCTGAAGAAGGTCTTCTGGCTCAAAAGCGTCTGGGCCTGATCCACGGCGACCTGCGCCACCGTGTCGTTGATCGGAGACGCCACCTGAAGGAGCGGGATCGTGACGTCATACACCGCATGGCCATCCACCACGCTTGAAAGCAGGCTCGCCGCGTTGGCGGTATCAATGATCGTCCCTGACTGCATATGGCGCGTGATCGTCACCCGGCCGTCCTGGATGCCCACCACCGCCGGCTGGGGCGCGATGTCAATCCGCTTGTCCAGGCCGGCCAGGTATTGCCGCACCGCCTGTTGATCGTGGGTCCCCTGGATGGCGTAGTCGTGGCCTTGCAGCATGGTATTGAATTGATTCCATAGGTTTGTCAGGGCGTCGCCGCCGTGCCCATCCTCGGTGGCAGCCTTCAGAGGCGAACGCAGATTGTAGACAGCGTGAAACTGCTTGGCGTTCACCTGAAAGATCCGTTCACCGCTCGGCAGATCGAGATGCAGCACAATGGGCCGCCGGTCCCGTGCGTCTACCCTTTGAGCCAGGTAGCTCGGCGCGTTCTCCAGCGAGACGCCGCCCAGCGCAATCCCTCCCACGCTGACGTGCGGACTCACCCGATCGGCATAGACATGCTGAAAGGTCGCGATAGCGCCCGCGAGCACGACCAGAATCCCGAGAAAAATGCCAAAGCGGAGGAGACTATCCACCTTCCGCGTCCCGCCCCCGCGTTGGAACGCGGGCCGATCCAGGCGGCGCGGCCGGACGCGGCGCGGAGGGGGAGCGCCACGAGGAGAGCGAAAATTGGGCCGGTCGAAGCGGCGGTTAATTGACGGGCCCGTCGGCCCGGTCTTGCTCGGCTTGCTGCTCATGGCGGATTGCTCTGTATTCGGGGTCGAGGTAGAACGCGCTTCCCATCGGCGCGATCCGCCCCGCGTATTTCGTCAGCTTCTTGGTTCGGTAGGGAATCGCGCTTGCTTCGCCGGTGTAAAAGCATAACTGCCCAATTCGGAGGCCGGGGTAGAGGGGAATCGGCACCTTGCCGAGATTGGACAGCTCGAACGTTATCACGCCAGAGAAGCCAGGGTCGATAAAACCGGCCGTGGAATGTATTTGCAGGCCCAGGCGACCCCAACTGCTCCGCCCCTCGAGGCGGGCCGAGAGATCCGCCGGCAAGCGGATGAATTCCAGGGTGCAGGCAAGGGCGAAATCGCCGGGATGCAAGACGTAGGGCTCGGTCGGCAGAACCACATAATCCTGCGTGTAGGCGGCGAGATCCGCCCGGAGCGCCTGCTCATCCTGCAGCGGCTCGATATAAGGAAGCGCGCTCCGCTTCTGTGCCTGGAAGCGGGTGCCCAATCGGACATCAAGCGAGGTGGGGCCAAGCTGGGTGGCCAGATCGACAATAGGAGTCACCACCACGTCGGCGTCGATCAGGAGTCGGCGGAGAATCTGCCGCTCATTGAGGATGCTCATTGGTCCTTCCAGCGGGTGAACACCTGCTGCACATAGGCGCCTTCGATCGATTGTTGTAATAAGGCGCTCCGCTCGTGAACGTGAGCGGCATAGGGCTCCAGTGCATCATTCCAGGCCCGGTCGGCGGCCATCAGCGTCGCGCAAAGAGGAAGACTATGGCGCATTTTGTACTGCCAACCTCCGGCCAGAATGGTAGCCAGCGAACACGGCCGCTCGCCCGCGTGGGCGAGCACCGAATAGAATCGATCCGCGTCGGCCCCCTCTTCCAGGCGGGTGCCAAAGTTCGACGGCAGCAGGGGCGGGAGAGCGTTGATCGGCCGCCCATCGGCGAGCAGCGCCACCAGGCGCTCGACATCCTCGGCGGTCGGCAACTGGGGCGCCGGCAAGCCGGCGGCCACGAAATCGTCCAGGACCGACCAGTCCCGGAGCGCTTCTTGATCCTCCGCGTCCCTGTCTTGTCGTCCCCAGGCGCTACCCAGGGCACCCTGTTCGCGCAAGCGCCGGCGGAAGCACTCGGTGAGCGATCCATAGCCTCCGGTCTCCAGGGAGAGCGCGTAGGGTTCGCTGGCCTGGGCGAGCAATCCCAGATCGGAGCCGGCGCTCTCGCCCCCCAGGCGAGCCACCAACGCCTTACTGGCCCGCGCCGCGAAGGTCGCCTCTCCCACGAGCCTGGCCGCCACTCCCGCCACGCACAGGCGGCGTACCCCATCCTCATCGAGACGCGAAGGGCCGCGGAGCCGGGAGGCGAGATCCTGCCGTTCCACCACGACCGCCGCCAGGGGATAAAGCACCGCCGCCCAGGTAAGAGGGTCCAGCAAGTCCGTAGTGGGAATCACCAATACCGGACTATCGGATGCGGGCGGCGCGGTCCATAAACCGGCCTCCAGGAGCCGCTCGCGCAGCTCCGCCCCGATCTCGCCCGTGGTGGCTTCGGGGAGATCCACGGGACAAAGGGTAGGCACGGGGAGGGGCATTCCCTCGGCCACCAGCTTGCGGACGAACAGATCGGACGTGCCCAGAGGCCAGCGGCTCCCCAGGTAGCCCAAATGCGCCTGCACCTGGCGCAGACCGGCCGAGGCGATGCCCAACCCGGACAGAGTCCGCGCGGGCTCGTCGGGTTCGGGCGCGAAAATAGGACGGCGCAGGGCATCCAGTTGCCGGCCAACCGCGTGCAAGCCGGCTTGCAACAGCCGCGCCATCGCCGATCCCTGCTTCCGCGATAGGTGATGAGGATCCGCGAGCAGCGATTGGGTGCGAATCAATCGCTCGCACACTTCCGCGAACGCGGCGGCAGGGAGTGTGCCGGGGTTGGTACGCTCAATATAAGGCATAGTGACGTTTTGCATGCCGCACTAGTATACTCTACGCTTGGCGCCGCGTGCCACGGATTGAGGGGATAGTGAGCGAACCGCGACTACTGGTGTTTGGCGATATTCACGGGGCGATCAGCCCGCTCCGGCGCCTCCTGGCCCGCGTCCGACCCCAGCCGGTCGATACGTTGCTGTTCCTGGGTGACTATATCGACCGGGGTGAGAATTCGCGGGCCGTGCTCGACCACCTGATGTGGCTGGAGCAGGATCATGCCTGCATCTTTCTCAAGGGTAATCACGAGGATATGTTTCTGCGGGCCTACGAGAGCATGAGCGCCCTGGATGGAAGCGAGGCGATGATTACCGAGGAGATGCTGCTCTGGATCAGCAATGGCGGCATCACCACCTTGCGCGATTTCGAGGGAGGGTGGCCGAGCGAGCCCTACATTCAGTGGCTCTCGAAGCTTCGGCTCTTTTATGAGACCGAAACGCATTACTTCGTCCATGCCGGCTTGCGCCCGGGGGCGCCGCCGGAGGCGACCACCGATGCCGACCGGATGTGGATTCGCGAGCCGTTTCTCGGCAGCGACTACGACTGGGGAAAGACGGTGGTCTTCGGGCACACGGTGCAGATCGGGCGGCCGCTGGTACATCCGAACAAGATCGGCATCGATACCGGGGCCTTCGCCACCAAAATTGGGCGGCTGACCTGCTTGATCCTCCCCGAGGGCCAGTTCGTGTTCAATAATGGACGAGGACTGCCCGCGACTAGCTGAGGAATTTCGCGGTAACCGGGATGACAGCCAGCAGCACCACCGCGATCACCAATACAGCGGCCCCGTATCCCTCGCCGCCCCGGATCCGCCTGGTACACGAATAGGCAATGAACAGCGCGCCCAGTATCTCGGCAATAATCGCTTCCGGCAAGAGCATGGCGGTGGTCGTCCCTCCCAGTACTTCCCAATAGCCCATGGACGGGCATGGAAGTCCCGACCAGCGCGCATGGTACCATATTGGTGTATGGATCATCGCCTCTCGCGCTTTTCCGCGAGGACGGGGTGACTGGGTTTGCGGGTCTGATCCACGATTGCGCACAGTATAACAACCATGTTATAACTATTACGTGTGGAAAGTGTTGTTTCTCGCGGAGGCCGATCGGGAGATCGCGATAGTATCTCCTCGGGAGCGAGCAGCGATCCTCAGCGCGGTGGCCAAACTAGAAGCGCTTGGGCCGCAGCTTCCTTTTCCTCACCAAAGTGCGGTTAAAGGAGTAGTCAGCCTCCGTGAGCTTCGCCCTCGGGGTGGTCGCAGTCCGTTGCGGGCGTTCTATCGGCGGGTCGGCGATGTGTTTGTGATCGCTGCCATCGGCCCAGAGGCCCTTGTCAATCCGGGAGAGTTCGATCAGAAAGTGCGCTCGGCTCTCATCAGGCTGGACGACGTTAAGGAGTGAAGCACATCAAGTGAAACTATCAGACCTAAAGCCGGCAGCAGAAGTGCTCACCGAGCAACTCAAGGATCCCTCCTTCCGAGAGGAGTGGGAACGTACGGCCCTCGCACGCGACGTGGCCCTGCGTGTCACGACGTATAGAGCGGAGCATAAGCTCTCCCAGGCTGCCCTGGCGCGGAGGCTTGGTATGCAGCAGCCCGCAATTGCTCGTTTAGAGGCGGGTGCGCATGAGCCATCCCTGTCGATGTTGCATCGTCTTGCGACCTGTTTGGGCATGGAGTTCCATATAACGATTGCGCCTGACGCGGATCTGATTGCATAGGGCACATGTCTTGCAGTGGCAGGTTGCCTCGTGCGGCGCCATAATCTTTGCTCAGGATATTTATCAGAATAGGAGATACGCTGTGGCTCGGCACAAGCGCCCGTCAGGAAAACCTAAACGCAAGAGCCATGGCGCGCAAAGACTTAATCGCGCGACGGCGAGTAATGGGGCGCCGCGTATCCTGCCGCCCATGCCCACGAATCTCGGTGTCCCAGCGCAACTGCCTCGCCCCGACACAAGTGCCCGCTATAGCATCACCGTTGTTTATGATTTTGCGGCAGATGATCCGCTATCTCAAGTTCAACGCTCCCCGGAGGGGAGCCCCGGCACGTACCGTATCACGTTTGTGTTGTCGCTACCTGGCAAGGAGATGTATCGTGGTGATCTCTCTTTCCAGGAGATAATGCAGTCTGGAGATTCCCTACTCAAGTTGCATCCTAGTGTCATGCACTGCAATATCAAGCTGGTGGGTGAAGGCGAGGTAGTGGATATCGTAGGGTTTCCAAACGCTCGCCACGCCATGTCGAGACTACAGATGCGTGTGACGGCTCCGAACTTCGTGGATGCAGCCCGCTGTGCCCATGACCTGATCGTGCCGCTGCTCAGCCGGTGGAGTTATGAAAGCGATGAGGCCGGAGTCATGAGTACGGACACATGGACGGTCGCGTCCGCCAAGGAGAAGTTCAGAGAGGTCATGGACCGAGCACGGTCGGATGGACCACAGACTGTCATGTGGAAGGGCCGCCCCGCTGTGGTGATCGTGGCGGTCGAGGAATGGGAACGGAAAACCAGACGCACAGGCAACCTTGCCGGGTGGTTCGCGGCCTCTCCGCTCCGAAAGTCGGACCTGTGTGTCGAGCGGCTGAAAGATTCGCCGCGTGAAATCGAGTTGTGAGCTTCATGCTCGATGCCAATGTCGTATCGCAGTGCAATTGTGGATCCCTGGACCTAAGCGACTGGCCGCTTGGCGCTCGATAAGTTGACGAGGTCACGAGCAGATCGGAATGCGAGGTTTCCATGCAGCAGCCGCCTATCTCCGCCAAGGCCGCGCGTTTCACCGAGTCGGTGATCCGCGACATGACCCGCCAGATCATGCGCTATCACCCCGACGATGGGGTGAATCTGGCTCAGGGCTTCCCCGATTTCGCCGCCCCAGCGGTGATCAAGGACGCGGCCTGCGCGGCCATCCAGGAAGACTTGAATCAGTACGCGATCACCTGGGGCACCCGCCCCCTCCGCGAGGCGATCGCCCGAAAGACCGAGCGCGCCTGGGGCCGTCCGGTGGACAGCGAACGC
>DATLQX010000235.1:0-17477 GCA_035534995.1 Chloroflexota bacterium | reverse complement strand
CCTTTGCCACGCCCAACTTCCGGAACATGGCCGCGCGTGCTTGCCCCTCGAGCCGATCGTCAAGCGGCGGCAACGGTGCATCCACGCCGCGTCTCTCGAAGGCGCGACTCAACAGTTCGTCGGCGATGGCCGGGTTCTTTGGCAGGAATGAGCCGTGCAGATAGGTACCGATGGCATTGCCCTCGATCGCTCCCTCGGTGCCGTCGTCACCGTTATTCCCGAAGCCGACCCGAACTCGCGCCAGCGCCTCCGAGCCGGTGAGGGTAGTTCGGCCGCCATGATTCTCGAAGCCTATTAGCCAGCCCAATTGCCCTACCGCCGCCGCATTCCCCACGCAGCGGGGCTTGGTGGCGCCGAAATGTTGGGTGTGCGCGCGGAAGAATCCTAACCCTGGGAGATCCTCCCCCTCAGCCGGGCGATAGTAATTACCCAGCAACTGGTAGCCGCCGCATACGGCCAGGCACACCAAGCCGTTAGTAAGCGCCTCACGGAGCGCCGGACCCTTCACGCACACTAGGTCATGCGCGGCGATCACCTGCTGCCGATCCTCGCCACCCCCAATAAAGGCCAGATCGTACCGAGCAAAGTCTGGCTGCTCGTTCAGCTCAATCTCATCCACCACAAGGTCAATTCCACGCCAGGCACAACGCTGCCGAAGGCACCATACATTCCCGGTGTCGGAGTAGAGGTTCATGAGGCGGGGATAGAGATAGGCCAGCCTCAGCCGAGGAAATGGGGTCATGCTCCGGCCTGTTGCCAATATTGCCGCACATGACCGCCCCGAGCCAGGGCGTCGCGAGCCGCGAGCATCGCCGTATAGGTCGCCACGATGACCAGGGTTCCTCCAACCGGCGTCCCCTCCAGGGCAGTTCGTACCGCTTCACCCACGTCCTCGGGGATCACGGTCGGCGAACTCGTTATGCCCGCGTATTTCAGCCGAAGGGCCATGTCCTCGGCCCGGGTGCCTCCACAAGTCACTCGGCCGCCCCAGCTCGCCAATAGCTCGAATTCGGCATCCCAGATCCAACTGACGTCCAGCCCGTCCGCCGCCTTATCGCTAAGAAGGCTCAGCAGATCGCCGCTCTTCAGCCCGCCGGCCAGCACGCGCAGCACTTCATCGGCACCGGTGGGATTCTTGATCAAATAGAGGCGCACCGACCTCCCACCGGCCTCAATAGTCTCCGCCCGGCCAAAGGCGCCCCTTTCCCCTTCCACCGCCGCGGCGGCCCGGTCAAGGGGAACGCCGCTGGTCACGGCGGCGGCGATCGCCGCCACCGCATTGTAGACGTTGTATCGGCCGGGGGTGGCGAGGCGTGACTCAACTGACTGATCGCCCATCGACACCCTCAGCGAGGTGCCATGCACGCCCTCGGAGGTCACCCGTGCCGATATGGCCGCCGCCGGTCGCTCTCGGCCACAGGCAGAGCAACAATAGTGACCCAGATGCGCGTAAGCCACCGAGGCGAACCTCAACACGCCGCCGCAGCCTGGGCAATAGAGGGAATCGGCCGAGCGGGCAAGGTGGGCGCGCGGCTCACCCGGCCACGCTTCCACCCCAAAATAGAGCACACGGGCAGCCACGTCAGCGCCCAGCGAAGCTACCAGCGGATCATCCGCGTTAAGGACGAGCGTACTGCTGGCCGGGAGAGCCCTGAGTGGAGCCTTCCAATGGTCCGCTACCAGGGCAAGCTCCGAATAGCGGTCGAGTTGGTCACGGAATAGGTTGGTGAGCAACACAATTGATGGGCGCACCTGGTCGAGGATCACGGGCAATGCTGCTTCGTCTACCTCGAAGAGACCAACCAACGGCCGCCGACCGGCTATCCTCCCGCCAAGGGTGGAGCGCCTGGCGAGGGTGGTTGCCACCCCCCTCAGCATATTGGAGCCTTCGCGATTGTGGATCAACTGTCGCCGATCCGCCCGGAGCGCCGCGCCCAGCCAGGCGGTGGTGGTGGTTTTCCCATTGGTACCGGCCACCACGATCGTAGAATCCAACTGCCGGGCGAGCTTGGACACCAGCAACGGCTCGACCCGCAAGCCAACCAGCCCGGGAAGACTGGTACCCCCGCGTCCACCGGCGGCGCTGGCCCAGGCGGCAAGTCGGGTAGCCGCGAGAGCGGCGGAGAGACGTGGCTGCATGCGGTTACTATACCATGTCGTTGTCCCATGAAGCCTGGTGTGTTACCCTTGCTTACGCTTAACTCGCGCGGGCCGTGGCGCCGTGCGCCGTCTAACACTTCATCAGAGGGCTTGTGCATGGCCTGGTTTACTAAAATCCTGGGCGACTCAAATAACAAAGAACTGAAACGGCTGCAACCCCTTGTCGACCAGATCAACGCGCTTGAACCTGAATTCGAGCCGCTGGCGGACGAGGAGTTGGCCGCCAAGACCGAGGAACTCCGGGGCCGTTTCCTGGATGGCGAGGAGTTGGACGACTTGCTGCCGGAGGCATTCGCCAACGTCCGCGAGGCCGCCAAGCGTACCCTTGGCCAACGGCATTATGACGTCCAGCTCATGGGCGGTATGGTTCTGCACCAGGGTAAGATCGCCGAAATGCGAACTGGTGAAGGGAAGACCCTGGTCGCTACCCTTCCCGCGTACCTCAACGCGCTCACTGGCGAGGGCGTCCATCTGGTTACCGTGAATGACTACCTGGCCCGCCGCGATGCCGGATGGAACGGGCGCATCTTCAACCTGCTCGGGCTGACCACTGGTTGCCTGGTCTCCAGTGGCGGCTCCGGGGACCACTCATTTCTATTCGACCCGGAATTCGAGGACAATCATTCCCAGGACGAGCGCCTCCGCCACCTGCGCCCCAGTACCCGCGCCGAGGCTTATCAGGCGGATATAACCTACGGCACCAACAACGAATACGGCTTCGACTATCTGCGGGACAATCTCTCACAGGCCAAGGAGCAGTGCGTACAGCGTGGGCTGGCCTTCGCAATCATCGACGAGGTAGACAATATCCTGATCGACGAGGCTCGCACGCCCCTTATCATCAGCGGGCAAGCCGAGGAATCGCCAGAGACGTACTACACGTTCGCGCGTCTGGTGCCCAGACTCCAGGAGGAAGTGGATTACACGGTCGATTATAAGATGCGGGCCGTCAGCCTCACCGAAGCGGGCATCACCCACATGGAACAGCTCCTTGGGGTGGAGAACATTTACGACGAGAAGAACTATGAGCTCGCGCACTACCTGGAACAGGCCCTTAAAGCCCAGGCGATCTTCAAGCGAGACAAGGACTATCTGGTCCGCGACGGCAAAGTGATCATCGTCGACGAATTCACGGGCCGTGCCCTGGAGGGCCGCCGCTTCAGCGAAGGTCTCCATCAGGCCCTCGAGGCCAAGGAAGGGGTCAGGATCGAGCGCGAGAATATCACGCAGGCCACGATCACCTTCCAGAATTATTTCCGCCTCTATACTAAGCTCGCCGGGATGACCGGCACTGGAATTACCGAACAGGAGGAGTTCCACAAGATCTACCGCCTGGAGGTCGTGGCCATTCCTACCAACATGCCCATGATCCGTAAGGATCTCAATGACATCGTCTACAAAACCGAGGCGGCAAAGTTCGCGGCGGTGGTGGCTGAGATTAAGGAGAAGCAGGAGAAGGGCCAGCCGGTACTGGTAGGCACCATCTCGATCGAGAAGTCCGAGGTGCTCTCCAACATGCTTTTGCGGGCCGGCGTGCCGCACAGCGTCTTGAACGCCAAGCAGCACGAGAAAGAAGCCCTGGTGATCGAGAACGCCGGCCAGACCGGGGTCGTTACCATCGCCACCAATATGGCCGGCCGAGGTACCGACATCAAGCTTGGCGAGGGTGTGGTCGAGGCCGGAGGTCTCCATATCGTGGGCACCGAGCGGCATGAGTCGCGGCGCATCGATAACCAGCTGCGCGGGCGATCCGGCCGCCAGGGCGACCCCGGGTCATCGCGCTTTTTTGTCTCGCTTGAGGACGACTTGATGCGCCGAGTCGGCTCCGACCGGGTTAAGGGGTTGCTCGATAAGCTGGGCCTTCCGGACGATGAACCAATCGAGAACGGAATGGTCAGCCGGAGCATTGAGAGCGCGCAAACCAAGGTCGAGGGCTGGAACTTCGATTCCCGGAAATACCTGGTGCAGTACGACGATGTGATCGCCGGGCAGCGCGCGGTCATCTACGCCGATCGCCAGCGGATTCTGGCCGGCGAGGATGTGAATGAGATCATCGCCAACATGATCCATGAGGAACTCACCGACATCGCCAGGTCGCACCTAGCCGACGACTACGCCGACAACTGGGACGTGGATGGGCTACTGAAGGCGATGCAGGCCATCTTCCCCGTCCCGAGCCACTTCAGCGAGGAATATATCCGGGCCCAGAAGAAAGAAGACCTCATTCAGGAGATCAGCGATGAGGCCGACCTCGCCTATGAAGCGCGTGAAGAGCAATACGGCCTGGAGGTAATCCGCCAGGCCGAGCGTTTCTTCCTGCTGTCGATCATCGACCGCCGCTGGATTCAACATATTGACGCGGTGGACGAACTGCGCGAAGGGGTGCAGTTGCAATCCGCCGGCCAGCGCGACCCGCTGGTGGAGTTCCGCAAGACCGCATCCTCGATGTTCGCCGATTTGCAGGCGACGATCCGCCATGAGGTTGTCCATGTGATCTACCAGTTCGAGGTGCAAGTCCATACGCCGCCGCCGCCGCCCAGCATCAGCATCGTTCCCGGCGGAGCCTCTCCCAGAGCGCCCCAGCCGCAACCCCTGGCGCTCGCCTCGGCCGCGCCTCCCGCCGGACCGGCGGTAGCCACGGCGGCGCCCCCGGTGGCCCGCGCTGAAGGGCCGGCCCTTACTCGCACCTCCAGTGGGCCCGCGCGACCGCCAAACGCCTCCAAGCTTGGGCGCAATGATCCCTGCTGGTGCGGCAGCGGCAAAAAGTTCAAACAATGCCACGGCGGGGCCTAGTGGCCCGGTGATAGAGGAGACTCGCGCCCGTATCGCCGCCCTTCATGTACGCCTCGAGGGGCTTCTGGAGCAATTGGACGCGCCGGCCAAGCGGCGGGAGATCGCGGACCTGGAGACCCAGGCATCCGAGGGTTCCCTGTGGGACGATCCGCAGCAGGGGGCGGCACTGATGCAAAAGCTCACCGCCCTCAAGGAAAAGCTGAGCCTCTGGGAAACCATGCAGCGGCAACTTCACGATCTGGAGGAGTTGCTCGAATTGGCGGAGGGCGATGATGCCATGCAGGCTGAGTTCGGCGGGCAAGTCGTTGCGGTGGAGCACAATCTGGACAAGGCTGAGCTTGAATTGATGCTCGATCGCCCGTACGCGGACCACAGCGCCATCATCACCATTACCGCCGGCGCCGGGGGGGTCGATGCCCAGGATTGGACCGAGATGCTTACCCGGATGTATCTCAAATGGGCGGAGCGCCGGGGCTACAAAGCCGAGTTGGTGGACAGCACCGAGGGCGAGGAAGCGGGCTTTAAGAATGCCACCATCGAAATAGACGGCCTCAACGCCTACGGGTATTTGCTCTCCGAGCGGGGCAGCCACCGGCTCGTCCGGCTTTCCCCCTTCGACTCGGCCCATCGACGGCAGACGAGCTTCGCGGGGGTGGAAGTCTTGCCCGCGATCGACGAGGGAGCGCCCGAGGTAGTCATCGACCCCAAGGACGTGCGTGAAGACCACTATCGCTCGACCGGGGCAGGCGGCCAGAATGTGAACAAGGTCTCGTCCGCCGTCCGCCTCACTCACCTGCCGACGGGCATTGTGGTTACGTGCCAGAACGAACGATCCCAATTGCAGAATCGCCAGATGGCGATGCATATTCTCCAGGCCAAACTGCTTGATATGGAGTTGCGCCGGCGGGAGGAAGAGCAGGCCAAACTCCGCGGCGAGCCCGTGGCGGCCGCTTTCGGCAATCGCGATCGTTCCTATGTCATTCATCCGTACACGGCGGTGAAGGATGAGCGGAGCGGCTACGAGACCACCGACGCGGCTGCCGTGCTGGACGGAGAACTCGATCCATTTATCGAGGCATATTTGCGTAGCCAGTTATCCGGTTAGAGGCGCTTCCGACGCGCGGCAGGTGGAGAAAATGCACATCAAAAAGGGGCTGAACAGCGGTGTGGCCACCATCGCCGCCGCGATCATCATTGTCGTGATCATGGCCACCAGTTTCCTGGCCGGTATGAGTATTGGCCACGGAAATGGCAGCGCGGCCTACGTGATCAATGGCGCCCCCGTGCCGCGAAACCTTCAGCAGCCGCTCAATAATTTCTGGCAAGCGTATCAGCGCCTGAACGCCGACAGCTACTGGCGTCCATTTGACCCCAAGCAGTTGTTCTATGGCGCCACCAGTGGGATGGTCGATACCAGTACGCTGCCCCAGGATTCTCATACCCTGTTCTTCCCCCCGGTGGACAGCACGCAGGCCAACGCTCAGTTGAATGAGACCTCTAACGGCTACGGCATCGGCGCCGACGTAGTAATGACCAAGAAGGGCCTTCAGATCACCAATCCGTTGGTCGATTCGCCCGCTCAGAAGGCCGGCCTGCTGCAGAATGACCTGATCGTCGCGGTGAATGGGCGAGATATTCGCAAATTATCGCTCACCGATGCCGTGGACCTGATCCATGGCAATCAGGGGACGGTCGTGGCCCTTTCCATCGTCCGCTCGGGATTACGCCAACCGTTCGTGGTCAAAGTGACTCGGAATAGTATTCCGGACGTGCAAGCCGGCAAGATCAGGAACATCGGCTATATCAAATTCACTGTGTTTGGCCTGGCAACCGCCGGCGAGGTTCATGACGCTTTGGTGCAGCTCCTCTCCGCCCATGTCACGGGGGTCGTGCTCGATCTCCGCGATAATTTGGGAGGTTATGTCAATGCCGCACAGGCGATCGCGGGCGAGTTCCTGCCGGGGAACGATGTTCTCTTCTGGGAGCGCACAAATCTTGGCAATGGTCACTTCAGTGATACCTCAAACCTGGTGGGGACCACGGGAATCGCCCAGCGCCTACCGCTCGTGGTTCTGGTCAACGGCTATACCGCCAGTGCCGCCGAAATCGTCGCGGCGGCCATGAGCGACCATGGCCGAGCCAAAACCATCGGCACCCGAACGTACGGCAAGAACTCGGAGCAGGAGGTGGTGAACCTGGCCGACGGCTCCAGCATGCGGATCACCACCCACCTCTGGCTCACTCCCAACAAGCACAGCGTGAGCGGTGGTTTCGAGCCGGATATCGTGGTCAGTAAGGCGGCAAGCGGGCCCGATACGCAACTCACCCGAGCTGTCCAGTATCTCTCCACCAACCACTAGCCCCGGAGGATCTCGCCCGTGTCACCACAATTGCTCCTGGTGCTCATGGTTGCTTTGCTGACCGCCAGCGTCGCGGGATTGTGTACTCGCCGTCCCTTCTACTATTTCCCCCTCTATTGGTTGCTCGGCGTGTCCGCCCTGCTGATTGGGCAGGTGCTGGGGAAGGCAGCGGGAGTCACCCGCGGCACCGTCGGTGAGGTCGAACTCGGCGTGGGGCTGGCCCTGAACCTGCTTATGCTGGTTGGCATGCACTGGCTGGGACTATGGTATAATGCCAGGAGCCGGTAGTACCCCGACTTGGGGTAGGAGGGGGATTGGATGGCCTGGCACGCAAGCGGCAAACTGCTCTCCGGGCTGGTGGTTGGGATCGCGGTCGGCGCCACGGTTGCTATCGTGGTCTCCTCCCGCGCGGCGGTCGTGCTTCCAAAGGTGGGAGACGCACGCCAGGGTCCGACTCCATTTGGGCCGGCGAACCACATGATCGCCAGGGCTCGGACCTTGGTGGATGAGATGCGGACTCAGATGCGGCAGGCTCTCGACGAGGGCCGGGCCACCTCGGCGCGTACCCGCGAAGACCTTACCACGCGGTTCGAGGCGTCCAAGCACCGCACCGATTCCGCCCAAAGCTAGAGATTCCGCCCTTTTTCGTGGATAGCGCCTTTGCGCTCAAGCGGATTTCGCGACACGATGGAAGAGTAGGCTCGGCATGGAGCCAATCACTTTTATCCGGTCGCTGAGAATACCCCGCGTCACCGTAAAAAGGACAGGAATGCCCAACTTCCGCCTGCCGTTTCGCTCAACCACTCCCGGCGCCTTTGCCGCCCTTGATATCGGCACCGAATACGCCAAGGCCCTGGTGTTCAGCATGGAGGACGGCGTGTGCCGTATCCTGGGCAGCGGTCGCCATCGCCAGAGCCAGACCGCCATGCAGGATGGGCTGATCACCGATATCGAAGCGGTGGTCAATAACTGCCATGCCGCGCTCAGCCAGGCCGAACAGGCGGCCGGCGTGGTGGGGAAGCAAGTGGTGGTTGGGCTTGCCGGTGAGTTGGTCAAGGGTCTCTCTACCTCCGAGACCCTGGAGCGTAGCCGGCCCAGCGAAAATCTCGGCGCCGGCGAACTGGATGAGGTACTCGAACGGGTGCAGCGGCTGGCATTGACCCGGGTGACCGAGCGACTGAGCTGGGAAATGGGCCAACCGCAAGTGGACGTCCGCCTGGTTAACTCCGCCGTGGTGTCGATCAAGATGGATGGACATACCGTGACCAATCCACTGGGCTTCCAGGGCCGCTACCTGCAAGTCACGGTGTTCAATGCCTTCGCACCCCTGGTCCATGTCGGGGCTTCCGAGAGCATTGCCCGCTATCTTAGCCTGGAGCTTCTGTCGGTGGTCGCGGAGCCCTACGCGGTGGCCGGCTGCCTGGCCGCTCCCCTGGCGGGCGACATCGGCGGCATCTTCATCGACGTGGGAGGCGGCACCACCGATGTCGCCCTGGTGCGGAATGGCGGCATCGAAGCTACCCAGTCGTTCGCCCTGGGGGGCCGTACCTTTACGCGCCGATTGGCGGCCGAGCAGGGTATCAATCTGGAGGACGCGGAAGCGCTCAAGCTCCGCTATGCGCGGCGCGAACTCACTCCAGCCGCTACTCGCGAGGTGAAGCGCGCCCTGGACCGAGATGTCACCACCTGGATGGACGGCGTGCAACTGATTCTCGAGGAGTTGGCCGGCGAAGGTCAACTGCCCCCATTTGTCCACCTCTGCGGCGGCGCCAGCGCCTTGCCGGATATTTTAGACCGCCTTAAGGGCTTCCCCTGGACCGAACGTCTTCCGTGCCCGCGGCCCCCGCGCATCGCGCTCATTCAACCAGCCGACGTGGATTCCATTCGCGATGATTCCGGCGGTCTGGTGGACCAGCAGGACGTCACCGCGATGGGTCTCGCCCTCCAGGCGCTGGCGCTGCAACGCCAATCTTCCCTGATCAACCAGGCGCTGGTGCGAGCAGTGCGCCTGTTGAAGCTCTGACAGGCGGTTGCCGATGCATTCCACCGCCGACTCCCGCGAAGTCAACGATTCGGATCTTGAATTTGGGCCCGACCCGCTGGATCTGCCGAACCACTTGCTGGAAGACACACCCACGCCGGCATCACGGTCTCCCCATCCGTACCAAGGGTCACGCCTGTCCCCGGCCCGTCCCGCTCCGAAAAACGCGGCCTCCTCCATGACTCCCATTTCCAATCAACCGAACTCAGGTCCCGCCGAGGTGAAAGTCGCGCCGACGAATCCCCAGGATCCGCCGGAAGCCGAGCCACACCCCGATGCCGATACGTCCGCCTTCTCGGACGCCGGCCTGCCCCCTACGGAGCCACGAGTACTGTATGTTGATGGTGATGACGACCTGGCGGCATTGCTCGATCGGGTGGAAGAGACCGGTTCAGCGGCCATCGTCGTCCTCCCCGAGGGGGCTCGGGCCGTGCGGGGGGTCGTCGCCTCCCGCCTCCTGAAGCGGCGGGCCGAGGCGGCTGGAATCGCGCTCATCGCGGTTACTACCGACCGAGTGGCGATTGCTCAATTTACGGCAATCGGCATTCCCTGCTCGACCACGGTAGGGGAGGCCAGGCTCAAACTCCGGCGCCCCAGCCAGCCGGCGAAGGCGCCTACCGCGTCTCCAGTCCTCCCGGATTCAGAGCCCGAGGGGGATCGCCAGGGTGCCGCGGTCAGCCAGTCGCCTGGCGCCGATGAAGACCTTGACGCGGCAGGCGCTCCCTCGCGGGAACCTCCCGAAGTGCTCGACCCGGACGAGGCACCCTGGCCGCTGAGAGTGACCGCGCCGGATCTCGGCGCGGCCGGGAGGGTGGCGCCGTTGCCGGCGGCACGGCGCCGGTGGCCGCTCGCCCTCTTCACGATTGCCTTCGTCATCGTTCTGGTCCTTAGTATATGGGTGGTGCTCTTCCCAGCCGCCACGGTCACCATCACCTACGCCACCCACGCATTCGACCATACCTATACCGCCGCTCTTGGCACGGGTGCGCCTGGAGCGATTCCCCTGCATCGTACGGAACTGAGCGAGACCGCCAACCTCGTGGTCCCTGGCACGGGAACCCGCCAGGTGCCTGATGGCTTCGCCACCGGAACCGTTACCTTCGCCAACCAGGCCGCCGGGTACGTGCTCGTGCCGGCGGGCACCATCGTGGACGCCCAGGGAGGCAGCCGCTACGCTACCCTTACCGACGCCCGCGTGCCCGCCGCCGTCCACACCTTTTCCGGAAGCACGAACGGCCAACTGAATGTAGGGGTGCGGGCCCTCCTTGGAGGCCCCAGCGCCAACGTGGGCCAGGGCATGGTCACGGCCATCGAAGGACGACTCGCGGGGACACTGCTGGTCATAAACTACGCGCCCATCTCCGGCGGCACCATGCGAACCGAATATAGGGTGACCGCCACTGACATCGCGAACGCGGCGGCGACTCTCAGGCGGCAACTGGCCACGCGGGAGGCATCGACGCTGAGTGCGCGGTACGCCTTAAGCCCCATTCGGCTGCCGGGGCCGCTCACTGTTACCGCGCCCCGAGTAACGCCGCTCAAGCAGGGCGGCCTCCCGTACGCGCGTGTGGCGATCACCGCCAGAACGGCCATGGAGTACGTCCATGCCCAGGATGTACAACGGCTGGCGGATACCGGGCGTGATCACGATCTCGCGGGCCGAAACCAGCAGGTGATTCCGGGCTCCGAGCGGATCACTTTGACGGTCCAGGACCGGGGAAAGTTACGGATGGTCCTGGCCCGCGTACAGGCGCGCATTACCCCGAACATTGACGTGACCAATCTGAGGGCGATGTTAATTGGGATGAGCATAGCCGACGCGCGGCGACTTCTCGACGAAAGCGCTCGGAATGGGGACTGGAGCTATACCATCACCACCCGTCCCGACCTCGCCGGGCGTTTACCACAAGCCGGGGGCCTCATTGACCTGAAAGTCCGGGAATCGGGGTAACTCGTGGGCGCGATGCATGCTCCCAGGTATGGTACCATGGCCCAGTGCGCTACCTGAGCGTGGATGTCGGCGAAAAGTGGGTTGGATTGGCGCTTAGCGACCCGACGGGGTTTCTAGCCACCCCCCTAAAGGTGTTAGGTCGTGGCGAGGCGCATGGCGCGCGTATCCGCGCACTTATCGATGAGCACGAGGTCGAGGCGGTCATTTTCGGCCTGCCCCTTAACATGGATGGGAGCAGCGGCAGCCAGGTGGAGGCGACCTACGCCTATGTCCAGGGACTTGGCCCCCTTCCAGTGCCGATCAGTTACTGGGATGAGCGCCTATCGTCCTGGGAGGCCGAGCAGATGATGAGCCAGGCACGAGGCAGGGCACGCCGCCGCGGCGAGCGCTTGGACGCTATAGCGGCGGCCCTCATGTTGCAGGATTTCCTGGACACGCGGACGCAGGAAAGTAAACGGGTTGCCCGTGCGGCGACTTGATATCCCACCGAGAACGCCCGCGCCCGCCATCGTGGTGTGCCGGTGACGAGAGCGGTGACCTCTACCAGGTATACTCCCGCAATCCGATGAAGGAAGGCACGCGAAATGGCTGAAGACCAACAAATGGACCGGCTCCGACGCCTCCGGGCAGCTCGCGGCACGGGAGCAACCCGGGTTGAGGTCTATGTTCCGGGGAAATCGGGCGGGCAGGGCGGAGGGCCGCAGTACCTGACCCCGAAAGGGGGAGGAGGTCACGCGGGCGCCATGGTCGCTCTGCTTCTCATTCTGGTGATCGCCATCGGGGTCATCGGGGCCGGCGGCTATGTCTTGCACCAGTTCCATTCCTCGGTGGGCGGACCCCGCAGGGAGGTACGGTTTGTTGTCCTACCCGGCGAAACGGTGAGCAGTATCGCGACGAAGCTCAATCAGGACGGCCTGGTATCCAGTGGCTTCCTTTTCCAACTCTATTACCGATTCAATGGTGGCGCCGGGAATATCGAAGCTGGTCCCCACCTGCTGAACACGGATATGAGTATGCAGCAAGTGGCTGACGCCCTCCGCCAGACGCCGCCTGCCCCGCCCCCGGTGGATCACTCACAGGACTATAACATCTTACCTGGCCATCGGGCCGAGGAGATCGCTACCGACCTGGCTGCCGGCGGCGCCGTGTCCTACAACGACTTCATGTACCAAGTGCGGCACGGCACGTTCCACTATTGGTTCCTCACTGGCCTCCCGCCAGGCGCCGGAGTGGAGGGGTTTCTCTACCCCGGACTGTACCACCTGCATAAACACTTCGATGCGCACACGCTGGTCAACATGATGCTGGCCAACTTCGGCGCGCACTTCACTCCGGCCATGCACGCGCGGGCCGCCCGACGCCATCTGAGCGTGTTCGACATAGTTACCATGGCGTCCATCGTCCAGCGTGAAAGTTCAATTCCGGTCGTCGAGGAGTATATCGCCGGAACCTATTACAATCGCCTCGCCAATAGCGCCGTGGTAGGTAATCGCCTGAATGCCGATCCCACGGTGCAGTACGCGCTGGGCTACCGGCCCCAGGAAAAGACCTGGTGGGAACGGAATCTCTCGCAGACGCAGACCGGCTCGGCCATCTCTCCCTATAACACCTACCTCAATCCCGGTCTGCCCCCAGGTCCGATTAGCGAGCCCGGTGCCTCGTCCCTGCACGCCGCCTTGTATCCGGCGCCATCTCAATTTCTCTTCTTCCAGGCGTTCGGTAAGGACAATAAGACCCACTTCTGCGTTACACTGGATTGCCAGAATAATGAAGCGGGCGTGACGGTAAACTAACATCACCCCTGAAAGGCGGAGCGTATGATTTCAACCGGCGACTTAAAGCGCGGCATTTCCCTTGAACTGGATGGAGAGCTCTACCGTCTGCTTGAGTTCAATCACATCAAGATGGGCCGCGGCAGCGCCCAGGTACGGATGAAGCTGCGGAACCTCCGCTCTGGCTCAACCACCGAACGGACGGTGCAGGCCGGCGAACGTTTTCAACGCGCCCGGCTAGATTCCAGCACGGTGCAATTCCTGTATGCTGACGATGACACCTACCACTTTATGAATACGGAAACGTACGACCAGATCACGGTATCCGCGTCGCTGATTGCCGACGACGCCAAGTTCCTCAAGGAGAACATGGAAGTCGAGCTACTCTCCTACGGCGACGAGACGATTGCTATCGACTTGCCGCCGAACGTGGAACTGAAGATCACCTATACCGAGCCCGGCATCAAGGGGGATACCGCATCGGGTACCACCAAGCCCGCCACCGTGGAAACCGGCGCGGTGGTCCAGGTGCCTCTGTTCATCAATATGGATGAAACCATTCGCGTGGATACCCGAACCGGCCAGTACATCGAGCGCGTAGGCAAGGCTTAAGCTTTTATGGCAACCTCGCGACCGCCCTCCGCCGCCGGTATCCGCGCCCTCGCCGACCTTTGTTCGCGATCTGGAGTTGAGGAGTTGCATGCCTCGCACGACACCTGGTCCGTGCGCTTGCGCCTTGATCTTCAGGCGGGCGCCATCGCGGGTACCCAGCATCCCGCCGAGCCTCTTGAGGCGACCGGAGGTCCTGCCACCCAGGTGTCACAGTGGGTTGGGGTGTTTCATCGCGCTCAGGAGCACGACGCGGACGCGCTAGCCATCGAGGGAAGGCCGGTTCGCGAGGGTGACGTAGTCGCGGTGCTGGTGGCCATGCAACTCCAGCATGAGATTCGGGCGGAACGGGACGGAATACTGGTCCGCTTTCTGGTAGCGGATGGCGCTCCGGTGGAGTATGGGCAGCCGTTGCTGGAACTAGCTTGAATGGATGGCGTCTTCACCGTTGCCGAGGTCATACGTTACCTGAGCGACATTCTCGGTGAGGACGTGGTCCTGAGCGGCCTTTGGATCCGCGGCGAGGTTTCCAATCCCAGTCTCTCCTCCGCCGGCCACCAGTATTTCACCATGAAGGACGCCGAAAGCGAAATCCAATGTGTGATCTTTCGCACCCGAGGACGCGGGCGCCTTCCCACCATCCGTCAGGGTGACCATGTAGTTGCTCACGGCCGTCTCGGCGTGTATGAGGCGAAGGGCAAGGTCCAGTTATATGTGGACCTGGTGCAACAAGAGGGTATCGGCCCGCTTCATCAGCAGTTTGAGGCGTTATGCGCGCGGCTCCGCGACGAGGGGCTGTTCGACATCGAGCGGAAGCGGCTGCTTCCGGTGCTGCCGCGGCGCGTGGGTGTCGTCACCTCCCCACAGGCAGCCGCCTATCAAGACGTGCTCCGCGTACTCAGCGCCCGGTTTCCCGCCATCGAAGTCGTGCTTTCGCCCACTCTGGTGCAGGGTGAGGATGCACCAACCCAGATCGTCGCGGCCATCGCCCGGTTGGCCGCCGAGCCGGGCATTGATGTCATCCTTCTGGTCCGCGGAGGCGGTTCGCTCGAGGATCTGTGGGCCTTCAACAGTGAATTGGTGGCACGGGCAATCGCCGCCTCTCCGATCCCTATCGTCAGCGGAGTGGGCCACGAAACCGACACCACGATCGCCGACTTCGCCGCCGATCTTCGCGCCCCCACTCCTTCGGCGGCCGCCGGCGCCGTGGTTCCCGATCGCCTGGAGTTGCTGTCCCAAATTGCCGCGCTCTCCGAGGATCTTGGTGATACGATGCGCGCGGATCTCACCGAGCGCCGGAACGCGCTGCGGCGGGCCCGTCTCGACCTAGACCTGAACAGCCCGGTACGCGCCATCGACCAGCGCCGGCAGCGCATCGACGAACTGGTGGACTTGGGTAGGGATCGTCTCCGTCATCACCTTGAACTACAGCATGAACGAAGGCGCGGTGCCGAAAGCCAGCTCCTCCTCCTCAATCCACTCCGCATCCTTGACCGCGGATTCGCGCTCGTCACCCAGGTCGAAGGGCGGATAGTCCGCGATGCTCATACGCTCCGGCCCCAGGAGCCGGTGACGATTCGCTTCCGCGATGGCGAGGTCTCCGCGACGATCACCACGGGGGCGCGCGCCGCCCAACCCGAGAAAGGATGACTTCCACCAACATGAATGACGTGGGTGATGACTTATCGTTCGAGGAGGCGTTCGCCGAACTGCTGGCCACTATCGAGGAACTACGGGGAGAGACCCTGACTCTCGATCGCTCGCTCTCTCTCTATGAGCGCGGCACCCTCCTGGCGGCGCATTGCAATGGCCTCCTCACTAGCGCCGAATTGCGAGTAAGACAACTGGATTCCTCGGTTGTGCCCGCTGGAACGGCGAGCGAGCTGGATTGGTAGAATTGCGTCGAGGTGGCCACCAGTTCCCGCGGATTCTCATTCTAGTACAGCCGGGCCTAGGTTTCCCTGCGATCGTAGGGGCACCCCTGGTGGGTGCCCTGGTTCGGGCCGCCAAGGGCACCGACCAGGGGTGCCCCTACAGAACTACCACGATATTTGGGCCACTCTATACTTGGAACATAATCATCAAGGAGGTGCGCTCATGAACATGATCGATCCTGATCTTATGAGCATCGCCGGCGTGCTGGAGACGGACGCTCCCAATGGGCGCTACGAGATCTACAGGCAACTTCGCCAGGACCATCCCGTGCGCTGGGATCCTCGCTGGTCCATCTGGGTCGTTACTGGCTATCCCGAGGTGGCGGCCGCCCTGAACGATCCGCGGATAACGGCACATCGTTCCGGGATGGACATCTCCTGGCTTCCTCCGGAGCGCCAGGGCGCGTTGGAGCCGGTGTTGCGCGCCTTGCGAACCCAAATGCTTTTCCTGGATGGGCCCGACCACAGCCGCCTCCGGTCCCTGGCCAATAAGGCGTTCACCCCGCGCGTGGTAGAGACCATGCGGGAACGTATCCAGGCTATGGTGGACGACCTTCTCGATACGGCGGCCGCCCGCGGGCGGATGGATGTCGTGGCCGACCTTGCCGACCCAGTACCGGTTAGAGTAATCGGAAATCTCCTGGGGGTGCCTCCCAAGGACAATTCCATGCTCAAGCGATGGTCGGATCATTTCGCCGCCTTTCTTGATGGGAGTAGTCTCACGCCCGATACCGCGGCTCAAGCTCTCCAGAGCATCGGCGAGTTCATGGTCTATTTCCGGCACCTCACCCTAAGCCGGAGAGGCGCGGCGCACGACGACCTGCTTCAGGCGCTCGCCAACGCAGAGGTCGCGGGGGACCGGTTGAGCGAGGATGAGCTGCTGGCGAACTGCGTCCTTCTCCTCGCCGCCGGCCACGAAACAACCACCAATCTGATCGCCAACGGTCTGTTTAGCCTGTTAAAGCATCCTGAGCAATGCGCGATGCTCCGGGCCGAACCTTCCCTGATCCAGAACGCGGTGAATGAGTTACTGCGTTACGAAAGTCCAGTGCAGAATACGGAGCGACGGGCGCTCGTGGATCTTGACCTCGGGGGGGCCCAGATCGCCGCCGACCAGTACCTCTTGATCGTGCTGGGAGCCGCGAACCGCGATCCCCGGACCTTTACCAACCCGGACACCCTGGATATTCGCCGCCAGGGACCGGCACACATGGCCTTCGGCTACGGCCATCACTTCTGCCTTGGCGCCGCCCTGGCTCGGGTGGAAGGGCGGATTGCCATCGGCTCGGTCATTCGCCGCTTCCCCAACTTACACCTGGAGAGCGCCGATCCGCGTTGGAAGCGGTCGATGCTCTTCCGGTCCCTGGAAACCCTGCCGGTTATCCTGGCCTGAGCCAGGGCTTAAAACCGCATGCAAAGGACGGGCGGTTAGAGGGTGGGAGCCAAGAGCGCCATCAGTCCCTCTGCCAGCGAACCGCGCCAGCAGATCCATTCGTGGCCGCCGTTGAACTCCTGGTATTGCACCGCGTAGCCTCTCGCCCGCAGCACGGTACGCAATTGCGGTTGGAGAGGATCTGTGCCGGCGAGTGCGATCCCGCCGGTGTGCCGGCCGCGCTCTCCAGCTTACCTACTTCCAGGTAGAAGCGCACTGCTTGGAGCGGCAAGGCTGCCACGCGACGGGCCAGCCACTCAAATTCGTCGTCGCCGCTCGGTTTCCACCAGAAGCTGCCGGACTGCGCGAGCACCGCTCCAAAGAGGTCTGGACGCTCCAGGGCTACATAGGCCGAGGCCAGGCCGCCGAGGCTTGAGCCGCCCACTATCGTCCGTGCCGGGTCCACTACGACCTGGTAGCGATGC
>DATLQX010000234.1:0-8840 GCA_035534995.1 Chloroflexota bacterium | reverse complement strand
CGCGAACCATGGGGTAGGTATCACCGGAGATAACGGGCGCGACGGTGGGCGAATCGGTGGGGACAAGTGTGTCGGTGGGGACAGGCGTTTCGGTGGGCACAGCAGTCGGAGTAGATGGGACCGGGGTCGGCGTTTCCGACTCCTGGGCAAAAACCATGGCCATGGTACGGTTACGCGCGCATCTGGCGGTAAAGATCCGCCTCACCGAGGCAGTCGGGTTGCCCGGCGCCGCTGAGCATATAGGCTTGCATTTCCTGGGTATAGCCTCGGCTCACCTGAGCCAGGGTGTCATGTTTGCCCAAGGCGCGAATTTGATGCCACAGATCGACCACGCCAGCTTCAATTTGGAACTGATGCTGGCCGCACATTGACTGAATAGCATGCAGGTCGCGGCTAAATCCGGCAACGATCGCGCGCTTGGGACTCACCGCATGGCCCAACTGCAGGTACGCCAGTTGCTGGGCCGGAGGCAGATTGGCATCGGCCGGTGTTGCGGTCGGCGGGATGGAAGTTTGAGTCGGACTGCTTTCAGGAGTGGTGGTGCTCGTGGATTGGATGGCGGCCTCGGTGGAGGATGCGTGCTGGGAGGGACGAACGATGCTGGCCCAGAGGATACCTGCGGCAATAATACAGATGCTCACAAGTGCGACTGCTACTCGTCCAACGCGACGGGTGCCGACTCGGCTCATCGGAGCCGCACTCTCCTCATCCGCATCCGTTTCTCGCGTCCCACAGACGGTGCAGAACCAGGAAGCGTCCGTCGAGGGTTGGCGCCACAAGATCTGCTTTCGGCAAACGGTGCAGGCAGTTTCGGCTTGATGGCTGCCGTCGGGCAGGAGGGTGACCTCCATGGAGGTTCTCCTTGAGCCGCGCGCTTCCTTGTTCCGCGCAGTATACACCTCATGCGGTGGTCTGCCTATGGGGCAAGATGGGGATAGGGCGGTGTGGCGAAGAGGGGCGGCCGCGAGCTGCCTAGTCGCTGGCTGCTTCCGGGAACAGCTTGGGCTCCGGTGCGGGCGCCTCGGGATAGCCGATAGGGATCCCGGCATACTCGCTATAGAGAAACCAGTTCTTGTCGGTGGTGTGAATCTGCCCGGCCTTGAGAAACATGGCGGTGGCGATGTGCACCAGATCCGGATTCTGCACCAGTCTGATCTGCTTCCGCATCGCCCAGCGCAGCATGTCTCGGGCGGTGCGCGCGATATGGTCGTCACACCGGACGGTGAGGACGGTCGGGTAATCGAGCCACATCCTATCCAGTTCTTCTTCGTGGCCGCCCACGAACCGTTTGCCGAGGTATTCGAGCGGCTTGACGTACGCGACCTCGGTGATCGCGAGGACCGAGGTACAGATCTGGAAGCGGCCTTTCTTGGCGGCGGCGAGGAGGGAGCGCGCCGAGACGAACCAAGGAGACGCGGGATCGGCGTTAAAGAACTCAATGAAGACGATCGTATCCCACCCAGTACAGGCGATTGGGCCTACTCGCCATGGCGTACGCGGCGGAGCGCCTCCAGCCGTTCGGCGGCCGTGCTCTGCCAATCCCGCCAGACACCTTCGGTTTTGCGGTAATCGGCCTGGGAGGTGTCGATGATCCGGACCTCCTCGATCTCGGTCACGGTCCTGATGACGCCGGTTTGCGGATCGGCGGCGATGAGGCCCTCGACCTCTACCCGCTGCTCGAAGAGGTCGCGCAAACTGAACGGGGTGATACCTTCGCGGAGCTGGCACCGAATAGGGTTGTCAAACACGTCGTCATAGAGGGTAAAGCGAGGGCTGACGTGGTTGTCAATTCCATCGGCGATGCCGCTTACCGTCCCCCAGGTAATCCCGCGGTTCTCGATCGTGCGCAATTGGGCGCGCGTAAGGCGCACCTGTTTCTCCCGGTTCTCGATCTGGAAGGCCGGTGCGTCGTCAGTCAGGCCGCGCAACATGGCGGTGATTTCCTCACGGACCTGAGCACTGAACGGCATCGTCGCGATGTCGCCCGATTGAGCGAAGGCCGCGACTTCGCCCGCGGCACGCATGATGTCGCGGCCCACCCGCGCGCCGGCCAGGTTGGCGTGGATAGGCCGTATTTCCGTCATGAGGCTGCCCAGAGCCATGCGGGACACGCCCCACGCCACCGGCATTTTGGGCGCGACCTCCTTGCCTATCGCGGTGATCAGCTTTTGGAAGTGGCCCAGCAAATCAGCGACAGCCTCAAACGGAATGACGCCGGTATCTCTGGTTTCGATATGCAGGATGAGCACGACATCTTCATTCATGGCGGTACCTTCGTGCCCTTTCAAGACCAGTATAGCAACGTTTGTGGTCCCGCTTTGATTGTCAAGCCAATATGCGGACAAATGTTCGTAATTTGTCAAGAGGTGCCATGAAACGGGCGAATGATGAGAGGACGTGGGCATGGATCCTACGGACAATGGACCTCAGGTATGCTATCCTCCACAAGAGAGGGCACCCGCATGAGCAAAGCACTGGCCAGCGTGATTGAGGACGATAGCGCCTTCCTGCTGTCCTTCGCCGATGATACGGAGGAGTCGCCCTGGATGGTCGCCGCCGATCCGCACTGGCAGGCCCGGCTCAATTTAGGTGGATCCAGCCCAGGCGTACCTCACCGATCAGTACCCTGACCTCTATCTCAGCAGTGAACTGGCAGTGCGTTTCCCCAAGGGAGATGGAACGGTGGGCCGGGTGGCGCCCGACATGCTCGCGGCGTACGCGCCGCGCCGTGTGCGTAACTCATTCGATGGGGCCGCCGAGGGGAGCTTTCCCGCCTTCGTGCTGGAGATCGTCTCTCCGGAGTCGAGGGCGCGAGATACCCGTGAGAAGCCACGCCTTTATGGGCTGGCCGGCGCGCGTGAATACGTGATCTTCGATCCGCTGGGAGCGGATGGGCGGCAACTCTCCGGCTACCACCGGGACAGCCAGGGAGGGTGGGTGCGCTGGCCGGGCGGGCGGAGCGGAACGCTGTTCAGCCAGGTGTTCGGCCTGACTCTAGAGGCGCGGGCGGGACTCCTCCGCCTGCGCGATCAGGCGGGCGTCTTGCTTCCCACCCTGGCGGAAGCGGGGGCGGCTCGGGCCGACGTCGAGGCGCGACGGGCGCGATCCGCGGAGGCGCGCATCGCCGCGCTTGAGGCGGAACTGGCCCGGCTTCGTCAGGATAGCTAACGCCGCCTCACCCCTGCCCCTGAATCCAGCTACAATGTCCACCGCGTGTACGCCGTCTCGGCCGGGGGACCGGGCGCGTAGTGCAGCACGGGCGGGGTGGTTAGCTCCATGATTAGCGAGCCGAGGGTCATCCCATCTCCGGCGCTGTCACGCCCGACGTTGATCGGCACCGCGCGGGCCCCGAGAATGGTCTTCACCCCGGCCACGGTTCGTGGAGCCTCCTGACCACCAATCATCCGTTCCAGGTAGGCCAGACGCTGCTCGGAGTTGGACATCGGGGATCGCTCGCCCGCCGGTTCCTTTCCCGCCCCGGCGTTCCCAGCGGGCGCGGGCTGATCGTCATTCACCAGGGGATGGTTGGTGTGATAGACGTGGGTGGGCCCGCACGAAAACGGCACCGCTTTATGAGCGGAGCACTCAAAATCCACGATACGATCCGGGCCCCCGATCGCGTAGTTCTGGCCCGAGGCATGAGGAATTTCGCGCACGAACGCGGATGCCTCCGCCAGGGTGCTCGATTCCAGGACGCGCCGGACGATGAACGCCGCCGGCAGGCCGTGATAAGCGTGGGCCAGCCGGGTAAGAGTATTGCAGCAGATGCCGATGCCCCGACTGTTGAGTCCCGTGGTGCCGATCAGCCCAGCGGCGGTGAAAATCAGCGATTCACGATCGCGGTCGTGATCCCGAACGCGGAACAGGGTTTGCGTGCCGTCGTAGTATTTGGGCAAATCCATGTTTTGCCCCAGGATCGGCGGTGCCCCGTCGCCAAAGAACCCCACCATGCTACAGTGCTCCAGTGGCTCGCTCCCTTGCTTGAGATCGAGGCGGAACAGCCATTCCTCGTCCATCAACTGATAGGCGTAGACATCGCGGAAGCTGATCCCCGCCCCCTCGCCGATCCCCCGTACCTCGTCGAGCAGATGAGGGGTCCAGCGCTCGATCGCGGGGAGGAAGTCGGTACGGGACACGAAGCGATCCAGATACTCCTCGACGGGCAGCCCCGCGGCCTGCTGGAGCGCGTCCTTCCAGCGGCGCATCCCACCGGTGATCTCAGGGCGGAGCGCCTCGCCATGGACGCGACCTCGCTCGCGTGGGGATCCGGTCAAAAGCAGGGACCGGGGCTCAGTCAGCGTTGTCATCAGAAGTCCTCCCACGCGAGCACGCGGCTATCTCGGTTATGAGCGATACATCGGGTAAAAGCTGTAGACCTGGATGTCGAGCGGGTTCGGCGTATAGCCCTGGAGAGTGTGAGAAAGGATCGTCACCTCCGCCGGCTCGGCGGTCCAGATGGCGGGCGGATCGACCTGGCTGGTGATGTTCTGCAGCGAGCGCGAGTCGCGAACCAGGGCGGCGGGCGCGTCGGTTTTCATGCGGTTCAGAAGCACGTCCACTTGCTTGTTATGGTAATAGCCGATGTTCGAGCCTCCTGAGCCCGCCGAGGCCGAATCAACCAGGACCACGGACTCGTCCCAGGGGTCGTTGTAGTCCGGCCACCAGGCATAGGCCATCAGATTTGGCCGAGCGGACGCGGGTGAACTGCCAAAATAGACGCTGCCCTGCGTCGCCTGGGTCACCCCCTGCAAGTTCATGTTGAGGCCAAGCTGCTGAAGTTGAGCCTGCAGGATCTCTCCCTCGATGCGCTCGACTGGGTACCCGGTGACATACATATACGAGAGGGTGGTGCCTGGCTTCACCCCAGCCTGCTGCAAGAGGGCCCGCGCCTTGTTCAAGTCGGTGGTGTAATGAAACATGTTCGGATCGTAGCCTTTGAGAACGCTGGCCAGCGGGCCATACCCTCGATGGGCGAACCCATGGTACGCCGCCTGGAGATTAGCGTTGTAGTCAAAGGCGTAGGAGAGCGCCTGGCGGGCCAGCGGACTGGCGAGTGGGCCGGACTCGTTCATGGCGATGTAGTCAATTTCGGTGGCATACGGGGCCACCACCTTGACCGCAGGGTTCGATTGCAAGGCCAGGGCATCTTGCGGGGTCAGGGCGAAGGTGACATCCGCCTTCCCCCGTTCCAGCAACTCGCGGCGAGTCGCGGTCTCTGGGATCTCGAGCATGGATACCTTGCTAAAATGCCGACCACTCCACCCGCCCCAGTAGTCGGGGAAGCGGACCAGGGTCTCTTGCACGTTATGCTGCCAGCTTTGCAGCACGTAGGGCCCGGTCCCCGCGTCATGGTTGGTCACCCAATTGTGGGCCCAGGGGTCCGCCTTGGTGGCGTGCGCCTTGACGGCCGCCGAATCCAGGATCAAGCCGGCGTTTTTGGAGGCCAGGGCGTTAATGAATGTGTATTGCGGCATACCGAGATTAAAACGCACGGTATAGGGATCGATCACCTGAATCTGCTTCTCGGGCTTGGTCATGTATCGGCCGAAGATATAGGAGCCGGCGAGGCCGGCGAGAACGGTCCGCGCGATACTATATTTCACGTCGTCCGCCGTCATGCAGCAGCGGCCGGTATGGAACTTCACCCCATGACGGAGATGAAAGGTCCAGACCGAGTGATTGGCGTTGGTGTCCCACGAGCTAGCCAGTAGCGGTACGAACTCATCGATGTTACCGCCCTTATAGGTGATCAGGGTTTCATCAATGTTGGCGGTCACGGCGACGTTGGCGGCGGCGGTCACGATCGAGGCCGGATCAAGGTCGGCGACTCCGCCCCCGGTGGCGAGCGTGACCACGCCGGAGTCTATAAAGGGGCTCGAGGCCGCGCGGGCCATGGACGACGCCGGGGCGGCCAGCCCCAGACCGCCGATCAGGAGCGCGCAGGCCAGGACACGGGGAAGCGATCTGGTAGCCGGGTTCGGTCGCGGGGACAACCAATACTTCATGGGGATTATTCCTCCTGATGACATGGCGCTTCATGGAAAAGCGTTGTGGTTGAATGTAGCCCAATGGGGGCGGGGAGCGTCAAATAGTCGCCGGGTGTCCAAACAAAGTCACTCCTGATCCGGCTGATTGACCATCACTGAAGGGAGTGTTAGACTACTAGGCACAGAGAAGATGCGTGCGCGGCGGAGGGCGGCACCGCGCCGCACCGAAGCGCGGCCTATGGTTATGCCCTGCGCGTATCCACCTCCTGGTTGCGCGTCCCGAATGTGCGCTGGACGCCGTCCGCGCCGCCCGCCGATGTCACCTTTATGACGCCCGACCATCAGGCGGACTTGAGCGTGCTCGTCGCCCCCACCGGGAACCGGACGTATTCCGACGCCGACCCCCACCCCAGGGATCGGTGATCTTGGGCGCGTGGCGCGGCCTATCGCTCCCGCCGCCCAACCGACCATGGTTCCGTCGGGCGGGCGGGTGTTCCCAGCCGGGCACGCCCTCGGCGCTCCGGCGGATCCGCCCCCACCGCTCCCAACCGACGGCTTGCGCGGCGATCCCTGTCCAGCGGCGACCGATCGCGCACTGGTCGTGCACGACAGGAACGGCACGGCCCCGGTGGAGCGCGGGCTGTTGGCCGCCATGGTGGCGAGCTTTACGATCAACCAGCGGGGGCCGAACGACCCGCGGCCCGCGGCGCCCATACCTCGAGTTCCGCTGAAGCGCCACCGCCCGTACTCTATCCGTTCTTCAGCCCTTTCACTGTACTGGCACGGGGCTATCAGAGGGCGCGTGATACGCGCACCATGGAGGCGGGATTGGCCCTGCAAGCGGTGACCACGCTTGCGCTTCAATGACAGAACGTTCAACGTGGGGCATGCCCGTGCTAGGATTCAGTGCAACAGCGCCACCTCGTTTGGCCCCTGCCCGATCGGTACCACCGCGACCACCTGGTTATCCGCCGTGCGGATAATGGAGATCGTCCCGCCATTGATGGCGGGAACGTAGAGATATTTGCCGTCCGGCGTAAGGTCAGGCCCATGTGGTCCGTTTCCGACCGGGATAGTGGCCAGCACGGTGGCCGAGTTCGTGGCGATCACGGACACGCTGTTTCCCAATTGATTGGCGACGTACAGCCGCGAGCCATCAGCGGCGATCGCCATCAGGGCCGGCCCCTTCCCCACCGGAATCACCGCCCGTTGGCTGAGGCTACCCGCCCTGAGGATATAGACCTGATTGCCGCGGGCATCGGTGACATAGATTTCGCCGTTGACCGGGTTCACGGTTACCCCGAGCGGCTCCAGCCCGGCGGGCGCTTCCGTTTTCACCTTGAGGGTGTGGGTATCAATCACGTAGATCGCGCCCTCCCCTTCGCAGGCGACGTAGATCCAACGTCCGTCCGGAGAAATGTCCATCCCGTGCGGACGCAGCCCAACCTGAATGTCTCCCACTACCTTATAGGTACGCATGTCGATCACCGACACATCGTTGGTCAGAAAGTTGGTGACAAAGGCCAGCCGGTGGTTAGGGGTAAAGACCACATGGGCCGGTTCCAGTCCCACCGGGATCCGATGCAGCACTTTGAGGGTGCGAATATCGAGTATTACGACATCGCCCTGGAGGAAATCGGTCACGTAGGCCAGATGGGTGCCATCCACGAAGTCCACCCCATGGGGCATCTTCCCCGTGCTCACCGCCTGCCCGTTCAAGCGGGCAACCGTATTGTCCTTCATCCTGGTCACCAGGGCGGTATAGGGTAGATGGAGCGCGAACGGCACGTTGAACGACGCGGGCGCCGCCGAGGCGGCGGGAGTGGGCGTGGCCGGGGCATCGGTGGTGAGCAGGTGGGCGACCCCAGTGCCGGCAACATCATAGAACAGCAACCGGGCAACCTGCCAGACACCGTGATCCTGGACCTCAATCGCCACATGGACGAGCCCGGCCATGGGGAAGATAATCAACCCGCTGTAGGAGCCGGCAGCGCCCGCCCTGGCCGCGTAATCCGCGCTGCCCATCCCCGGCATCTCCGGCATGGTCACCTCGTAGCGGACCCGCAGCCCAGGACGCAACCGGACGGTGAGGGTGGCGGGACCGTTGCTGGGCTGGGTAAGACTGACCGTGGCCGGGCCATAGCGCGGGTTGATCGGTTGGGCCTCAATGAAGGTCGCGCCGGCGCCCACCAGGAAGGTGAAGGGCACGCCGCGATACTCCAGCGGATCGTCGCGGGTCCGGACCAGCACGTCCGCCCGCCACCCACCGGTTTGCACCAGATCCCCGTGGCCCTGGTAGCCGCCGCCCTGGGGCGTGGTTTCCACGAATACATCCCCCAGCGAGGGCTGGGCGGGAACGCTCAATCGGATGCGCACCTGTCCATCGGTCACCGGCCGGCCCTTATCCCGTACGATGGCGAAGAAGCGGGCCTTGCCCACGGCTGCCGGATCGATGGTCAGCGTGACCGCCAACGTCCCGGCCCGCGCGGTACCGGTAATGGCCTGGGCAATGGGCGCGGCGGGAGTGGCGACGGGAGCGGCGGACGGTTTCGGCTGGCTAAACACGGTCACCGTCGGCGCTACCTGGCCCATCAGGGCCACGCACAACAGAATGAGGGCGCCGATCAACGGCTCAACCCGCAATCGGAGTACGAGCGAGGCATAGGCATCGGCGTCTCCTTCCTCTCCGGCCACCGCCGCGGCCCGTAATCGGGGCCGGGTCAGGAACACATGGGAGGCGCTCAGCGCCATGATCTCGCCAATCAAAACCAGCTTGATCAGCAGGAAGCGGCCATAAGTGGAATTGATCAGCTGATCGAGGCTGCTCAAGTGGACCTGCGCGTTGAACTCACC
>DATLQX010000233.1:0-3216 GCA_035534995.1 Chloroflexota bacterium | reverse complement strand
GATCTCAGCCAGATCGCCACTAGTTTCGACAGCGTCGGCTCGCCGCAGGTGAACTTCGGGGTCAAGGGCGCCGCCGTCAATCGGCTGGGCAACTACACCACGATCAACGCCGGGAACAAGGCCACCATGGCCATCGTGCTGGACGGCAAGGTCGTCACCGATCCGAGCACTCAGTCGGCGATTACCACGGGCAGCGGCGTGATTAATGGGATAGGGAGCGTGGATGAGGCCAACAGCATCACTATCCAGCTCAAGTACGGCGCTCTGCCTATCGCCTTCCGGATCGATGCCAGCGACCAGGTAAGCGCCACGCTCGGGCCGGCCTCGGTACATTCCAGTATCATTGCCGGCCTGGTTGGCATGGGGATCGTGGTTATCTTCATGCTGCTCTATTACCGCTTGCCGGGGCTGATCGCCGATTTCGCCCTGATCATCTATGCCACCATGGTCTTCGCGGTGTTCAAGCTTCTTCCTCCCTCAGGCGTAACGCTCACCCTGGCGGGCATTGCCGGGTTCATCCTTTCGATCGGCATGGCGGTAGACGCCAACATCCTCATATTCGAGCGATTGAAGGAAGAATTGCGGGCAGGGAAGACCCTGGGAGCGGCCATTGAGGCCGGCTTCAATCGGGCCTGGACCAGCATCCGCGACTCGAATATCAGCACCATGATTACCTGCGCGGTGCTCTATTGGTTCGGGCAAAACTTCGCCGCCAGCGTGATCGTGGGCTTTGCCACCACGTTGTTCATCGGGGTCGCGATCTCGATGTTCACCGCCATCGTGATTACCAGAACTTTCTTGCGCCTGATTGTGCGGGGGAACGTCAGCTATAACCCCTCGTGGTTCGGAGCCGGGTTGGACACCGTAGCGCGCGACCGGAAGTCGGCGCGCGCCTCGAACCAATAACCGAGGGTGTAGCGGGGCCGCGACATTGGCGGACCGGAGGATGAAAACGCATGATCAATCTGATTAAGTATCGCTACTGGTATTTCCTGCTTTCGCTGGTGATTATCGTGCCGGGCACGCTTTTTCTCATTGGGGGCGGGCTCAAGGGTGGAATCGACTTCGTGGGCGGTTCAGAGCTGACCTTCCAGTTTCCCCACCACGCTCCCAGCTCCACCATTCAGACCCAGCTGATCAACGCGGCCAAGAACAACGCCAAGCTGAACGAGGCCGAAGTGATCTCGGCCACCCCGTTTGGCGGCGGGACGGCGACAGCCAATTACTTGCTGCGGATTCCCAACATTGGCAACGATCCGCAAAAGCTGGCGCAGATTGAAGCCGCGTTGTATAGCGAGTATGGCTGTGGGAACCTGGCCAGGCCGTTGCCGGACGGTAGCTACAAAGTACCGTTAGCAAAGTGTGGCAACGTGGTTCTGACCCAGGAGAACGACGTCGGGCCGACCATTGGGGCGCAGATCAAGAACCGCGCCGTCCAAGCAGTACTGATAGCGGCTCTCTTCATCCTCCTGTACATTTCGTATGCGTTTCGGAAGGTCGCGCACCCATTCCGCTATGGAACCTGCGCGATCGTGGCCTTGCTCCATGATGTACTGGTGGTCCTGGGCCTGTTCGCGATATTCGGTCGCCTCCTTGGGGTCACGGTCGATTCGCTGTTCGTTACCGCGGTGCTGACCGTGGTGGGCTTCTCGGTCCACGACACGATCGTCATCTTCGACCGGATCCGGGAGAACATGAGCCGGCGGGTGGGTGAGCCGTTCGAATTGATCGTGAACAACGCCATCTTGCAGAGCATGGCCCGTTCCCTGAACACATCGCTCACTGTATTGCTCACCCTCACCGCGTTGCTGATCTTTGGCGGCGCCAGCATCCGCATTTTCGTCCTCACCCTGCTGGTGGGAATTACGAGCGGCACCTACAGCTCCATTTTCAACGCCAGCCCATTGTTGGTGGTTTGGGAGAATGACGAGCTGGGGATTGGGAAGCTGTTCCGCCGGAAGAAGAAGGACGTGGTGCAGCCGAGGGGACGAGCAGGGGCGAGCCAGACTCGGTAGCCAGTGGGACAACTCCACCTCGGTAGCAATAGAATACACAGTTACAGGTGGCGCTGATCGCCGGAGCCGCCGGCTTTGAGGCTATGCCATTGGCGCACCTCCTTACCGGCCAGGCCGGCCAGGGGGAGGGCGTCAGCCATGCCAAAGGTACGTGATATAATTGCGGAAGTGGAGGCTGATGGCTGGGTGCTAGAGCGCATGCGTGGTAGCCACCGAATCTTCAAGCATCCTACGAAACGCGGCATTGTCGTGATTCCTGGTCATCCCAACAAGGATATGCCGCCCGGTACCGAGGGCAGCATCCGCCGACAGGCCGGCTTGCAGCCGTAAGGATCTGAATCCATGAAAAAGCAGGTAGAAAAATCGCCAGTCCTTGTGAGTGAGGGCCAGGTGCATGGCTACCGCGTAGTGTATGAGCAGATCCCTACTAGCTGGGGTGCCTATGCGCCGGATCTACCGGGTCTGGGGGTGGTTGGCGACAGCCGCGAGGAAGTGGAACGCCTAATCGCGGAGGCCATCCCCATTCACCTAGAAGAATTGGCGCTCGATCGGCAGGAGCGCCCATGGCTCTATAGATCGGAGGAACTTTCACCGGAGTTGCGCGCTATCTTTGCGCGGATCGATGCGGCGTGAGGAAGGGCACGGCACTAGCCCACGCCTCGGCGCTCTTCAGGAGGCGATCGCTGTCGGTAAAAATGGGGTCCTCGACGCATTCTGGCGTGAAATTGCCATGCAAGGTACGCCGCTCATCGAGCCGATAGCGGACGATGCAGGTCATTGGCTAGTCACCTTCCTCTGGAGAGGAGATGCGGCAACCACGCACGTAGATGTGATTGCCGGTGTACTCGGGGACGGATTCGCGGCACCCTACTCCCTGAGTCGATTATCGGGATCGGATGTGTGGTATCGCACCGATCGGGCAGCCGCCGACATGCGAAATACCTACATGTTGGCACCCAATCAACCCCAGGATGGAACCTTGCAGGCACGGAATGCGTGAGTTGGTCTGTCGGCCGCCGATCGTTACCTTCCTGGCGGAGGAGTTGCTGCCCTGGCTTCGGCATCGCTACCAGGTCGTAGTGGACCCGGCACGGACGATAGTGGGCGGCTCAAGCCTCGGCGGCCTGGCCTCGGCCTATGTAGCCCTGGAGCGTCCAGACCTCTTTGGAGCGGTGCTCGCGCAGTCCGGCAGCTTCTGGTG
>DATLQX010000232.1:0-2064 GCA_035534995.1 Chloroflexota bacterium | reverse complement strand
GTTCTCGGGGATGCGGATCTCGCCGATCCCACAGCGGGGACCGGAGGCCAGCCAGCGGACATCGTTGGCGATCTTATTCATGGCGCAGGCGAGCGTCTTGAGGGCGCCGTGCGCCTCCACCAGCGCGTCGTGGCTGGCCAGAGCCTCGAACTTATTCTCGGCGGTGACGAAGGGGAGGCCGGTCAATTCAGCGATCTTGGCCGCCCCGCGGGCCGCATACTCCTTCGGCGCGTTGAGGCCGGTGCCCACGGCGGTCCCGCCCAGGGCCAGTTCATAGAGATGGGGCAGTGCGTGATCGATGGCGCGCAGGGCGTGGTCCAGTTGGGCCACGTAGCCGGAGAACTCCTGTCCCAGGGTGAGGGGCGTGGCGTCCTGAAGGTGCGTGCGGCCGATTTTCACGATGTCCTTGAAAGCGGCGGCCTTCTCGGCCAGCGTCTCGCGGAGCGCGAATACCTGGGGTTTGAGGAGGTGGACCACCTGCTCTACGGCGGCGATATGCATGGCGGTGGGGAAGGTATCGTTGGAGGACTGGCTTTTGTTCACGTCATCATTGGGGTGGATGGGTTTCTTCGAGCCCATCACCCCGCCGGCCAGTTCGATGGCGCGATTGGAGATCACCTCGTTGGCGTTCATGTTGGTCTGGGTACCGCTGCCGGTTTGCCAGACATGGAGGGGGAAATGATCGTCCAGCTTCCCCTCGATCACCTCGTCGGCGGCGCGCACCATCAGGTCAAGCTTTTCGGGTGAGAGAAGGCCGAGATCGCCATTGACCAGGGCGGCGGCTTTCTTCAGAATGCCGAGGGCGCGGATCACGGGACGGGAAAAGCGGTCGTCGCCGATGTCGAAATAGTGCAGGGAGCGCTGGGTTTGGGCACCCCAATAGCGATCGGCGGGCACCTGAATCTCACCCATGCTGTCGCTTTCGGTACGGGTAGCCCCGATGGGAGCGGAAGGAGTAGACACGCGAGCCTCCGGTTTTCGGGCCATGCCGGCTGGGAATCCCCGGGGGGAAAGGCCGTGGGACCGCCCGTCCATCGGGCGTAAAGGCATGCCGACATGTAGTATAGCCCGTGCCCAGGAGAGTCATCCGCACCTTCCGTTCACCGGGCGTGCCGACGAATTGCGGTGGATTGTCCCGTAGTTTAGGATAGGCAAAGAGAGATCCAAGCCTTCCTTGAGGGTGATCGCTATGGATGTGTAGGAGTATAAGATGGTTAAGCCGGCTTCAACACCACGGGGCCTGGTACGGACGGCTAACCCGGATAGCCTTGTAGGAATTGGCCAGGCCGATCAATTGGAGTCCAGGTGCAAACTGATGGTGGACGCCGGGGTGGGTGTGGCCGCTCCCGCTCCGGCTCCCGGCGTGCCGATTGGAACCACCGCGCGCAGCAGCAGCGCGAACACCGCGAGCCAGACTACGGTGACCTGCCTCACTGGCACTCCGTTACGCAGTGGTTATCGCCGTCAGGGGTGGCACGATCCGATGATACCCACTTGGGACTGAAGCTCGTAGTCATTGTGCTGCCTCAATAAGGCCACCTCGATGTGGATAACGTTCCTCGCTTGTCTGCGGCCCTGATTTCATGCATATTGGGAAGCTGGCTGCCCCAGGCCCAGGCTGGCCGCGAACATGGCGAGTCGCACCCGCCCGTGCAGTCCAGTTTTCGCGGTCAGCCGCTCGATATGGCGATGGACGGTGTGGATGGAGATCCACAGCCGTTTGGCGATCTGCTGATCGGTGAGCCCACTTTTCGCGCCTATTGACAACAACACTTCCTGTTCCCGCGCGGTGAGTGATACACCCGCCAACCGATCCTGTTCACGCATCATCTCCGTTCGTCCCCTTCCCTGCTCTCCCGGTATCTGCTTATCGCTCACCCAGTATGACCGATCTGCCCTGTGTTGACCCGGTGTTCGTTTCAGGAGACAGTAGGCTTCTACCTCTTACCACTCTCTCCAAAAAGACGATCCGCTCGGATGCGTCAGCAGTGTCCAAAAGTCTATGGTAGAGGGCGTTTCCTAACTAGCCACGAGGCCCTCCCAGGCGTGGGCGAGGACGCGCTT
>DATLQX010000231.1:0-15115 GCA_035534995.1 Chloroflexota bacterium | reverse complement strand
GCCGAAGCCGGATCACCTCTTGGCGAGCACGGCGTAGCGCCAAGAGGGGCGGGCGATTCAATCGCAGACGGTTGAGATGAAAGGCTCCAGTCGCACTGACGGAGGTGAGGCTGCAGTCTCCTTCCTCCCGTACATACAATGCGAGGTTATCACGCCCCGGATGCAGGAGGCGTCGAACCGGCGTGGGCGTGTCACTTGCGGGCCAGAAGTCCCCTTTGAGCCTGTTGCAGGTCGGACAGCAGTAGACCAGGTTATCCAAATCATCGGAGCCACCGGCCGAGCGCGGCTGGAAGTGGTCAATTTCCAGTTCGGTGCCGGCCTCGGATTCATGAACGCCGCAGTAGCCGCAACGTTCGCCGTACCGTTGGCGTACGGCGGCGCGGCGCTCCTGTTCTGTCACCAGTGCGTCTCTCGGGGTTTCAAGCGCTTAATGGACCACACGCTCATACTCTCTCCGCAGCGCATCGCGTTCCCTGGTCAGCCCGGCCACTTGTGCTTTGGCGCGCTCAAGCAGATCGGCATACCGGTCGGCCAGGGCGCCAATCACGGCATTCCGCGCCTGGAGTTGGCCCAGGTCTGCCGCCAACGCCTCCTGGTCGCGCAGGAATCGGCTCAGACTGGGGCGCATTTCCGCCCATTCCATCTGCTCCAGTTCATACAGGAGCGCCTCAAGCGTCCGCTGTTCATCGTCCGGCAATGGTTCGCGCTGCCGCAGATCGTCGAG
Organism: Chloroflexota bacterium; assembly: GCA_035534995.1. GTDB lineage: Bacteria > Chloroflexota > UBA5177 > JANWHV01 > JANWHV01 > JANWHV01. Next base: position 14,391 of record DATLQX010000231.1, on the reverse strand, counting down.
GCGCTGTTGTTTTGTCTCATCCCACATAGCTTTCTCCTTGATTGCCTCGTTCACATTATCCGCCATATGACCCTTTCGCGCTAACCCGCGGTGCGTTGGATCGCTGGTTCATGGTCGGGGATCGATTCTGGATCCAGTGAGAAAAGGTTGGCACGCATGCTCGCTTACCGGGCGGATGCGCGGGTGCTATCCTCGCGTCATGGACCGTGACGAATTGTCTCGGGTTTTCGCATGCAGGGCGGCCGGAGCGATTGCAACTATCGCACAAGCGCCGTGCCGGGTTCACCCCTGAGGGGAGTGCCTTCAGGCTGGGCGACCCAGGAACCGCTCCAGCAGCGCCTCCACCTGCGCCAGATCGAACGGCTTGGGGAGGACCACGTCAGCCCCCGCCAACTCGCTCAGGCCCGGACTGACCGCGCTCATCAGGATAATCGGCGGCATCGTATGCCCACCCGATACCGCCTCGGCGCGCAATTCAGCCACCAGCCGGCTCCCGCTCATCAAGGGCATCATGTAGTCGGTGAGAACCAGCGCCGGCCAGCGGACACGGGCCATTTCCAGCGCCGCCACACCGTGGGGGGCCACCATGGCATGGTAGCCAAGATCTTCCACGAACGCGGATACTACGCCGGCTATCGAACCTTCGTCTTCGACGATCAGCACGAGGAACCGCTCAGGTGTCTCCATAGCGCACGGACGCCCCCTGAGTAAGAGGGTAGCGCACCGCCCCTTAGCGGCCCAGTGCCGTACTGGGTGGTGATTCGGCACCCCAACTCGGGTGGTCCGGGCTCGCCGGCCAGACTCTCACCCCGTGGCTCTCGGTAATCACGAACTCGCGCAGTCCGGCGGTATGGGCCGAGAAACGGGTCTTGACCACCGCGAGCACGCGGCGCAGCTGACCGTGCTCGGCGATCTGCTGGAGGAGGAGCACATTCTCGGCCAGGACAGCGGTGGCCTCGGCGGCAAAGCGGAGATCGGTGGCGATGGCGGCGGGGGTCTCCGTGACCACCAACAGGGTAACACCTCGCGCGCGCAGCGCCGCCAGCAAGGCTACCAGGTAGTTTCGCCACCGCTTCCCGGTGCTGCGCTCACACACCGCTTCCTCCAATTCGGCCAGGCTGTCCAACACGAGCCGTTGCGCGCCAGTCCGGTCAAGCACCCCCAGGAGACGATCGGCGACCTGATCCGGATCCAGTTCGAGCGGGTCATCCCGCAGCAGCGTCAGGCCGCCTCTGGAGGCCAGGGCCGCGCGCCACGCCTCGCCGAGACCAACTAACTCAGCCCGATAGTCGAGCTGTGCCGCCGTCTCCCGGAAGCCGAGAAACACAACCGGCTCGCCCGCGTGTATCCCTGCCAACGCGAAATGCACGGCCAGGTGGGTCTTGCCAACCCCAGGGCTTCCGGCCAGGAGCGTGCTGGTGTGGCGGGTCAGCCCACCCGTGAGGAGGGCATCCAACTCTGGCAAGTCGAAAGTGGCTCTCGGCAGCCTGCCCGGATCCTCGGGTCGATCCCCGGCCACCGGCGGCATGCCTCTGCCCGAGGGCAGCCGCACCTCCAGCCGGGGATAGACGGTCATACCCTCCGCGTTTAAGATGAGGGAGTGCAGTCCAGGCAGCGGCCCTCCGCCGCGGATTTTAATGGCCTCCAGGCCCCGCTCGTGGCGCACATTCTCCAAGGTGAAATGTAAGCCGATGATCACGTCGGCGGTCGTCAGCTCCGGATAGAAGGCCGGGTCGCGCGCATCCGCCTCGCTGGTGATCACCGTGGTAGCGCCTTGCAGACTGAGCGTGGTGCCGACATCATAGAGGAACTGGCGCGCTCGCTGGGGATCTGGGTCAACCCCGCGCACCCCACGGAACCCATCAAGCACCACGAAGTCGGCCCGCGCTGCCTTCGCCGTGGCGAGCAAGCCGGTGCTGGTCGCCTCCAGGCCCTGACTCAAAAAGTGTTCCAGGCTGAGGAACTGTAATGGGTCACCGATCAAGTTCTGATTGAAAAAGCGGAACCCACGAAGATGTTCCAGCAGCTTGCTGGTCGGTTCCGAGAGGGCGCTCAAGACCAGGACGCGGCGCCCTCGTTCGGCGGCGGCGAAGGCCATCTGATTGGCCAGGGTCGTTTTGCCGCTGCCCGGCGGCCCTGCCACGATCACCAGGGCGCCTCGCGGCAACCCCCCACCCAGGATGTCATCCAGGTGCGGCACGCCGGTTGGCTCCAGCAGCGACGCGCCCTGATCCTCGCCGGCCCCTGCCCCTTGGCCTGGTGGCTGATCGCTCATCATCTGCCCTCCTGTCCCATCTTGTCCCGGCACCGATGCCCGGGGCGCACCAGAGACCCGATCCCACGTCCTAACCAGTGACTGCTCACCATCCTGTTTTTCTCTCACAGTGTAGCGAAGTGGATCGGTGCCCTGTGGCGCGGGTATGCCGCACGGTTGGAATCCGTCGTGCTCGCATCCTGCCACCGTGCTTCCTGGCCAGGGAAGCGTTGTGAGCGCCTATCCCGATGGCGAGCGACTCATAGGCCCGCCGGCGTACCTCGCGATCCGCCGACTGGGCCAGCCCAAATACGTAGCGGGCGATGGAGACCGGCACGGCCTGACCGGCCGTGTCCTGTATCGGGGGACAGATTAGGTCCACGCCGGTAGCCCGCTGATAGACGGTAAACGGGGAATTGAGCGTATCACCGAGCGCCGCCAGAACTTCCTCCGCGGCGGGCGCGAGCGCATGGGCCGCGAGACGCAGCATGCGCTCCAGCCAGTGACGATAGGCTTCCATGGCCGGCTCGTCACGAAGATAATCCTGGACGGTCTCCTCGGGCAATGCGGCCAGCTCGGTGGCGAGGAAGGACTGGGCGGCGCCGGCCGCCGCCATGAGCGCGCCCGCGCGCGCCGCCATCGCCTGATTCCCCGGCGCCATGCCATCGGCCGCCGCGCTCAAGCGCGCATAGACAGCCACCCGCTGCAGCCGCTCGGAGAGGCTATCTCGGGCCCCCAGACAGGCAAGCAGGACATCCGCGCCCTCACCCAAGCCGCCCCCGATAGGCGGACACCGCCCCCATCTTCTCCTTGATGCGCCCGGTATCGCCCTCCCAATCCTCCGGTGTCCCGTACAGATCGGTCAGATTCCAAGTCTCCTCGATCAATACCTGGTCTCGTCTCGGTAGAACTGACATAAGCTACCAGACCTCCCATACTTTACGCGGCAGGGCGTCTATCCGATGCGCGGCGTAGGTCCGCTTACCATCCGAGACACATGCCTCCTACCACGCGGCAGGGACTCAGTGTACCTGCTCCAGTTGGATAGCGTACTCATCAGTCATGGCGATCATGCGTGCTCGTTGCCTGGTGTCGAGGGCACGGATAGCTCCCAGGCTCGGCATCGCTCCCGCGTATAGCGGATCAGGTGTACCGTCTCCACCACGTCCCCCGCCGGTGTGTCCTGGTCATCCTTACGCCAGGCCAGAGCGCGGTCGATGAGCTCGATCCAGCCCCGGTCCAGAGCGGCCCGCCCCCAGCGGGCGGCGACCGGTTTGGACACCACCGTCCCGTGGTCGAGGGTGTAGAGCATTCGGCACATGGTGAGCGCGGCGTATACCTGATAACCCCGCCGGTGAAGCGGCGCCGGGTCCACCGGCATCGCACCCCACCACTCCTCCATGAGGCTTGCCACGGCGCGGCGCATCTCGTTGGGAGCCACGGGGTCGATCAAGGTGTCGGGCGGGGGTCCGGCCACCACGACCCCGTGCTCCCGCAGGATATGGCGTTGCAGCACCCAGTCGCTCGCGAGTTGGTCCCACACGAGTTTCTCTTCGGCGCCGCGCTGAATATGCGGATGGCGTGCCCTGGTTGGGTCATAGCGCCGCAGGGCGTCGCGCGGGATATAGGCGGCCTCGACTTCGGTAGCCCAGGGCGAGCCGCCCGTATTGAAGCGGGCGTGCAGAGCCTGAAGAGCCGCCATCAACTCGTCCGTGGGGTCAGTTTGGGTCACGACCACGAAGTCGATATCGCTGGACCCTGGGGAGAAGTCGCCCAGGGCGAGGGAGCCGGACAGGTACATGGCCTGGAACTGATCACCCAATACCTGACGTATTCCGGCGAGGAAGCCGCACGCTACCGTATTGACATCAGGATAGGGCGTTGGCTGATCAGGCGTCACATCGGGCGCCGAGGAATCATTCCCTCCCCTCACTTCCGTGATCCAGCCCGGTGCCCGATCGCCTCCAGTGCCAACCCCGGTTCCACCTCGGCGAGCAGCGGATCCCCGTCGTCGGCTGCCTCCTCCGGATGCTGCCAGCGGTAGTAGGCGGCGGCGGCAATCATCGCCCCGTTATCCATGCATAGGGAGAGCGGCGGCACATACACTGGAACCAGTAGATCGCTCGTCACCCGCGCCCGCAGCGCCGCGTTCGCCGCTACCCCGCCGCAGATCGCCACCGTGGCGGCGCCAAACTCCTGGGCGGCCGCCAGCACCTTGGTCGCCAGCACATCCACCACGCTGTCCTGAAACGAGGCGGCGATTCCCGTCAGATCCGCGTGCTCCAACCCACCTTGCTCCTGCAGAAGTTGCCAGACCGCCGTCTTGAGGCCGCTAAAGCTGAAGTCATAGGTGCCCCGCAGCCAGGCCCGCGGCAGCCGCGGCAAAGTCCCTTGAAACCCTTCGGCGGTCCTTTGAATAGCAGGGCCGCCGGGAAAGCCCAGACCGAGCCGGCGGGCAACCTTATCGAACGCCTCGCCCGCCGCGTCGTCGCGCGTCCCGCCGAGTCGCTCGTACCGGCAATGTTCGTGCATCAGCAGCAGTTCCGTGTGGCCCCCGGATACGATCAGGACCAAGACGGGAAACCGCGGCTCGGGTTGCTCCTCCATCCCTGGAGGAATCAGCCAGTTGGAGTAGACGTGCCCTTCCAGATGATTGACCGGAAGCAGCGGCAGGTCGCGCGCCATGGCCAGGCCCTTGGCGAAGCTCACTCCCACCATGAGCGCCCCGCTCAAGCCCGGTCCCCGCGTAACTCCGATGGCATCCAGATCCGCCAGCGCCAAACCGGCTGCCGCGAGTGCCTCATCCACCACCGAGGCGATGTCCCCCAGATGGGCGCGGCTGGCTACTTCCGGGACCACGCCGCCGTATTGGGCGTGGGTCCGCAGCTGAGAGCGGACGATGTTGGCCAGGATCAGTCGTCCGTCGCGGACAACGGCCGCCGCCGTGTCGTCGCACGAGGTATCGATACCGAGGATATTCATCGTCGCCGACTCTGGGGGGCCAGGCTCTCGGCGAACGGCGCCAGCTCGCCGGCCTGGATGAGCCGTTCCCTGAGATCGGCGCGCAGGGCCGTGAAGCGATCCTTGAAGGCGGGCGAATGAATCTCGTCGGTCCACATGATCAGCGCGTCCTCGCGGTTGTCGCTATAGTATTTTGGCCGCACGCCCGCCGGCTTAAAGCCGTATTTCCTATAGAGGGCTTGAGCGATAGTGTTCGACACCCGTACCTCCAGAGTGAGCCAGCGCGCGTTGATATCCAGGGCGATCTCGGTCAGGGCTACCAGCAGCAACTCGCCGAGACCCTTGCCGCGATATTCAGGCCGCACGGCGATCGTGGTGACGTGTGCCTCGTCGATCACCAGCCAGAGTCCGGCATAGCCGGCCATGGTCCGCACGTCGGGTGGCGCCGGGAGCGGCGGGCGAGTGCGGGATAAAGGCAGCAGGAAGCCGCCCAGGAAGCCGCGCCGCTCCGGCTGCGCTGGCCGATAAAGGGGCTGATCCGGGTGTTCCGGCGAGGCGAGCCGCAGCACCAGGTAGTGGGCGTTGACGTTCTCCCCCAACTCCTTCTTATAGGCATTACTGGGCCAGGGAGTGGTGAATGAGTCCTTCTCGATGGCCATCACCTCGGATACATCTCCGAACGACATACGATCAACCACGAAAGGCATGACGGCGGCCCGGCCTACGCGCCGGCCATCGCGGCGAGGCGCGGCCTGGTGATCGCGGGCCGCCGCACGTAGAGCGGTACCAACGCTTCACTGCTCCCCGAGGCGCCGCTTTCGCCGGCGGCCAGGGCGAGCGTGACCATGTACGAGGCTCGCCGTAGGCCCTGGGGCGGGGCGACCATCCGCTTGGCCCCGCCCAGCAGCATGGACAACTCCCCGCATGCCGGCTCGCTCAGGGGGCCGCACCACACGCACTTGGCCGGAGATTCCGCCGCCAGGGTAGCCAGCGGGGCTATCGTGTACGGGGTCAGCCGGCGCCAGCGGCCTCCCCGGCTCCCGAACAGGGCCGAATAATAGGCTCCCTGTCCGGCGGGGAGCACCGCCCGTTGGTGCGGCGTCCGATCCGCGTGGGGGAAGGCCAGCAGATCCAGGGCCCCCACGCCATAAATAGGGACGCCCAGACCGGTGGCCAGACCAATGGCGGTCGCCATCCCGGCCCGAATGCCGTTAAAGGAGCCGGGTCCGGTGCAGACGCAGACCATCTGGGTATCGCGCAGCGCGAAGGAACACTGCTCGGCTAGCTGACGGAGGGCCGGAGCCAGCAGCCGAGAGTGCCGCATTCCCGCCCGCCAGGTCTGCTCGCCCACGACCTCGCCTTCCCGCACCAGCGCGAGAGACGCCGTCTCGGTGGCGCTATCGATGCAAATCGCGTGGACGCCGCTCCAGGACGGGCCAGGGAGGGTAATCGGCACCGGATCTGCTTCGGGTGAGAGCCGCTCGTCGGTCATGCGCGGAAAGCCAGCGCCCGAAAGCGGCGCAGCATCTCGTCGTAGGCATCGCCCCGAGCCATGATCTGAATCGAACGCTTGGTGGCGCTGATCAGCCTGAGGGATACCTTGAGGTAGCTATCCTCCAGGAAATCACGCCCATGCTCGCCCCATTCCACCACGCATACCGCGTCCGGGCGCCGATAGTCGGAGAATTCCGCCCACGGATCGCGCGCCTGACCGTCCAGACGATAGAAGTCGAAATGGTTGAAGTCCAGGCGGCCGGCGTATTCCTTGAGCACGGTAAAGGTGGGACTGTTTACCTCCGCCTCAACCCCCAGGCCGCGGGCCATGCCCTGGGCCAATACGGTCTTTCCGGCTCCCAGATCACCGGAGAGCCACACCACCTCACCTCCCTGGCACGCGGCGCCCAGATGCTCACCCGCGAGGGCGGTTTGGGCTGGACTCTGGCTGATAAAATCGATCGGTGATTTCAGATTCACTATTCAAAATGTTCCCACGCTTCACAATGTTCCCACTCGACTGGCAATCCTTACCGCAAACGTGCCTCGGCTACCGGTCCCATGGTGACGGTCACTTGATGTCCGTCCAGGGGGATACGCTCACGGAGCCGATAGAGGTCTTCCAGAGTCACGGCATCAATGAGCGCCGCTTCCTCGGCAAGAGTCTCCAGACGGCCCAGGGCGACCCAGGAACCGCACAGACTGAGCATGCGCGAATTCGTGCTTTCACCGCTCATCACCAAACGGCTGACCAATTTGGTTTTGGCCCGTCGAAGCTCGTCCTCGCCGATCGGCCCTTGTTGGAGTTTCCGTACCGCCTCGCCGATTGCTTCCAGGGCCCGTTCGGTCTTGGCCGGCTGGAGGCTGGCCGAGACGTAGAGGAGCCCCACCCCGTCCATGGCCAGGTAATCCCCCCCGATCCCCTCGGCCAGACCGGCCTCCTGGACCTCCCAGTACAGCCGCGAGCCGGAGCTATCCCCCAGGATGGTCCCCAACACCTCGGCCGCGTAGCGATCCGGGTCACTCTGAGCCAGGCCGGGAAACCCAATCTCCAGCAATTGCTGTTGCAGATCGGGGCGCTCGTATACGTAGAGGGCCGTGGGTGGGTTGACCGAGATTGGTTGCCGTCCGGTCTCCCCGCCATGCCAGTCCCCGCAAAGACGCTCGACTTGGGCCTTCACCGCGTCCCAATCGTAGTTTCCCGCGATGGCGAAGATCATGTTATTGACCCCATACCGGCGGTGCCAGTACTCGCGCATCTGCTCCACGGTCATGGCACTGATGGTCTCGGTCGTGCCAAGGACCGGTCGGGCCAGGCCACTGGGCGAGAAGTAATGCTCCATCAGATAATTTGACAGTTTGGCGTTGGGCATGTCCTCGTAGCGGGCGATCTCCTCCAGGATGACATCCCGCTCCTGGGCGAAGTCGGCCGCGTCCAATTTGGGCCGCATCATATCGGCCAGCAGATCGAGAAGATTCGGTACGGCTTCCTTCAGCACCTTGGCGTGGAAGTAGGTGAATTCATGCCCGGTCCCGGCGTTGTTATCGGCGCCCATCTCCTCGAACTCGCGGTTGATATCCTCATAATTCCGGGTGGCCGTGCCCTTGAAGGTCATATGCTCGAGGAAGTGAGAGACTCCACTCACTGCTTCCTCCTCGTCACGGCCGCCGGTAAGGACATAGAAGCAGGCGGAGGCGCTCTGCACATCGGGCATATACTGGCCCAGGAGTTGCAGGCCGTTGGCCAGCCGGTGCTGGTGGAAGCCATTCAACACGGCGCCGGCCGACGGGTTCGCGGTCAAGGGATCAGTGCACATTGCCCAGCAACTCCTCGGCACTTCGGGGGCCAATAGCGGTCAAGGTATAGCGGCTGCCGATTCGCAGGCGAACCGCGGCCTCCTGGACTTGGGGCGCGGTCACCGCGTCAATCAGGGCCCGTACTTCGTCCAGAGTGCGCACTTTGTTTTCATACCAGAGACTGGAGGCGATCACGTTGCGGCGTACCCGCGTGTTTTCCCCACCCATGACCACCCGGCTCTTGATTACCGTCTTGGCCCGCGCCAACTCCCCCTCGGACACCCCGCCGCTCTCCAGCTTCCGCAACTCGTCAAGGGTTACGGCCACCGTCTCGTGTGCTTTGGCGGGGACCGTGCCGGCGTAGATACGGATCATGCCGGCATTGCGCATCGAGGCCGAGGCAGCGCCCACCCCGTAGGCCAGCCCGCGCTTCTCCCGCACCTCGGTGAAGAGCCTGGAGTTCATGCTGCCGCCCAGAATGGTGGCCAACAAGGCGACCGCGTAGTAGTCCGGGTGGCCCACCGGGACGCCGGCCAGACCGATCCCGATATGTTGCTGATTGCTTTCTTTCACCACTACCGCGACCCGCGGTTCCGTGGCGGGCGCCTCGGGGAGCGACGGCATCTCGCCCGGTTCCCAATCGCCGCACGCCGCCTCAACCGCCGTGACAAGCCGGGCGAAATCCAGCTTACCGGCGGCGGCCACGATAGTAGTATTCGGCAGTTGGGTGCGGGCCCAGAATGCGCGCAAGTCAGCGGGTTGCAGGGCGCGGACGCTGGCCGGGGTGCCGAGGACACTGTGTCCGTAGGGATGACCATGGAAATACTCGCGTTGCAAGAGGTCGAGCACTTTCTGCGCCGGTTCATCCTCCAGGGCGGCGAGTTCCTGCAACTGGCGGTCGCGCACCTTTTCCGCCTCCTCGGGATCAAACCTCGGGCGCCGTACCACTTCGGCCATCAGGGGCACCAGGACATCCATATGGCGCCCCAAAGCCTGGGCGGCGTACCAGAACAACTCAGTGCCGGCGCTCGCGTCCCGGCGGGCTCCCAGATCCTCGAACGCCTCGGTGAGGGCGCGCGTATCACGGATCGCCGTGCCCTGAAAGGCAAGCCCATCAATGAAATGGCTGGCCCCCGCTTCGTGTTCCTCCTCATCACGGGCCCCGGTCGCCACGCAAAAGCCAAGGGCCAATGATTCCACGCCGCCCATCGGTTGGGCGACGATCCGGAGGCCATTGGTCAGGGTATGGGTGGGAAACGGGCTCCCCTGGGAATGGGAGTCACTCATGGTCTCTCCTAACGTGGATTGCCTGCCGCGGGCCGTGGCCGGAGGCCGGATGGGAAAGGTCGTCTCATGTCCATACCTGGAACGGGCGTACCATACGCCCTACAGTCTACCCAGCGGGATAGCTCGACGGCAAAGCACTACATGCCCGCTTGCTGGAATGCGTCCTTCAGCGTATCAGCCGCCCCGTGATGCGCCGCCGTGCCGACCTGGAGGAGGAGCGTGTTCTCCCAGGGATCATGGGTGACCACGACCGTATCCACGCGGGTGGTGGGAATACCGGCCGCCGAGAGGCGGGCGATCACCTCTTCCCGTGCCTCCTCGGTGGGGAAGTCGATGGTGAAGAACCGAAGTCCGGCTGTCCCGGCCGGCGCCGCCTCCGCGCCCAGGCTATGCCAGGTGTTCATGCCGATGTGATGGTGGTACCCGCCGGCCGAGATGAAGAGCGCGGTCGGCATGCGCGCCACGATGTCGAACCCAAGGAGATCATGATAGAACCTCTCCGCGCGCGCGATGTCGCCGATCTGCAGGTGCATATGTCCGAGCCGGGTGCCGGCCGGCAGTCCGTTCCAGGGTTCGCCTGCCCGCTCCGCCTCGGCCAGCATACTCCGAGTATCGACGGGGTCCGTCGCCATTTTCACCTGCCCGTTCGCCCACTGCCATTGGTCGCGCGGGCGGTCGCGATACACTTCGATCCCATTCCCATCCGGATCCGAGAGATAGAACGCTTCGCTCACTAGATGGTCGCCCTGTCCTGGCGGCGGGTAGCCCTGGGCCAGCCAGTGGCTCAGCCAGCGCCCAAGGTCCAGTCGCGTGGGGAGAAGAATGGCAAAGTGGTAGAGCCCCGTATAGCTCCGGCGATCTCGGGGCCACTCGCGCGCGCCCGGCTGTTCCGCCAGGAGCAGTAAGGGCATCCCCGCTGCCCCAAGGGTGGCCGCTGATGCCTCACTCTTCAAGACTTCAAAGCCGAGGGCCTGCGTGTAGAAGGCGAGCGAACGCGCGAGATCGCTTACCGTGAGAGACAGCATCCCCACCGTCGTGGCGGGATGAAGAGGGGAGTGTGTTGGCGGTTGAGGGTGGCTGGCCATCGTGGATCTCCGTATCTCAAGCTTAAAACAGTGGCCGTAGCGGGGCCAGGACTACCTCGCCAATCTTGGCGTAAAAGGGGCGCGCCGCCCAGGTGCCGGCGGTCAGTTCGACCGCGTTGGATCGGTCGAGATCGAATAGGCGCTCCATCTGGGCCGCGAAAGCCCGGTCATAGACCTCCAGATTGATCTCATAGTTGCCGATCTGGCTCAGGCGATCCAGGTTGGCGGTCCCAACCGTGGACCATTCGCCATCAATGGTCATGGTCTTGGCGTGGATCATTGCTTCCATATAACAGAAGATACGGACGCCATGCTCCAGCAGATGCGTATAGAACCCCCGCCCCAGCCAGTCCGCCGCCAAATGGTTCGAGGCGAAGGGTACCACCACGCGGACGTCCACGCCGCGCTCCACCGCCCCAATCAGTGCCGATTGCATGGTGCCGTCGGGAATGAAGTAGGCGTTGGTAATCCATACCCGCTTCTCCGCCCGGTCTATGGCATCCACATACATGTCGCGAATGGGAAACAAGAGCCGGCGGGCATCGTTGGTGCGATGGAACATCCTCGGCTGTCTCCCCCGGCGGAACGCACCGGCAACCGCCGGGAGTGGGCCCTGGTGGCGACTCCAGAAGTCCAGGAAGTCCTGGCCGAGCCGCGCCGCTTCCGGCCCCCGCACGCGCACATGGGTATCGCGCCAGCGGGTCCGGTACAGTTCGCCGATGTTGTAGCCGCCGAGGAAGGCGACCTCGCCATCCACGACCAGTAGTTTCCGATGGTCGCGCGCGTAGCGGCGGAAATCCAGCAGGTGCCAGGGGCGGGAAAACGATCCATACGGCAAAACGTGCATCCCACTGGGAAACTGTTTGAACCGGTGGGGGACCACCAGGTTGGCGAAGTGGTCATAGATGACATAGACTTCAACCCCGGCCGCCGCCTTCGCCGCCAGGCGCTCCTTGAACTCGACCCCGAGCGCGTCACCCTTCCAGATATAGGTTTCAAGCAGGATGGAATGACGCGCGCCCTCGATCGCTCCCAGCATGTCCTGAAAGAGCCAATCACCCGACCCATACAATTTGAGCGAATTGCCGTCGACTTCCACCTCATCGAAAGGGACGCTGGGAAAGCCGGTCATCGGGCGCCGCCGCTTCCGCCAGCGAGTGACCAGCATGAGGATCCCCACGGTGATCCCCTGGGCGAGGGCGAGACAGGCCAGGGCCCGGAGCACGAGCTTCCGCGAGCGGCGCCGCACCCCGTTCACCGCGGCCACCCAGAGCCCGACCGGGCCGGCGGGCCGGGGTAAGGAGGCACTCGTGGCCTCCTCCTCTGGTGATTGTCCATACGCGAACGATTTCCGTATTTTCACGCCTTGATCATACCTGGTCATACGGTTCCTGACTGCCGGTGTTCCATATGAGGCCCCCCGGCCCATCCCCCTTCCAGTATGCCGATGGAGTATCATCAGTACCCTGGGACTGGATAAGGCGGTCGATGATGAACGCGCCGCGGGCGGGTGAGTTTTCGGAGGCGCCACGGGAGGAAGCCATGCGGGAAGCCGAGGCGGCGCGGGACGCGGGGATTCGGTTCGAGCGGGCTGACGCGCAAGACCTGGAAGCCGGTCTACATCGCGAATGGTTGCTCACTAACGGTCTAGGAGGCTATGCCTCGGGTACCGTGCCAGGCGTGGATACACGGCATTACCACGCTCTGTTGGTCGCCGCCGTCCAGCCACCCATACGGCGAATGGCTCTCCTCGTGCGGCTCAACGAAGCGGTCACCATTGGTGAGGAGACCACGGAACTGATGACCGCCGAGTATAGGGACGGCACGATTTCCCCCGATGGCTATACCCGCATCGAGTCCTTCGCCCTAGAGGATGGGCTTCCGACCTGGCACTTCAGGATTGGGGGCTACCTGCTGCGACGGACCATCTGGATGGTCCCTGGCCATAACATCACGGTAGTTCGCTATAAATTGGCGGTGGGCGGCGCGGCCCTCGATCTGGCGCTCCGTCCTCTGTGCGCCGCGCGGGATCATCATAAGGTGCAACGCGGCGATTGGAATCGACCCTGGTCCGTGGAACCGATCAAGGATGGAGCGCAAGTCCTGGCCGGTGACGGCGTGCCGCCTCTATGGCTCCTGGCCGCCGGCGCCTCGTTCCAGGCCGCGGGCGACTGGTATTGGAGCTTTCTCCTCCGGGAGGAACGAGCCCGCGGCTACGATCATATCGAGGATCTCTTTCAGCCGGGAACCTTTCATGCCATGCTGCGGCCCGGCCGCTCACTTACGTTTATCGCCAGCGCCGAGCCTCCGGGTCCGGATACTCCACACCCCGACACCGCCTTGGCGGCTCGCCGATCCACGCACGCGCATGCCACCGCGGTTCGCGCGCCGGAAGGGAACCACGCTCGTCTGGCAGTCGCGCTTCAGGAGGCGGCGGCCCAGTTCGTGGTGCAACGCCGCTCCGTCGACTCGACGCTCCCCGTCAGAGTCGGCCTGATCGCCGGCTACCCCTGGTTTTCGGACCATCCTCGCGATTCGCTGATTGCCCTTCCGGGCATTCTGCTGGAAACGGGTAGGGTGAAAGAGGCGTCCGACCTCCTCCGGGGGCTGGCCGAGCACCTTGAGGATGGACTGATTCCCAGCCGATTCCCGGAAACCGACGACCTTCCGGAATACGCGGCGGTGGATACCAGCCTCCTGTTTTTCCGCGCCCTCGAAGCTACCCTCGCGGCGGGCGCCGATCCGCGGCTATTGCCGGATCTCTATCCCATCTTGCGCGAGATTATCGCGGCCTATACCAGCGGCACCCGATCCGGGATCGGGGTGGATCCCCAGGACGGGCTGTTGCGGGCCGGCGAGGATGGGGAGGGGCGGACGCCCACCTACCTGACCTGGATGGACGCGCGGCTGCATGGCCAGGTCTTTACCCCCAGGGTGGGGAAGCCGGTTGAGGTGAACGCGCTGTGGATCCAGGCTCTTGAATTGATGGCCGGTTGGGCGCCCGCGATGGGCGATGACCCGTCTCAGTATCACGAGGCGGCCGGTCGGGCCCGTTCCTCGTTCGCCGCGCGTTTCTGGAACGAGGAGAGAGGGTGTTTGTTTGACCTGGTCGACGGCCCGAACGGCGATGATGATCGGCTTCGCCCCAACCAGCTCTTCGCCCTCGCCCTGGCCAACCCGTTGGTGCCAGGGGACCAGGCCCAGCGGGCGTTTGACGAGGTCACCTTGCACCTGCTGACTCCGTACGGTGTGCGTACGCTTTCGCCCGGCGATCCCGAGTATCGCGGCCGGTGCGAAGGCGATCAGGCTCGGCGCGATAGTGCCTACCACCAGGGGACGGTGTGGCCCTGGCTTTTGGGCGTCTATGTGGATGCCTACCGCTGCCTCGAAGGCCGGCTCCCGGATCTTGACCGCATCCTGGAACCGTTCATCGCGCATCTACGGGAGGCTGGGCTGGGTACGGTGAGTCAGATTTTCGACGGTGACGCGCCGCACACGCCGCGCGGCTGCATC